>CAKROW010000024.1 GCA_934373235.1 uncultured Blautia sp. | reverse complement strand
GAACAAGGAGTACAGCTTCAAAAGCAAAAACTGCTGTGAAGAAAGAAACGTCAAATGAAACAAAAACTGCAGCAGCTGGAACGGCGGCAAAAACTACAGAAACATCGAAGAAAACGGCAATAAAAAAAGAAACAGTAAAAGAAGAAATTCGTGGAACAGTATTTCATAAGGAGGAAAAAATCATGACACAGGAAGCATTAGGAATGGTTGAAACCAGAGGACTTACAGCAGCAATCGAGGCAGCTGACCAGATGTGCAAAGCAGCTAATGTTGCATTAGTAGGAACAGAGAAAATCGGATCCGGACTTGTAACAGTTATGGTTCGTGGAGATGTAGGAGCAGTTAAATCTGCAGTAGAGAGCGGAAGCGCAGCAGCATCCAGACTTGGAGAGCTTGTAGCTACACACGTAATTCCGAGACCTCATACAGACGTTGAGAAAATCCTTCCGGTTCTTAAATAATAAATCCGTAAGGGAGAACCCGGAAAGAAAGCAGGTGTACTCTTGGAAACAAATAATATTGAACTGATCACAAAAATGGTGATCGATGCAATTAACAAAAACGAAGAAAAGGGAAACAGCTTTATGGTTCCCATCGGAGTTTCCGCAAGGCATATTCACCTGACACAGGAGCATGTTGAGGCACTGTTCGGACCTGGCTATCAGCTTACCAAGAAAAAGGATCTGATGGGCGGCCAGTTTGCCTCCAACGAGACAGTTACCATCGTGGGACTTAAGCTCCGTGCGATTGAGAATGTAAGGATCCTCGGACCTGTCCGCAGCAAGTCACAGGTTGAGGTTTCTGCAACAGACGCTATTCGTCTTGGTATGAAAGTACCGGTTCGTATGTCCGGTGACCTGGCAGGAAGTGCTCCGGTTGCCATTGTAGGACCGAAAGGTGCGATCTATCTGAAAGAGGGATGTATTGTGGCTATGCGCCATATCCATATGTCTCCCAAGGACGCACAGGCTGCAGGCGTACATGACGGCGATATTGTTTCTGTTAAGGCTGACAATGAGAGAGGAACTATCTTTAATCATGTAGCCATCCGTGTAGACGACAGTTTTACACTGGAAATGCATATCGATACAGATGAAGCAAATGCGGCAAGAATTGCCACAGGCAATACAGTAACTATTATCAAATAAATATTCCTCCTTCGGGGATGCTGAAAGGCATCCCTATTGGAGGATATGGACAAAAACGGAGGCTCATATGATTGTAGGCAAGGTGGTTGGAAGCATTGTTTCCACACGTAAAAGCGAGAAACTGATTGGTAATAAATTCATGATTGTTGAGCCGGTGCATCATATGACAGCCGAACACAGCCAGATTGTTGCTATCGATATCATCGGTGCGGGAATCGGCGAATATGTATTGGTGGCACAAGGAAGCGCAGCAAGAATCGGCTGCGGCGTAGAAACAGCACCGGTGGATGCCGCCATTGTAGGTATCGTAGATGATGGTGCAGGATTGGAGTAACGCCATGGATATCAAAGAATTACAGAAAATTATGCAGGAGAATGGTATTGTAGGTGCAGGTGGTGCAGGTTTCCCTACATACATGAAGCTTACAGACAAGGCAGATACCATTCTTATGAACTGTGCAGAGTGCGAACCTTTACTTAAGCTACACAGACAGTTATTGGAGAAGCACGCATATGAAATACTGAAAACTTTCAATATGGTTGCGGAGACCGTAGGTGCTGCACAGGCCATTATTGGAATCAAGAAATCATATGTACAGACGATCAATGCCTTAAATCAGCATATTGAAGAATTCCCAAATGTAAAGCTTCATCTTCTTGATGAGGTTTATCCTATGGGTGATGAGGTTGTTCTCATTTATGAGGCGACCGGAAGAGTAGTACGGCCGGGAGGTCTGCCTATTGAGCAGGGAGTAGCCGTATTTAACGTAGAGACTATCTACAATGTTTATCGCGCGGTAGAAGAGCATAAACCGGTAACTTCCAAATATGTTTCCGTTGTTGCTGAGGTAAACGATCCTGTAACAGTGAAAGTTCCGCTGGGATGTACACTGGAGGAGGTAGTTGCCCAGGCTGGCGGCGTGACAGTAAAGGATCCGGTATATTTCGTAGGCGGACCTATGATGGGACGTATCGGAAACGGATCAGACCCGGTTACCAAAACAACGAATGCAATCCTGGTTCTTCCAAAGGACCATGTTATTGTAATGAAGAAGCAGCGGACTTCTTCTATAGATCTGAAAAGAGCAGCATCCATCTGCTGTCATTGCCACACATGTACAGATCTTTGCCCGAGACACAATCTGGGACATCCCATTGATCCGGCAATGTTCATGATGGCAGCATCCAATCAGGATTTCAGAAATGTAAATCCTTATATCAATTCAGCATTCTGCAGTTCCTGCGGTGTCTGCGAGATGTATGCGTGTCCTCAGAGCCTTGCACCGAGAACACTTCTTGCGGATATGAAGGGCGGACTTCGAAAAGCCGGAATCAGACCGCCACAGGGCGTACAGCCGAAACCGGTTCAGGAATCAAGAGAGTACCGTAAGGTTCCGGAGGAGCGCCTGATGGCAAGACTCGGACTTACAAAGTATGATAAGGACGCACCTCTTAAAGAGGAACTGGTAAGTGTAGGAAAGGTTAAAGTCCTTTTAAGCCAGCATATCGGAGCTCCGGCACAGGCAGTTGTGAAAGTTGGCGACATGGTAACAGAAGGCCAGATGATCGCACAGCCGGCACAGGGATTAAGCGTCGGAATTCATGCAACCATCAGTGGCAAGGTTACAGAAGTGACAGACCGCCATGTTGTAATTGCAAGAAATTAGAAAGGACGTGCAGAAAATGAGTAGAGCAATCGGAATGATTGAGTTTAAAACCACACCCGCTGGTATCACTGCAGCAGATGCCATGGTTAAGACATCTGAGGTAGAGATCGTGGAGGCGCAGACAGTATGTCCGGGAAAATATATTGCAATTATCACCGGAGATTTAAGCGCAGTTAAGGCTGCTGTAGAAGCAGCAGTGACAACATACGAGGACAAATGCATTGACAGCTTTGTACTTGGTAACCCACATGAGTCTATTTTCCCGGCTATTTACGGAACTACACAGGTAGAGGAGGTAAGTGCTCTGGGAATCCTTGAGACCTATGATGCAGCTTCTATTATCGAGGCGGCAGATCAGGCAGCCAAGACAGCCATTGTCGATCTCATTGAGCTTCGTATTGCAAAAGGTATGTGCGGTAAATCCTACATGCTGCTTACCGGAGAGGTTTCCGCAGTGGAAGCTTCCATCGAGAGCGCAAAGCAGCTTGTAGCTGAGAAGGGCATGTATATGGATTCTTCTGTTATCGCCCATCCGGACAAGAGAATGATCGAGACTATTCTGTAATCGTATATGGATTATAACAGGACAGCAGACGGATTACTGATCTGTCTGCTGTCTTAGAATGGGAATACGATATCCCGTAAAATCAAAAAAAGGAGGCAGAAATTATGCTAGCACTGGAAAGAAGAAATCTGATTCTCGAAAAATTACAGGAAGAGAAAAAGGTTGTCGTCAGTGAACTGAGCCAGCTTTACAATGTCTCTGAGGAAACCATACGCCGTGATCTTGACAAGCTTGAAAAAGAAGGCCTTGCAACCAAGAGTTACGGTGGTGCGGTGATAAACGAGGATGTCGGTATAGACCTTCCTTTTAATGTCCGAAAAAACCAGAATGTTCAGGGAAAACAGAAAATGGCGGAAATCGTGGCAGGTATGGTACATGACGGAGACCATATTTTTCTGGATGCCAGCACAACAGCAGTGTTTGTTGCCAAGGCACTTAAAGAAAAAGAACGTCTTACGGTTGTTACCAATTCCATGGAAATCCTGCTGGAGCTTTCCGATGTATCCGGCTGGAAGATCATCTCGACAGGAGGTGTGATGAAGGAGGGATACCTGGCATTTCTTGGTTCCAGGACAGAGGAAGTGATCCGTTCCTATTACGTGGACAAAGTAATCTTTTCCTGTAAAGCATTAAATGAAGAACTTGGGATCATGGAATCCCAGGAAGCTTTTGGCACAACCAAGAAAGCCATGATCGCTTCGGGAAAATCAAGAATTCTGGTAGTTGACAGCACGAAATTTGATCAGAAGGCTTTTTCCGTTGCAGGCAAGCTTCGGGATGTAGAGGTGGTTATCACAGACAAAAAACCATCCGACAAATGGCTGAGCCGTTTTGAAGAGCTGAAGATCAAGTGCGTATATCCGAATTAAGCCAGAGAAAGGCAGACAAAAGAGCCCTTGGCCTGGTAAGATAAAAAGGAGCAGTTTCTATGAACACATTTGAAATGAAAACAGTCGTACATTTCGGAGAGGATTCTCTGGATCGACTGAAAAAAATTCCTTATAAAAGAGTACTTGTCATCACAGACCCCTTTGTTGTAAAAAGCAAGATGATCGACCTGATCACAGAACCTTTAAGGGCAGGCGACAAGGAGTTTGATATTTTCTGCGATGTTGTACCGGATGCACCGGTTGGAAAGATCGCAGAAGGCGTTAAAAAATTCCTGGAGTATCAGCCGGAGGCTATCGTTGCAGTTGGCGGTGGTTCTGCTATTGATTCGTCCAAGGCTATCCGTGAGTTTGCACTGAAGATCAATAATTACGGAAAGGTTGGCCTGATCGCCATTCCTACAACCAGTGGTACTGGTTCAGAGGTTACATCCTTTGCCGTTGTAAATGATACAGACGCTCATGTGAAATATCCGCTGATCTCAGAAAGCCTGACAGCAGATGAGGCAATTCTTTCCGCAGAGCTGGTAAGAAGTGTTCCTCCTGCTATTACAGCAGATACCGGAATGGATGTACTGACACATGCCATTGAGTCCTATGTAAGTATTAACCATAATGAGTTTACATCTGCTCTTGCAGAGAAAGCCATTGAGATCTGTGGTGTATTCCTTTACCGTGCATATGTTGATGGTAATGATATGCATGCAAGACAGAAGATGCACGTAGCATCCTGTATGGCAGGTCTTTCCTTTAACTCCGCAGGACTTGGAATCACACACAGTATGGCTCATCAGTTGGGCGCTATCTTCCATATTCCTCATGGAAGAGCCAATGCAATGCTTCTTCCCCATATTGTTGAGTATAATGCCAATATCAACAAGCGAAGCAGAAGCCAGAAAGAATATCTTCCGGCAGTGAAGAGATATTCTGATATTGCACATCTTCTGGGACTTAGCAATTATAACGAGGTTATGAGCGTAAGATCCCTGGTAAACTGGATCCAGTTTATGCAGAAGGAGATGAATATTCCGCTTACGATCGAGGAGATGAAGACGATCACACCAGATGCTTATTTTGCAGCTATTGATAAGATGGCAGATATGGCTCTGGCAGATGCTTGTACAGCAGCAAATCCCCGGGTGCCGAAGAAAGAGGATATTGTGAAGATTTATACAAAATTGTGGTCATTTTGATAGATGATGAAAATCGCAAAGGGAAATCGCAAAGGGTCCGAAGCCCCGGACCCTCTGCACACCCTTCGGGCTTTTTTTAAGAGTGCTTGACTGTGAAAGACGGGAAGAAACTGACCTGGAGCCGGACGCCTGGTTGTTGAGGAGGCGGAAGGGGATGCTGGAAAGTTGGCGGAAGTATTTAACGTTGATGGTGTGACGGGGATGGATTCTGACAAGTGCCTGTCTGATGGTTGAGGGTTGTTAAAAGAAGATCGGAGAAATTTTTTTAGAAAATGGTTTGAGAGGTGCACCTTATGAGTATTTATACGAAGGGTGGAGACAAGGGGACTACGAACCTTGTGCATACGAAGAATATATCCAAGTCTGATGACCGGGTTCGGCTGGTGGGGGCGGTGGATGAGCTTTCCAGTAATATCGGGCTTGTGAAGTGTATGATCGCGGACGGGGATGTTGTGCGGGTTCTGGAAAAGATCCAGAGGACGCTGATCCGTGTTATGGAGGGAATTGAGGATCCATATAACAGAGAGTATAAGATTGGGGATGACCGGACTGAGCTCCTGGAGGAGGAGATCGACCGGATGGAAGAAATACTTCCGGCGGCAGGAGAGCAGGTCCTTCCGGGAAGCAGCAGGCTTTCCGCACAGATCAATGTGACCCGTGCAGTGGCAAGACGTGCGGAGAGAGAGCTGGCAGCAGTGAGTGTGAAGTTCGGTACGGATACAGGTACCAAGAAGTATATGAACCGGCTGTGCGATTATTTTTATGTACTGGCTGAATATGCAGATATGACAGAGAACAGGCAGAAGGCTGAGAAAGCTACAGAGGTGCCTGAGAAAGCTGCTGTGGAGGATCGGTATGCAGATGGAAGCAGTATGGGATCTGGCAGCCTGGAGAAAACAGAGATTTCCAAAACACAGGAGAGTGCAGGTAAAAATATCAGTTTGGCAGGAGCAGGGTCAATGGATCAGAATGAAAACAGTTCTCAGATGAATACAGCTATGATTCAGGAAGTTCTCAGACGTATGGGAATTCAGGGACGTATCACCCTGGACGGTGCCAAGAAGCTGATTGAAAAGATAGAGCAGGAGGCGCTGCGCAGAGGCAAACAGGCGGTGATCGCTGTCTGTGGACCGGAGGGAAATCCAATTGCGGTCCATGTGATGGATGGCGCTTTTCTGGTAAGCTTTGATGTTGCCATGAAAAAAGCCTATACATCTGTGGCAGTAAGGATGTCAACTATGGAACTGTCCGGACTGGCACAGTCTGGCTGAGTATGGTTTAAGTATTCTGAATGAGGTTTTATGAGATGGATCAGGAATTAAGAGAGACGATTCGGGACTTTGATTTTAAGGGAAATCTGACAGAGTGCATTCCTTTTGGAAGTGGGCATATCAATGAGACATACCGGCTTACTTATGATACAGGGAAGCACTATATCCTTCAGAAGATGAACAAGGAGATATTTACAAAGCCTGTGGAACTTATGGAGAATATTGAAGGCGTCACATCCTGGATACGCAGAAAGATTCTGGAAAAAGGGGGCGACCCGGAGAGGGAAACTCTGAACATTGTGCCTGACAGAGAAGGTAGACCATATTATGTGGATGAAGAAGGCCAGTACTGGAGAACCTATCTGTTTATTGAAAATGCCGCAACTTATGATCAGGTAAGAAGCCAGGAGGACTTTTACGAAAGTGCAGTAGCTTTCGGACATTTCCAGAGAATGCTGGCAGATTATCCGGCAGAAACTCTTCATGAGACCATAAAGGATTTTCACAATACTCCGGATCGTATGGAAAAGCTGAGAAAAGCTGTAAGAGAAGACCGCTGTGGCAGGGCGGCACAGGTACAGCGTGAGATAGATTTTGCATTTGAACGGGAAGAACTTTCCCATGTTCTCTGGGATATGCAGACCGGGGGAAAACTTCCTCTCCGTGTTACACATAATGATACCAAGTTAAATAATGTTATGTTTGACAACGCCACAGGCAAAGCTATCTGTGTGATCGACCTGGATACGGTGATGCCGGGATTATCAGTGAATGATTTTGGGGATTCTATCCGTTTTGGCGCAAGTACTGCTGCAGAGGATGAAAAGGATCTGTCAAAAGTTTCCTGTGATCTGAGGCTTTATGAGACCTATACCAGAGGCTTTACAGAAGGCTGCGGCGGGGCGCTGACAGATACGGAACTTGATATGCTTCCCATGGGAGCTGTTCTTATGACTTTTGAGTGCGGAATCCGTTTTCTTACAGACTATCTGGAGGGAGATCACTATTTCCGCATACATCGGGAAGGCCATAATCTGGATCGGTGCAGAACACAGTTTAAGCTGGTTTGGGACATGGAGCAGAAGCTTCCACAGATGAAAGCCATTGTAGATAAGTACAGATAAAATAAATACAGATTAATATTTCCCTTTCTCTGTGTAAAAGATAGGACACGGAGAAGGGGATTTCTTATGTTATTGTAAATTATCCTGCATTGTTCCGATAAGCAGGAGTTTTTCTTATGCTGGATTTTACAGTTCCATGGTGTTAAGATAGAACATACACCAGAATTTGAGATTTTGACAGAAAGGACAGAAAGATTTTTTATGACAAAACAGGAAATTCTAAAAACCCATTTCGGGTACGACACGTTCAGAAAAGGACAGGAGTCTGTCATAGATGCACTTCTCTCAGGCAGGGATGTTTTATCCGTGATGCCTACAGGAGCAGGAAAATCCCTGTGTTATCAGGTGCCTGCGCTGATGTTTCCCGGGATCACTCTGGTGATCTCCCCGTTAATATCTCTTATGAAGGATCAGGTGCGAAGTCTGAACCAGGCGGGAATTTCCGCTGCATATCTGAACAGTTCCCTGACACAGGGGCAGTATTACACTGCTCTTCGCTATGCGAAAGCCGGAAAATATCCGATCATCTATGTGGCACCGGAGCGGCTTATGACAGATGTGTTTCTGGATTTTGCCAGGCAGGCCAGGATTTCCATGATCGCAGTGGATGAGGCGCACTGTGTATCCCAATGGGGTCAGGATTTCAGGCCAAGCTATCTGAAGATCTCACAGTTTATCCACTGCCTTCCGGCGAGACCGGTGGTAGGAGCATTTACTGCAACTGCCACAAAGGAAGTGCAGGGGGATATTGCACAGCTTCTGGAGCTTCAGTCTCCTATGGTGACAACCACAGGTTTTGACAGGGAGAATCTTTTCTTTGAGGTGAAGGCTCCAAGGGATAAATACCGGGCAGTTCGGGAGTATGTTTCCTCACATCAGGATGAAAGCGGTATAGTCTACTGCCTTACAAGGAAGCTTGTGGAGGATGTATGTGAGAAACTCCTGAAAGACGGCTCCTCCGTAACCAGATACCATGCAGGGCTTTCTGATGAGGAGAGAAGACAGAACCAGGATGACTTTATCTATGACCGGTGCAGGATCATGGTTGCCACCAATGCTTTTGGAATGGGGATCGACAAGTCAGATGTGCGTTATGTGATCCACTATAATATGCCGAAAAACATGGAGAGCTATTACCAGGAGGCCGGGCGTGCAGGACGTGATGGTGAAGCCTCCGACTGTATCCTTCTCTACAGCGGCCAGGATGTTGTGACAAACCGGTATATGATCGAAAACAGCCAGGATGATCAGGAGCTTGATGAGATGACAAGGCGTTTTGTGCAGGAGCGGGATCAGGAACGCCTGCGTAAAATGACGTTTTACTGTTTTACCCATGACTGTCTGCGGGATTATATCCTCCGGTATTTCGGGGAATATGGAACAGGATACTGTGGTAACTGCAGCAACTGTCAGACAGAATTTGAGGAAAAAGATGTGACAGAACAGGCTGTTTCCATTCTGGACTGTGTAAGCTCATCTGGTCAGAGATATGGTGTGACTGTGATCCTGGATACTTTAAGAGGGGCAGATACTGCGAAGCTGCGCCAGTACCACATGACAGAAAATCCGGCCTATGGCTCCTGTAAGGCAGTTCCTCTTTACAGGCTGAGACAGATATTTAACTTTATGCTGATCCGGGAATATCTGAAGCTTTCAGATGACGGATATAATATTGTGAAGCTTACAGGCAAATCCATGGAACTTCTGGAGCCGGATGGAGAGCTGATAATGAAGCTCAGCAAAGATGACCCATCCGGGATCAGGAAGAAAAAAACTGCGAAGGAAAAGAAGGGCAGCCTGACCAGACTTTCAGCAGGAGAGCTTGGGGAGAGGGACGAACCGGTTTTCCAGAAGCTCCGTGCCCTGCGTGCTGAGATCGCCAGAGATGAAAAGGTGCCGCCCTATATTGTATTTTCTGACAAAACCCTGGTACATATGTGCATGATAAAACCCAAAGACCAGGAAGCCATGCTGACAGTTACCGGCGTAGGTAAATATAAATTTGAAAAATACGGGGAAAGATTCCTTGAAATCTTTCGGGAAAGCTGAGTTTTCCATGATGAAGAGATCTGTGTCTGCCGGTTCGGATATCTGCTATTTCCAACTGAGTTTCAGACATTTAGGGAAAATATCACTTTTATCCGGAGCCTGAACCATATTCTGGATAAAGCATGTTTTGGTTGTGGATTTACCGGGTTTCAGGTTCAGCTTCAGATTTTTGGTCCAGTACATCTGGTCGTAAATACCGGAGCCTGTGACGATCCGGACTTTGGCAGTGGTGATGGTGCGTGAGGAGGTATTGGTAAATTTCAGGGTATAGTAGGTTTTCATGCTGTCAGGTTTATATTTGATACCAACAACACGGATTTTTAAATCCTTAGGTGAAGGAGTGGAAGAGGATACTGTGACAGTTATCTTTCGGCGGACTCCGTTCAGGGTAGCAGTGACTGTGGCAGTACCTTTTTTCTTCGGGATCAGATAATTACCGGAAACTGCCAGCACGGAAGGATTGCTGGATTTTGCTTTTTTGATAGTGAGATTTTTACCGCCTTTCAGAGTGATGAGGGAACGGATGGTAACTTTGGAACCGGCCCGCAGCGTGGTTTTGGAGGAACGGAAAGCTGCCACAGTTTTTTGTCTGGCAGAGCCTTTGCTCTGGGCATGGGTGTTCTGGGGAATCAGTAACAGGATTGCTGTAAAGAGGATCAGGAAAAAAATCATTCTGCCATGTCTGGTTTTGTGTTTATACATAGTAATCTCTCCTTTCATATAACAATATTGTGGTGGAAGCAAAACAACAGGCTTATTTCTTATATCTATTATTATAGCAGAAAGATCCGGGAGAATGACTTTGTGGTTTTTTAGTAACAAATGGGAATTGGACTTGAGATGTGTTATAATTATGAGTTAAGAGAAAAAGGCAGAATATGTTACCAGACTGCCATACAAGGTCTTTCACAGGAAGCTCTGTTGCAAAAGGTGTCGAAAAATGTAGAGCGAAATGTTCTTATGTTACCTTGTAATTTACCGCATTTTTTGTTAGAATAAGACAAACAGAAGAGAAAGAATGTTGAGAAAGAAGAATTCTGCTGTCGATTTCCGGACAGCGCAGGTCAGTTCTGAAAGCGGAGTTCTACGCGTACACAGGATACCCCCGGACTTATTTATATGAACGCAGTTGTTTTGACAAACATGTTCATGAACATACAGAAAAGCAAAATAAGAGCATCGCTTTGATATGATATGGTTAAATACTGCTCACTGACCAAAGATAACCGTACATTCTGCCTGTACGCACCGTAGCCTGATATATGTTTCAGGAAGCCAGCCGGAACGGAATTCTTCCAGGTTCCATGAATATACTGTAAAGGCCGCAGATATTTCAGAGATAGGAAATATCTGCGGCCTGTCTTATGCAAAAACTATCTTCTTTTATATTTCCCGGGAGTGATCCCTTTATATTTCTTAAAGGTGCGGATAAAATAGCTCAGATCGTTGAAACCGTTGCGGTAGGCAATCTCGGTGATAGAGTCATCTGTGGTGGCAAGCTGACAGCAGGCCTGCTCAATACGCTGCCGGTTCAGGTAATCCATAGGTGTCTGATGGGTCATTTCCGAAAAAAAACGGCAGAAGTATTTGGGAGACATGGACACAGAGGCAGACAACTCCTGAAGGGTGATGGGGGAGGCATAGTTTTTTTCGATGAATTCCACCACCTGTTTCAACTGGAGGATACGCTTGTGATCACGCCTTGCACGCCTCAGGCTTTCCAGACAGTAATGATTACCAAAAATCAATCCGAAAAAGTGGTAAAATTGTCCAAACACTGTAAGCTCATAACCGTTTTTTTTCTGCTGGAAAGCTTCAAACAGGGAGTTGACTGCAGATATGACCTCGGGCTGCTTCTCTGTAAAATGATGATAAATAAGAAGCTCCTGGTGACTGATCTTCTGCATGTATTCCGTACAGACGGAATTAAATTTCAGGAAAGCGTTCATATCAAAAACAATACACTCATAGACACAGTTGTCAGGAATCCCGGAGTGGAGCACTCCACTATGGACAAAAATCACATCTCCGGCACAGGCTGTGAAACTTTTTTCGTCTAAAGTGACAGTGAGAGTCCCCTGAAGGATCCTCATGATCTCATATTCCACATGCCAGTGATAGGACATGACATATCTGGGGTGTGAACTGTCAATATGATGAAATTCAAATGGGAACTCGTAGGTGCCTCTGGGGCGGTCTTCATTGCGGTCAAGATCATGCAAAACGGATACCTTCTTTCATGGATTTTATGCTTTTTTTATAAAGTTCAATGAAAATGTGAATATTGTACTATTTTTTGCTATTATAACACAAGTATTTTGTTTGTTGCAATCGTATAATGAAAAACATAAGAGAAAGAAATTGTTGTGCGTTATGCACAGTAAATGTAAAAGTAATAACTCATGAACATACATCACACTAGGAGGTAATTGTAATTATGGCAAAGAGCAGATTAGTAGGAAGCTATCCTGTAATCGGTATCAGACCGACAATTGACGGACGTAGAGGAGCACTGGATGTAAGAGGATCTCTGGAAGATCAGACTATGAACATGGCAAAATCCGCTGCCAAGCTCTTCGAGGAGAATTTAAAATATTCTAACGGTGAGCCTGTAAAGGTTGTTATCGCTGATACTACAATCGGACGTGTTGGTGAGAGTGCTGCATGTGCTGATAAATTCCGTAAAGAGGGTGTGGATATCACTCTTACTGTTACACCTTGCTGGTGCTACGGTGCTGAGACAATGGATATGGATCCGCAGACGATCAAGGCTGTATGGGGATTCAACGGAACAGAGAGACCTGGTGCTGTATATCTGGCATCCGTTCTTGCTACACATGCACAGAAAGGACTTCCTGCATTCGGTATCTACGGACATGATGTTCAGGAAGCTGATGACACATCCATTCCGGAAGACGTTAAAGAGAAACTGTTAAGATTTGGCCGTGCAGCAGTTGCAGCCGCATCCATGAGAGGTAAATCCTACCTGCAGATCGGTTCTGTAACAATGGGTATCGGCGGATCTATCATTGATTCCGATTTTATCGAGTCCTATCTCGGAATGAGAGTTGAGTCTGTTGATGAGGTAGAGATCATCCGTCGTATGACAGAAGGCATCTACGATCACGAAGAATTCGAGAAAGCTCTCAAATGGGCAAAAGAGACCTGCAAGATCGGCTGGGACAAGAACCCGGAAGAGCTTCAGTTCTCACCGGAGAAGAAAGAGGAGCAGTTCGAATTTGTTGTTAAGATGGCAGTTATCATCAAAGAGCTGATGAACGGCTGTGACAAACTTGACCCGAAATTCTCAGAGGAAGCGATCGGACACAATGCTCTTGCAGCCGGATTCCAGGGCCAGAGACAGTGGACAGACTTCTATCCGAACGGTGACTTTGCAGAGGCTATGCTGAATACTTCCTTCGACTGGAATGGCGCTCGTGAGCCGTACATCCTTGCTACAGAGAACGATGTTCTCAACGGACTTGGAATGCTGTTCATGAAACTCCTTACAGGACGTGCTCAGATCTTCGCTGATGTTCGTACATACTGGAGCCCGGAGGCAGTTAAGAAAGCTACAGGATATGACCTTGAGGGTGTTGCCAAAGAAGCTGGCGGCTTCCTTCATCTGATCAACTCCGGAGCTGCTTGCCTGGATGCTAACGGACAGGCTAAAGAGGCTGACGGAACACCGGTTATGAAACAGTGGTGGGATGTTACAGAGGCAGACCAGAAAGCGATCATGGACAACACAGAGTGGTGTATGGCCGACAACGGATACTTCCGTGGAGGCGGATACTCCAGCCGTTATGAGACACGTGCTCAGATGCCGGCTACAATGATCCGTCTGAACCTTGTAAAAGGTCTTGGACCGGTTCTTCAGATCGCAGAGGGATGGACAGTAGCCCTTCCGGAAGAGGTATCTGACAAGCTCTGGAAACGTACAGACTACACATGGCCATGTACATGGTTCGCTCCAAGATGCGATGGCAAAGAGGGACCGTTCAAAACAGCTTATGATGTAATGAACAACTGGGGTGCTAACCACGGTGCAATCTCCTACGGACACATCGGTGCTGACCTTATCACAATGTGCTCTATGCTGAGAATCCCGGTTTCCATGCACAATGTTCCGGAGAAAGACATCTATCGTCCGGCAGCTTGGAATGCATTTGGTATGGACAAAGAGGGTGCAGATTTCCGTGCCTGCAAGAATTACGGACCACTTTACAAATAATCAATATGCTAGATAATCCCATCCCGGCATTTGCCCTGCCGGGATGGATAAGAAAAGGGATACTTCCTGACGGAAGTATCCTTTTTTGGTTGCATAAGTGATCTTTCAGAGGGGAAAAGCCTGTTTGCAGAATAGTTTATTGTGTAAGTAACAGGAGAGACGATTGCGGATCTTTTTCTGACAGGGTATAATCAGAAGCAGAGAAGCACACAGCGGTAAAATCAGTTTATGAAAGTGAGGAACTATGAAATTTATACATCTCTCAGATCTTCATATAGGCAAAAGAGTCAACGAATTTTCCATGGTGGAGGATCAGAAATACATACTGGATCAGATCTTGGATATTGTGGCTAAGGAGAATCCTGAAGGAATCCTTATTGCAGGAGATATCTATGACAAGCAGGTGCCTTCTGCAGAGGCAGTGCAGGTTTTTGATTCTTTTCTCACAGCTCTTGCCGGAAAAAAAATACCTGTGTTTGCAGTAAGCGGAAATCATGATTCGCCGGAGCGTATTGCTTTTGGTGCACAGATCATGAGCGGCAGCGGCATCTGTTTTTCTCCTGTATATAATGGAAAAACCGTAAAGTACTGTTTGATGGACAGTAATGGAGAAATATGGATACATCTTCTTCCGTTTATAAAGCCGGCCACAGTGCGCCATGCCACAGGAAATGAGGAAGTACGTACATATCAGGATGCAGCGGCAGAGGCGGTGAAGCGAATGGAAATAGACCCCCTGAAAAGAAATATTCTTGTTGCACATCAGTTTGTTACCGGAGCATTTCGCTGTGATTCCGAGGAGGTATCTGTAGGGGGTGTGGATCAGATCGACGGCAAAGTTTTTGAGGCTTTTGATTATGTGGCGCTGGGACATATCCACAGTCCTCAGAACGTGGGAAGCCAGAAGATCCGTTACTGTGGGACACCTCTTAAATATTCTTTTTCCGAGGCAGGCCAGAGAAAGAGTGTAACTGTGGTGGAAATTTTGGAAAAGGGGAATCCGTGCATACGTGAGATTCCGTTAAAGCCCCTTCATGATATGAGAAAAATAAAAGGCAGTTATATGGAAGTGACTTCACTGTCCTTTTATAAGGATACTGACACAGAAGATTATGTACAGATCACGTTGACGGATGAGGATGATATTCCGGATGGTATGCAGAAGCTTCGTTCCATCTACCCCAACCTTATGCGTCTGGAATATGATAACAAAAGGACCAGGGAGAACAGGGAGATCACGGGGACAGAAAGGGAAAGGCAGAAATCGGAGCTTGAATATTTTGAGGAGTTTTTTAAACTGCAGAATAATCAGGCTATGAGTGAGGAGCAGAAAAATTTTGCCCGGAAACTGATAGAGGACATACAGGAAGGATGAGATCATGAGACCGGAAAAACTGACCATCAGCGCCTTCGGGCCATATGCGGAAAAAACAGAGATTGATTTTGGAAAGCTGGGATCAGGGATTTATCTGATCACCGGAGATACAGGATCAGGCAAAACCACGATCTTTGATGCGATCACCTTTGCGCTTTACGGGGAGGCAAGCGGACAGGTAAGGGATTCTGCCATGTTCAGAAGCAAGTACGCATCCCCTCAGACAGAGACTTTTGTGGAATTTATTTTTTCTTACAAGGGGAAAAAGTACAGGATATTCAGAAGCCCGGAATATATGGCACCCAAAAAAAGAGGAACCGGTTTTACCCTTCGCAAGGCAGAAGCGGAACTTGATTATCCGGATGAAAGACAGCCTGTGACAAAGGCGAGGGAGGTGACACGGGCAGTGACAGAGCTGCTTGGACTTGACTATCAGCAGTTTACCCAGATCGCCATGATCGCCCAGGGGGATTTTCAGAAACTTCTTCTTGCAGGTACTGCCCAGAGAGGGGAGATCTTTCGCCAGATTTTTCATACAGGGCTCTATCAGCAGGTACAGTTAAAGCTGAAGGATCAGGTGAAACAGTGTTTTAAAGAGTATGACAGGCTGCGTCTTGGCATCAGCCAGTATATGGATGATATTAAATATGAGAATGCGGAGGATCCGCTGGCAGTAAGGATCACAGAGCTGAAAAAATCCGGTTTTGAGGGTCAGCTTGAAGAAGGGCTTAAGCTTCTTTTTAAGCTTCTGGAAATAGAAAATAAAAAAGAAGAAGAGCTGAAAAGATCTGAGGAAGAGACGGATATAAAGCTGAAAGAGACAGGCGGGGCTCTTGACAGGGCAGTAAGGAAAAGAGAGCTCTCGGGGAAGCTTCAGGATACAGAGAAAGAGCTGGAGCTTTTGGGACCTGCTCTTAAAGAAGGGGAAAAAATGCTGGAAAACATATCCGGCACAGATGAAAAATGTGAATTACTCACTGTTAAGATCCAGGAGAATGTGGAAAAACAGAAGCAGTATGAGGAACTTTTGAAGCTGTCCTGGGAAGCAGCAGAAAAAACACAGGAGGAAGAGGCGGCAGAAAAAAGAAACAGGGAGCTTTTTGAGCAAGAGGAACAGCTAAGAAAGAAGCTGGAAGAACTGAATAAAGAAGTCAGGGAGCTGAAGGATACAGATGTGAAGCTTGAAATCCTCCGTGGAGAAAAGCGGGATACTGAAAAGTTTCTTGGAAACCTTAAAGAGCTGATCCTGGATCTTAAAAATTTTCAGAGTGTCCACAAAGAGACTGCCATTCGGAAAAAGGACTGCCAGGAAGCACTTACAAAAGCAGGGGTACTGCAGGAGAGGTACAACACAGCTTTTCATCAGTTTATAGAAGCACAGGCTGGGATCATTGCCAGAGAACTGAAGGAAGGGAAACCCTGCCCTGTATGCGGGTCCTTAGATCATCCTCATCCGGCAGGATTATTTCAGGATGCGGTGGATCAGGAGACTTTGGATAAAATAAAAGGAGAGAAGGAGCTGGCAGAGAAAAAAGCCGGGGATATAAGTGTTCTTGCAGGACGACAGAAGGAAAAAGAGGAATCAGCCTGGAATAATCTTATGGAAAAAGCAGGGAGTCTTCTTGGAGAGTTTAAGGCAGGGAATGAAGGTGCAGGAGACAGCCGGGTCTGGAAGCTTCTGGTTACAGCAGTAAAAGAAGCACAGGATAAAGGAAATGAAAAAGCAGAAGAAAACCGGGAATCCCTGGAAAAGGCGGAGAGACTTTTGAAACGGCGAAAGCAGGCAGAAACAGAACTGGAGACAGGAGATGCCAGACTGGAATCCATACGCAGCCAGGAAAAAATCCAGGGAGAAAAAATATCTGCTCTTAAAGCGCAGGTTAAATTTTTGAATGATCAGATCCGGACACTTTCAGATAAAACAGGCCACATTGAGCCTGGAAAAGAGAAAGAAGAAATGGAAAAGCTTGAGGAAAATATCCGGGATTTTAAGACCCGGAGAGAAAAACTCAGAAAAGAACAGGGAAGAGTGCAGGAGCAGGTACAGGCACTTCATAAAAAACACAGTGGTCTTTTATCTGCCAGTACACTTCTTAAAGAACAGATCCTGGGAATCGGGGAGATCGACGAAGCCGGATGCCGGGAACTTCAGGAACAGCTTTCCCTGAAAAAACAGCAGCTTTCCATGGAACTCAAAAATCTCTATGCAGTCCGTTCATCCAATCAGGATATCTATGAAGCGGTGTGCAGGAGAAAGGAAGAGCTTGAAGAGGTGGAACACCGATATGTGTGGATGCGGAATCTTTCGGATACAGCCAACGGCACTTTAAGTGGAAAGAGGAAGATCGAGCTGGAAACCTATATACAGATGACATATTTTGAAAGGATCCTAAGGCGTGCCAATCTCCGGCTTATGACTATGAGCAGCGGACAGTATGAACTGAAACGTCAGGAAGAAGCAGAAAATAAAAAGGAAAAAGCAGGACTGGATCTGAATGTTGTAGATCACTATAACGGAACTGAAAGAAGTGTCAGAACCCTTTCAGGCGGAGAATCTTTTCAGGCGTCCTTGTCTCTGGCACTGGGACTTTCCGATGAGATCCAGGCAGGAGCAGGCGGTATCCAGTTGGATTCCATGTTTGTGGATGAGGGATTCGGTTCATTGGATTCTGAGGCTCTGGAGCAGGCACTTAAAGCGCTGGGAGGGCTCACTGCCGGAAACCGTATGGTGGGGATCATCTCTCATGTGTTGGAGCTGAAAGAGCGCATCGAAAACAGGATCGTGGTAAAAAAACAGTGCAGAGGAAAGGTTCACGGAAGCACTGTGTATATAGAATAAAGCATATAGGATAGTCATGCGTATGGAATTATTTACTGGAATATTACGGAGTGATTTCCTGTAACAAAAAAGGGAGGAGAACGGTCTTGTGTAAGCCGTTCTTCTCCCTGATGTCTGTTAAATGAGATATTGCGGAATTATTCGTGGATATGTTTCTTTTCAGCCTTGGGTTCACAGGTAAGTTCAATGCCGAGCTTGCGGAAACAGATGATGTCAACCGGTGAAAGCATTACGGAAGTGTGTGCCTGGCATCTGCGGAGGTTTGGGATCTGCTCCAGGGCAAGGCGTGCATCTTCGCTTGTGGCAGCACTGATGGAAAGTGCAATAAGGATCTCATCTGTGTGGAGGCGTGGGTTTCTGCTTCCCAGATAGTTGGTCTTTA
The DNA here is from genome assembly GCA_934373235.1 of uncultured Blautia sp. Classification (GTDB taxonomy): domain Bacteria; phylum Bacillota; class Clostridia; order Lachnospirales; family Lachnospiraceae; genus Blautia_A. The sequence continues at coordinate 16,754 of CAKROW010000024.1, read as the reverse complement.
ACTGCTGGATAGGATGGATGGCATCCGGTGAGATCACATGAAGCTCATGATCAATACCTGCAAGCTCCTTCAGCGCATTGAGAAGAAGTGCAGCGGAAGCTCCGAGAAGGTTGGAGGTTTTGCCTGTCACGATCCTGCCGTCCGGAAGTTCAAGTGCGGCAGCAGGTGCACCGGTAGCTTCTTCCCTGGAAAGTGCGGCAGGAACTACCTTACGGTCTTCCAGTGTGGCATGAGCCTGTTTCAGGAGAAGCTCGATCTTGCGTACCTCATCCTCTGTGCCGGACCCGGACATCAGTGCATCCATGCTCTTATAGTAGCGGCGGATGATCTCCTGTCTGGAAGCTTCCTGGCATACCTCATCATCGATAATACAGTTGCCGGCCATATTTACACCCATGTCTGTAGGTGATTTGTACGGGCAGTGTCCCATGATCTTCTCGAACATTGCCTGAACAACCGGAAATACCTCAACATCACGGTTGTAGTTAACAGTAGTCCTGCCATATGCCTCAAGGTGGAAAGGATCGATCATGTTGACATCGTTAAGGTCTGCGGTAGCTGCCTCGTATGCAAGGTTAACCGGATGCTTCAGAGGGATATTCCAGATAGGGAATGTCTCAAATTTGGCATATCCGGCTGTAACACCGCGTTTGTACTCATGATAAAGCTGTGAAAGGCAGGTGGCCATCTTTCCGCTTCCAGGTCCGGGAGCAGTGATGACTACCAGCGGTCTGGAGGTTTCGATATAATCGTTCTTTCCATATCCTTCATCACTTACGATGAGAGAAGTGTTACTGGGGTATCCGGGGATCAGGTTGAGAATATAGGTGCGGATTCCCATTTTTTCCAGGCGATTGCGGAAAAGATCTGCACTTTCCTGACCGGAATACTGGGTGATGCAGACGCTTCCCACGTAAAGGCCGCGGCTTGTAAATTCCTCGCGGAGACGGAGAACATCCTCATCATAGGTGATGCCAAGATCTCCACGGACCTTGTTCTTATCAATATCATTGGCGCTTATGACAATGACGATCTCAGCCTGGTCGGAAAGCTGCATGAGCATACGCAGCTTGCTGTCAGGTTCAAAACCGGGAAGCACTCGGGATGCATGATAGTCGTCAAAAAGCTTGCCGCCAAATTCCAGATAAAGCTTGTTTCCGAACTGGCCGATTCGTTCACGGATGTGTTCAGACTGCATTTTCAGGTATTTTTCATTGTCAAAACCTAATTTCATTTGTTCGATTCCTCTCATTCTTTTTATTCCTCATAACATGGAATTAGTATACTACAAAAGTATTGTCATGTGTTAACTTTTTTTATGATCTCGCAGTTGATTTATATGGCTTTTCTCTTTATAATAAAGAAATGACAAGAGGAGGAAAAAGATGAATAATCAGCAGAATCAGAATCCTGATAACAAAAATCAGGATAACAGGGATCCGGATAAAAGATCCAATAAGAACCGTCAGTCGATTCTTGCCTTTCTGATATGCCTCCTGGTCACGCTAGTATGCTTTGCGTTGTTTACCAATATGCTTAAGGATAACAGCAGCCAGATAAGCTATGACAAGTTCATAGATATGGTAGAGAAAGACCAGGTGAAGGAGGTTACGATCCAGTCCAATACACTGACTATCGAACCCAAGCATAAGAGTTCTGAATATGAGAATACGACATATTACACAACGAAGACAGAGGACAGTACAGCACTTACCCAGCGCCTTGAGGATAAAGGAATCGTGTTTAAGACTGAGCCGCCGGATGTATTTGGTGAGTTCCTGGGGATGATCTTAAGTGTGGTACTCCCCACACTGCTTCTTTTCGGGCTTCTTATGTTTTCCATGCGCCGTATGAATAAGGGTGGCGGGATCATGGGAATGGGCGTTGGCAAAAGCAAAGCCAAGGCCTATATCCAGCAAGAGACAGGGATCACCTTTAAAGATGTTGCAGGACAGGATGAGGCCAAGGAATCTCTTCAGGAGGTTGTGGATTTCCTTCATAATCCGGAGAAATACACAGCCATCGGAGCCAAGCTTCCCAAGGGAGCGCTTCTTGTAGGCCCTCCGGGAACTGGAAAGACACTTCTTGCCAAGGCGGTGGCAGGTGAGGCGCATGTGCCGTTCTTTTCCCTTTCCGGTTCGGAATTTGTGGAAATGTTTGTAGGCGTAGGTGCATCCCGTGTCAGGGATCTTTTTGAGGAAGCCAAGAAGAACGCCCCATGTATTGTTTTTATCGATGAGATCGATGCTATCGGAAAGAGCCGTGATTCCCGTTACGGAGGCGGCAATGATGAGCGTGAGCAGACACTGAACCAGCTTCTTGCCGAGATGGATGGATTTGATACTTCCAAGGGTCTTCTGATCCTTGCAGCAACCAACCGTCCGGAAGTCCTGGATCCCGCACTTCTGCGTCCCGGACGTTTTGACAGACGGGTGATCGTCGACAGACCGGATCTTAAGGGCCGTGTGGACATCCTCAGGGTACATGCCAAGAATGTGCTTCTGGATGAAACCGTTGATTTTGATGCCATTGCCCTGGCTACTTCCGGTGCTGTGGGATCAGACCTTGCCAATATGATCAATGAGGCGGCGATCCTGGCGGTCAAAAGCGGACGCAGGGCTGTTTCCCAGAAGGATCTTCAGGAATCAGTGGAAGTAGTGCTGGTAGGTAAGGAGAAGAAGGACCGTATCTTAAGTCCTCAGGAGCGTAAGATCGTATCTTATCATGAGGTAGGACATGCACTGGTAAGCGCTCTGCAGAAAGATGCGGAGCCTGTACAGAAGATTACCATTGTTCCCCGTACCATGGGAGCGCTGGGCTACGTTATGCAGGTTCCGGAGGAGGAGAAGTACCTGAATACCCAGAAAGAACTGGAAGCTATGCTTGTGGGATATCTGGGCGGACGCGCGGCTGAGGAGATCGTCTTTGATACGGTTACCACAGGTGCTGCCAACGATATAGAGCAGGCCACCAAGGTTGCCAGAGCAATGATCACCCAGTATGGTATGTCTGAGAAGTTCGGACTTATGGGTCTTGCAACCCAGGAGGATAAGTATTTAAGCGGAAGAGCTGTGTTGAACTGTGGTGACGATACTGCCACTGAGGTTGACCATGAGGTGATGAAGCTTCTTCATCATTCCTATGAGGAAGCCAAGAGGATGATTGGAAGCCACAGAAAAGAGCTGGATAAGATTGCTGAGTACCTGATCCGCAGGGAGACTATCACAGGCAAGGAATTTATGAAGATTTTCCATGCTGTACAGCTTGGAATGGAGATTCCGGAAAATCTGGATGACCTGGACCTTCCTGAAGAAAACAAAGAGTCCGATAAAAAGGACACTGTAACCCCTGTATCTCTGGAAAAAACGGTTCCTGATACAGAACCCATCACAGAGCCGATCTTACATCCGGAGGATGAAACAGAAGAAAAGCCGGGACCGGAGGCATAAAACAGGTCGTGAAAAACCGGGAGAAATCCCGGTTTTTCCTTTTTTCGGGAGGAAAAATATGTTTTTGATCGAAGAAGAGTTAAAAAAGCTGCCGTCAAAACCGGGAGTCTATATCATGCACGGTGAGAAGGACGAGATCATCTATGTGGGAAAGGCTGTCAGCCTGAAAAACAGGGTTCGCCAGTATTTCCAGAGCAGCAGAAATAAAGGTGCCAAGATTGAACGCATGGTTACCCATATAACAAGGTTTGAGTACATTATTACGGACTCTGAACTGGAGGCACTGGTTCTTGAGTGTAACCTGATCAAGGAGCACCGTCCTAAATATAATACCATGCTGAAGGATGACAAAAGTTACCCTTTTATCAAGGTTACAGTCAATGAGCCATATCCCAGGGTCCTTTTTGCCAGAAGGATGAAGAAGGATAAGGCAAAATATTTCGGCCCTTATACAAGTGGCGGTGCGGTGAAGGATGTGATCGAGCTTGTCAGAAAACTGTACGCTGTACGTTCCTGCAGCCGTGTGCTTCCAAGAGATACAGGGAAAGACCGTCCCTGCCTTTACTATCATATGAAACAGTGTATGGCACCTTGCCAGGGATACATAACCCAGGAAGAGTACCGCAAAAATATTAACCAGGTACTCCGTTTTCTTAACGGAGATTTTCAGGATACCATCCGGGAGCTTACAGATAAGATGCAGACAGCCTCCCGGGAGATGCGCTATGAGGATGCCATGGAATACCGGGATCTTATCCGGAGTATTCAGAAGATCGGAGAACGGCAGAAGATCACCGGTTATACCCAGGAGGATAAAGATGTGATCGCAGTGGAGATGGACGAGAGCGAAGATCTGCGGGATCAGGATGCTGTTGTACAGGTGTTTTTTATCCGGGGCGGCCGCCTTATCGGACGGGATCATTTTTATCTCAGGGTGGCAAAGGGAGATACAAAAGCACAGGTACTCTCAAGTTTTATGAAACAGTTCTATGCCGGAACTCCTTTTATCCCCTCGGAGATTATGCTGCAGTGTGAGATAGATGACCAGGAGATCATCGAGGAATGGCTTACTGCCAGAAGAAAGCAGAAGGTTCATCTTCGGGTGCCAAAGAAAGGAACAAAGGAGAAACTTGTGGAACTTGCCCTGGAAAATGCACGCATGGTGCTTTCTAAGGACAGGGAACGTATCAAAAGGGAGGAGGGCCGTACCATTGGGGCTGTTCACCAGGTGGAAGAATGGCTGGGACTTAAAAATGTGGTACGTATGGAAGCTTACGATATTTCCAATATCAGCGGATTTGAGTCAGTTGGTTCCATGGTAGTCTACGAAAAGGGAAGGCCCAAACGAAGTGATTACCGCAAATTTAAGATCAAATGGGTACAGGGTCCTAACGATTATGCAAGTATGGAGGAAATTCTTACCAGGCGTTTTACCCATGAGAGCAACGGAGAGTTTGACAGTTTTGCAAGGCTTCCGGATCTGATCCTTATGGATGGTGGCAGAGGCCAGGTGAATATTGCCCTGAAGGTGCTGGATAAGCTTAAGATCAACATTCCGGTATGCGGTATGGTAAAGGATGACCATCACAGGACAAGAGGTCTGTACTTTAATAATGTGGAGATTCCCATTGATATTTCCAGTGAAGGCTTTCGCCTGATCACCAGGATCCAGGATGAAGCCCATCGTTTTGCGATTGAATATCATCGATCCCTAAGAAGCAAGGAACAGGTACATTCCATTCTGGATGATATTCCGGGAATCGGCGATACCAGAAGAAAAGCTCTGCTCCGTAAGTTTAAATCCGTGGAAAACATCCGCAATGCATCTGAGGAGGAGCTTGCACAGACAGAGAGCATGAATGCGGGAAGCGCGAGAGCCGTCTACGGATTTTTCCACAGAAGCAGTGAGAATGATGAGAAAATGTAACTGTTTCGTTGCAGTTTGAATTGCGATTGTGTATAATTAAAGACAAGATGTCTCACAGGTAGTGAGAAACAAACATTCAGCGAAAAGGAGACTAGAAGTATGAAGGGTGTACAGTTGACAAAATTGGCACAGGAACTGGAGCTTACCAACCTGACTCCGGAGATCGAGCTGTCTGAGATCAACATCAAGACAGCAGAAATCAACAGACCTGCGCTTCAGCTTACCGGATATCTGGAACATTTTGCAAATGAGAGAGTTCAGATCATCGGATATGTGGAATATACTTACCTGATGCAGTTAAACGAGGAAGAGAGACGCTTCAAGTATGAGCGCTTTATATCAAGTAATATTCCCTGCGTTGTTTTCAGTACCATGACACGTCCGTCACAGGATATGATCGAGCTGGCTGTTAAATATAAGGTGCCTACATTTGTAACAGAGAGAACAACATCAAGCTTTATGGCAGAGATCATCCGCTGGCTTGGTGTACAGCTTGCGCCATGTATCTCCATTCATGGAGTTCTGGTAGATGTTTATGGTGAGGGAATCCTGATCACAGGTGAGAGCGGCATCGGTAAGAGCGAGGCTGCCCTTGAGCTGATCAAGAGAGGACACCGCCTTGTAAGTGATGACGTTGTAGAGCTCCGTAAGGTAAGTGATGTGACACTGGTAGGTTCCGCACCGGATATCACCCGTCATTTTATTGAGCTTCGCGGTATCGGTATCATTGACGTTAAGACGCTGTTTGGTGTTGAGAGTGTTAAGGATACCCAGTCTGTAGACCTTGTTATCAAGCTTGAGGAGTGGGACAGAGACAAAGAATATGACCGCCTGGGACTTCATGAGGAATATACAGAATACCTTGGCAACAAGATCGTGTGCCATTCCCTTCCGATCCGTCCGGGCCGTAATCTTGCTGTTATTGTTGAGTCTGCGGCTGTCAACCACAGACAGAAGAAGATGGGTTACAATGCTGCTGAGGCTCTTTATCAGCGAGTACAGGCTAACCTTGCCAAGAAGAGAGAAGAGAAAGAGGATTAAGATATGGGAAAATATTGTTTTGGAATTGATGTAGGTGGAACAACTGTAAAATGCGGACTTTTTCACACAGATGGAACACTGGTGGAGAAATGGGAGATCCCTACCCGCAAGGAGAATAACGGAGACCAGATCCTTCCGGATGTAGCGAAGACAGTACTTGAGAAGATCCAGGAGAAGGGGATTGACAAGGCAGATGTGGAAGGCGTGGGAATCGGTGTTCCCGGACCGGTAAATGCCAACGGTGAAGTTCCGTGTGCGGTAAATCTTTACTGGGGATATAAACATGTCACAAAGGAAATCGAGGAGCTTACAGGCCTTAAGGCAAAGGCTGGCAATGATGCCAATGTAGCTGCACTTGGTGAGGCATGGAAGGGTGCGGCAGCAGGTGCATCTGATGTGATCCTTGTAACACTTGGAACCGGTGTTGGCGGTGGAATCATTGTTGATGGTAAGATCGTTACAGGCCATCATGGAGCTGGCGGAGAGATTGGTCATGCCAATATGGATCACCACGAAAAAGAAGCCTGCAACTGCGGAAACCAGGGCTGCCTGGAACAGTTTGCATCTGCGACCGGTATTGTTCGGATGGCCAAGAGAGAGCTGGCAGCTACAGAGGAAGCCAGCGTTATGAGAAATAATCAGCAGCTTTCCGCAAAAGCTGTTCTGGATGCATTTAAAGCACAGGATCCGGTTGCTGTGGCAACTATGGAGAAGGTGGGAGAGAAGCTTGGCGGTGCACTGGCGATCTTTACCTGCGTGACAGATCCGGAGACTATTGTTATTGGCGGCGGTGTTTCAAGAGCAGGCAAGCCCCTTGTGGACTGTATCGGGAAGTATTATAAGAAATATGCATTTACACCATGTAAGGAGACTCCGATCGTTATTGCCACACTTGGAAATGATGCGGGAATCTACGGAGCAGCAAAGATGGTACTGTAGTTCAGATTCATAATTCACCATATAAAAGGAGCAGGTTCATAGTTCAGAACCTGCTCCTTTTATATGATAATTGCTTATTATAATAAAAGATCACTCAATATATTCTACAGGATCGCCGGAACCGTCACTGTCGCCTCCGTCTGAGCCGGAATCGTCAGCAGTATCAGGAGCAGCATCACCGCTGTCACCGGAATTGCCTGTGTCACCTGTGTCGCCTGTATTTTCTGTATTTCCGGAATCTGTGTTACCGGCATTGTCACCGGAACTGTCACCGCCGGCAGTATTGTCACCGGTGTTTCCGGAATCTGTATTCGTTCCGGTGTTATCACCATTGGCGGTATTGTCACCGGCAGCAGTCTGGTTTCCGTTCTGGCCATCTGCCTGATTACCGTCAGTACTGCTGGTGTCGGATTCATCATCCTCATCGTAGGAGTAGTAATCCTCATCATAGTCATAGTCGTCATATCCGTACATATGCTGATCACACTGTTCTGTTGGGAGAGTCCCAATATCAAAATACTCGGTGATCACCGGACAGCCTGGCCTTGGAAGAAGACCGGTCTCTTCGCAGACGCTTGTCTTTTCAACACTGGAAGGAACTTCAAAATCCTTGTATTCCAGTCCCTCATGGATACGGGTCATAACCTTTCGCCAGAGGTTCTTATGGAAGTTGCGGGCATCTTCCGGGATCTTCTCATTATTGTCATATCCGGACCATACTGCGCAGGTATAATATGGTGTGTAGCCTACAAACCAGAGGTCATTGTAGTCCTCTGTAGTACCTGTTTTTCCGGCAACTGCCATGTTGTCAAGCTGGCAGGCAGTACCGGTACCCTGTGTCACAACATCCTCCATGGCACTTGTAAGAAGATATGCTGTGCTGTCCTTGATAACGGAACGTGATACGGATGAATTCTCAATGAGCACGTTGCCATCGTGGTCAAGGATCTGTGTATAGTAGATCGGCTTGATATAATTACCGTTGTTTGCAATGGCTGCATATGCGGCACAAAGCTCTACGTTCTTCACACCTTTGGTGATGCCGCCGAGAGCAGTGGCCAGGTTGGCGTCACTCCATACATTTCCGTTGGCATCTTTATCTGCCTCTGTACCATGAGCCAGTGTGGTAAATCCAAAGTTATCAAGATATTTAAGTCCAAGTTCAGGTGTTACCTGTTCCAGACATTTAACTGCTACTACGTTGATGGAATTCTGGATAGCCCTGCGGATCGTGGTTGTGCCGCCGTAGCTTCTGTTTGCGTTGTTTACGGGAGAACCGTCCGGATACTCGTAGGGTTCATCCTCAAAGGTGGTAGCCAGTGTATCACCTATCTCATTTAACGCCGGAGCATAGGTGGAAACGATCTTGAAGGTAGAACCGGGCTGTCTGGTAGTATCTGTTGCACGGTTCAGGGTAAGACTGGCGGTCTTTTCCCCACGGCCTCCGATCAGGGCCTTTACATAGCCGGTATGCTGATCGATGACAGTCATGGAAGACTGGGGCTGAGGTGCGAAATTCACACGCTCGGAGATCACGGTGCTTCCGTCCGCCAGGATGTTTTCTTTGTAGCGGTCAACATAATCCTGTCCTTCCTCCGGGGAACTAAAAAGAAGATCAAATTCAGGATCTTCATTACGGAAGTAGAGCTGAAGCATCTCCTTGCTGTAGTTGACCTCCTCACCCTGGGGATTCTTTACTGTAAGTGCATAATCAAGTTCGTACTGCACATCACTGGGGTAGTTATCAGGATTTGCATATTCCTCGTCCAGAATATTCTGGATGTTGGGATCAAGGGTAGTCATGATCTTAAGGCCGCCGCTGTAAAGCAGGTTGGTAGCCTGGGTCTTGGTGTAGCCCTTGATATTCATAAGGTCGCTGATGACCTGGTTGGTGACCTCATCCTCAAAATAGGTGTAGACCGTACTTTCGTCATCGGTCTTTTCAAGCTGAGCAGCCTGGATACGGGAGTAAACATCATCGCTTAAAGCTGCATTATACTCATCCTGGGAAATATATCCCTGATCAAGCATATGGTCAAGGACTTCCTTACGTCTTTTGGCATTATCTTTGGGATTGGTGATGGGATTGAATTTGCTTGGGTTCTGGGTGATGCCGGCAAGTGTGGCACACTCGGAAAGGTTCAGATCCCATACATCTTTATTGAAATATTTCCTGGAGGCAGCCTGTACACCGTAGGAACCTGCGCCCAGGTTGATTGTATTGAGATAATTCTCAAGGATCACACTTTTGTCATAGCGCTTCTCAATCTCAACAGCAAGATACTGCTCCTGGAATTTACGGGTAAAACGTTCCAACTGTGTGGATTCATTAGTCCAGTCGGTGAATACGTTATTTTTAAGAAGCTGCTGGGTAATGGTACTGGCACCCTCTGAAAAATTACCGGTAGTAATTGCCTTTACACCTGCACGGACAATACCACGCACATCGATACCATTATGTTCATAAAAACGTTCGTCCTCAATGGCTACAACCGCATGCTGCAGACTCACGGGAATCTGATCCATGGAAACCGGAAGACGGTTGGCTGTAGGAGCAGAAAGCTGCCGCATCTTTGAACCCTGTCCGTCGTAGAGGAAGGTTGCATAACCCAGCGGTGAAATATCCACACTGTTCACGTCAGGCGCGCCGGCGATCACACCGCGGAAAGCACCGACACCAAGGCAGACAACTATGACGCAGACGGTGATCAGAGCTGTAAATAAAACTCGGATAAACGAAACATGAGCTCTCTTGCCCATCATGGAAGATCTGGAAATGAGAGCATTCCGCTTTCTTGAGGTGGATTTTTTTCCGTAATTCATGATAGTCCTCCTTTATAATCCGTTTTATTATATCAAATAAAGATAGCGAAATAAACCCTTAAAAAAAATTTCACATTTGACTGCGGATAGTTACTGTTCACTGGTAATGTCCTGCGAGGTGTTTTTGTGAGCGAAGGTCACAGAAAACCCGGAATATACCAGGCAAAATACTGTGGATAGCATTGACAGAAAAAAGAAAATTATAATACAATAAAGAAATAAAAAAGTTGTGGATACAGGACTTTTGTGTAAAAAACATTCGGAGGCTTGAGATATGCTGGAACAGTACAAAACTGTATATAAAGGCGGAGAGGGCGAACTGGTGGAAAAGAAATCCCGTTTTATTGCTACTGTCCGTCCTGTGGAGACAGAGGAAGAGGCTCTGGCTTTTATAGAGGAGATGAAGAAGAAATACTGGGATGCAAGGCATAACTGCTATGTGTACTCAGTTGGAATGAACCGGGAGGCAACCAGATGCAGTGATGACGGAGAACCATCGGGAACTGCCGGACGCCCCATGCTGGATGTGGTACTTGGGGAGGGAATCTATAACACTGCGATTGTAGTTACCAGATATTTCGGAGGGGTACTTCTGGGAACAGGAGGACTGGTGCGGGCTTATTCAGGAGCTGTACAGGCCGGACTTGCGGCAAGCACCGTGATCGAGAAGCACCATGGCATTTCTCTTGAAGTGACCACTGATTATACGGGGATCGGCAGGATCCAGTATATTGCAGGAGAACGGGAACTTCCCATTCTGGATTCTGAATATACGGACAAGGTTGTTCTTAAGCTTCTTGTGCCGGATCAGAAGATCGAGGAGGTAAAAAAAGCTGTCACAGAGGGAACCAACGGAAGGGCAGTCCTTAAGAAAGACAGAGAATTGTATTTTGCAAAGATTGACGGAGAAGTAAAGACTTTCGATCACTGAAAGGATCTGTCCATTCAGGAATAGTTGCTTTGGCAAACAATAAAAAATCCCCGGGAATCTGTAACGGCAGCTCGTAAGAGAAACCGTAAGCTTCCCGGGGATTATGTATATCTGTCAGTTTATCAGCATTTCTCCGGTTCTGGATAATCAACACCAAAAGTATCAACAGTCATGGATTTGATCTTCTGCTCATCAAGAGGACGGTCGCTGTAGTCAGTATCTTCCTCTGCGATGCGGTTTACAACATCCATTCCCTCAATGATCTGACCAAAAGCAGCATAGCTTCCGTCAAGATGTGGAGCAGCCTTGTGCATGATGAAGAACTGGCTTCCTGCTGAGTCCGGATGCATGGCTCTTGCCATGGAAAGAACACCTGGTGTGTGTTTCAGACCGTTCTGGAAACGGTTCTGGGAAAACTCACCTTTGATATTGTAGCCAGGGCCACCCATTCCGGTTCCGTCAGGGCATCCGCCCTGGATCATGAAGCCATTGATAACGCGATGGAAGATCAGGCCGTCATAGAAGCCCTTTTTTACCAGGCTGATAAAATTATTTACAGTATTGGGAGCAATCTCAGGATATAATTCTGCTTTCATAACATCGCCATTGTCCATGGTGATGGTAACAACTGGATTTGCCATAGTTTTCGCACTCCTTTTCAAAAAGTATTGTATTTCACTGTTCGCTCTATTATAATATGCAAAGAATAATTGTGCAAGAAAAAGGTGGAAAATATGGTTATAGAAACGAATACACCAGAAGAAACATATGAAGCTGGAAAAAAGATCGGAGAGAAAGCCAGAGCGGGTCAGATTTACACGCTGACAGGAGATCTGGGAGTGGGCAAGACCGTATTTACCCAGGGTGTTGCCGCAGGACTTGGAATCACAGAACCGGTAAATAGCCCGACATTTACCATTGTACAGGAATATGAGGACGGACGTCTGCCCTTTTACCACTTTGACGTATACAGGATCGGTGCAGTGGATGAGATGGATGAGATCGGTTACGATGATTATTTTTTCGGAGAGGGTATCTGCCTTATTGAGTGGGCAGAACTTATTGAGGATATTCTTCCGGAGAACAGGATCCAGGTGATCATTGAGAAGGATCTGGAAAAAGGATTTGACTACCGTAAGATCACCATCGCAGGGCTGGAGAATGAGGAGGAGCGGAAATAAATGAAGATTTTGGCACTTGACAGCTCAGGTATTGTAGCTTCCGTAGCTGTTGTTGAAGATGACACACTGATCGCGGAATATACCGTAAATTATAAGAAGACACATTCACAGACATTGCTGCCCATGCTGGACGAGATCGTAAAGATGACCGAACTTGATCTTAATACCATTGATGCCATTGCGGTAGCCAAGGGACCGGGATCATTTACCGGACTTCGTATTGGTTCGGCTACAGCCAAAGGACTGGGCCTGGCGCTTGACAAACCGCTGGCAGCAGTTCCTACAGTAGAGGCACTTGCGTATAACCTTTATGATGTGGAGGGGCTGATCTGCCCTGTTATGGATGCAAGAAGGAAACAGGTTTATACAGGCATTTACCGTTATGAGGAGCATAAACTTGTGACAGTGAAAAATCAGATGGCTGTGGGAATTGATGAACTTCTTGAGCTTCTGAATGAAATGGGCGAAAAAGTAACGTTCCTTGGAGATGGTGTTCCTGTATTTAAGGATACTATCGGGGAAATTCTTAAAGTTCCGTTTTCTTTTGCACCGGCACATCTTTCCAGACAGCGTGCAGCGGCAGTAGGCGCATTGGGGATCATATACTGTAAAGAGGGTCGCACAGAGACTGCGGACGCTCATAAACCGGATTACCTCCGCGTATCCCAGGCCGAGAGAGAACGTGCGGAAAAACTGAAAAAAGAAGCCGGGGAGGCAAAAGTATGATCCTCCGGGAAATGCTGATAGATGATCTTGACCAGGTTATGAAGATTGAGGAGGAACTTTTTTCTGTTCCCTGGACAAAAGAGGGATTTTTTACCTTCCTTATGAAGGATAATGCCATGTTCCTGGTTGTGGAAGAAAAGGGAGAAATCCTTGGATACTGTGGGCTTCTCACGGTTCTTGATGAAGGTGACGTGACCAATGTCGCCGTGCGCAGGGACAGACAGAGAGAAGGAATCGGGAATTTTCTTATGGAGAGCATGATCCGTCTGGCAGCAGAGCGGGGAGTGAATATCATCCATCTGGAAGTCCGTGCCGGTAATGAAACGGCTGTCCGTCTTTATGAGAGACAGGGATTTGTCCGGGACGGGCTGCGTAAAAATTATTACACAGATCCTCTTGAGGATGCGGTGCTTATGACAAGGCAGGGGTAACGTTTCCCTTGTTTTGAGGAATTAAGTGTGTTAAACTTTGCCACAGAACAGGAAAAGAGGAAAAATATGTTAGATGTTTGTTTACTTGGCTGCGGAGGTATGATGCCGCTGCCACGAAGATGGCTTACAGCCCTTATGACCCGTTATAATGGCAGTACGCTTATGATCGACTGCGGTGAGGGAACTCAGGTGGCGATCAAGGAGAAGGGATGGAGCTTTAAACCTATTGATGTGATCTGTTTTACCCATTATCATGGGGATCATATCAGCGGACTCCCGGGACTTCTTCTCACAATGGGAAATGCGGATCGTACAGAACCGCTGACTCTTGTAGGTCCGAGAGGTCTTGAGCGTGTGGTCAGTGCCCTCAGGGTGATCGCACCGGAACTTCCCTTTGAAATTAAATTCATAGAGATCACGAAACCGGAGGAAGTTCTGGAGCTTAATGGTTACCGGATTACGGCTTTTCGTGTCAATCATAATGTTATATGCTATGGTTACACTCTGGAAATTCTCCGTCAGGGGAAATTTTCACCGGAAAGTGCCAGGGAACATGGGATTCCGCTGAAATTCTGGAACCCTCTGCAGAAGGGACAGACAGTAGAAGATGAAGGCAGGATCTATACTCCGGATATGGTGCTTGGACCGGATCGCAAAGGTATTAAACTCACTTATACAACAGATACCCGTCCAACAGAATCCATTCTGCGCAATGCAAAGAATTCGGATCTTTTTATTTGTGAGGGCATGTACGGGGAGGATGACAAGATCGACAAGGCAAAAGGCTACAAACATATGACTTTCCGTGAGGCGGCAGGACTTGCCAGGGATGCGGAAGTAGGCGAGATGTGGCTTACCCATTACAGCCCGTCACTGGTCCGCCCGGATGATTATATGGATGGAGTCCGTGAGATATTTAACAATTCATGGCCCGGCAAAGACGGAAAAAGTGTGGAACTTAAATTTGAAGAGGATTAAAAAATGAAAGATGTACTGATTCTTGCTATTGAAAGTTCCTGTGATGAGACAGCCGCTTCCGTGATCAAAAACGGAAGAACCGTGCTGTCTAATGTCATTTCATCACAGATCGAGATTCATAAGCTTTACGGAGGCGTTGTTCCTGAGATTGCCTCCAGAAATCATATCGAAAGAATAAATCAGGTGATCCGACAGGCACTTGAGGATGCAAAAGTGACAATGGAGGATATTGATGCCATTGGTGTAACCTACGGACCGGGGCTTGTTGGCGCACTTCTTGTAGGTGTGGCAGAAGCCAAGGCGATCGCTTATGCCAGAAAGCTTCCGCTGATCGGTGTTCATCATATAGAGGGACATGTATCAGCCAACTATATTGAACATCCGGATCTGGAACCGCCATTTCTCTGCGCGATCGTGTCCGGCGGACATACCCACCTTGTGATCGTGAAAGATTATGGGGAATTTGAAATACTGGGACGTACCAGAGATGATGCGGCAGGAGAAGCTTTTGATAAGGTTGCCCGTGCCATTGGGCTGGGATATCCGGGAGGCCCGAAGATTGACAAGCTTGCAAAAGAGGGAAATCCGGATGCTATTGAATTCCCCCGTGCAAAAGTGGCGGACTGCCCGTATGATTTCAGCTTCAGTGGCGTGAAGTCTGCAGTTCTGAATTATTTAAACGGAGCCAGAATGAAAGGTGAGGAAGTAAACCGTGCAGATATTGCAGCTTCTTTCCAGAAAGCAGTTGTGGATGTTCTGGTGGAACATACAATGCAGGCGGCAACGGATTACGGAATGAAAAAAGTGGCAATTGCAGGAGGAGTGGCTTCCAATGGTGCTCTTCGTGCTGCCATGGAGAAAGCATGTGAAGAACACGGATATAAATTCTACCGTCCGTCACCTATCTTCTGTACAGATAATGCCGCTATGATCGGAGTGGCTGCATATTACGAGTATATCAAGGGAACACGACACGGATGGGATCTGAATGCAGTGCCTAATCTGAAGCTTGGAGAACGATAACATGAAAAATACAGCAATTGTCCTGGCAGCAGGTCAGGGAAAAAGAATGAAAAGCAAAATACAGAAGCAGTTCATAGAGCTTAAGGGGAAACCTGTGCTCTATTATTCCCTGCGCTGTTTTCAGGACAGTCCGCTGATCCAGGATATCATTCTGGTAACAGGGGCAGAGTCCGTTGAGTACTGCCGGCAGGAAATTGTGGAGAAATACGGTCTTACAAAGGTTTCCAGGATAGTACCAGGTGGAAAAGAGCGCTACGATTCTGTATATGAGGGGCTTAAAGCCTGTGAGGATACAGATTATGTATTGATCCATGATGGTGCCAGACCTTTTATCACGGGGGAAATACTGTCCCGTGGTCTTGAAAATGCAGGGGAAACAGGGGCAGCAGTAGTGGGCATGCCCTCAAAAGACACAGTAAAGATTGCGGATAAAGAGGGAAATGTATCCAATACTCCTGACAGAAGCAGTGTATGGATCGTGCAGACTCCTCAGATATTTCAATATTCGCTTGTATATGAGTGCTACAGAAGCATCCGTAAAAAAAATGTACAGGGGATCACAGATGATGCAATGGTAGTCGAACATGAAAGTGATGTGAAAATCCGTCTGTCAGAGGGATCTTATAAAAATATCAAGATCACTACGCCGGAAGACCTGCCGATAGCAGAGGCGTTTCTTGCCTGAAATCAGGGCCGTTAAAGCTCAGATAAAAAAATGTAAAAAAAGTGAAAAATGTTGTTGACATGTCCGATGAATGGTGATAGAATACAACATGCGCTGACAAAACAGCACAAAATAAATGCAGAAAAAAGCATATGGAGAGATATCGAAGTGGTCATAACGAGGCGGTCTTGAAAACCGTTTGTCCGCAAGGGCGCGTGGGTTCGAATCCCACTCTCTCCGTTAGTCAGACACTTGAAAAAACTTTTAAAAAAGTTGAAAAAAGTGCTTGACAATACAAAGAACATGAGTTAAAATAATGTTCGTTGTGTGACAGCAATAAAACAAAATACCGAAAACAACAGGTAAGTAGGACAATTTGGAGAAGTACCCAAGCTGGCCGAAGGGGCTCCCCTGGAAAGGGAGTAGGTCGTTAACAGCGGCGCGAGGGTTCAAATCCCTCCTTCTCCGTTTTGATTTGATGAGTTTGAAAAAACTTAAAAAATCATAAAAAAGTTCTTGACAAACAGTTCTGAATGAGATAAAATAAACGAGCTGTTCGAAAAGAACAACAAACCTTGATAACTAAACAGTGAAACACATACGATTCTCGAAAATTTCTTTACATTTTTAAGAACGGTTCT
>CAKROW010000023.1 GCA_934373235.1 uncultured Blautia sp. | reverse complement strand
GATCAAAGTGACCAAGCAGACCAAGCGCAGTGAAAAGGAAATCGATCTTCGTCCGAATATCTATAAAATGGAAGTACGGGATAATGGTTTCTTTTATATGCTGGCATCCGCAAGCTCCAATTATACAAAACCGGAACTGGTAACAAACACCTTCTTTAAATGGCTGGGAGAGGAGCTTCCGGATTTTGCCTTTACTGTAAAACGTCTGGAAATGTATGCAGACGAAGGGGAAAATGCAGTTCCAGGGTTTGTAACCCTGGAATCATTAGGTGAAGAAATTGAGTAAACTTATTATAACCAGAATGGAAATCCAGGGAAAACCCTGCAAAGTATGTGCAGTCAGTGAAGAAAATCACATCGTAGAACTGCGGCTGGAACAGGAAAAGGAAAAATCCATACTTGGCAATATTTATGTAGGCCAGGTAGAAAATATCGCAGCAAACATTCAGGCTGCCTTTATCCAGATTGCTCCAGGCACAAGATGTTATTTTCCTCTTTCAGAGGCAGAACATGCTATTTATTCTGCCGGCCGAAAAGGAAACAGTCCGCTGCGTCCGGGGGATACCCTTCTGGTACAGGTAAGCCGGGATGCCATGAAAGGCAAACTGCCGGCTCTTTCCGCAAATCTGAATTTTACAGGAAGATATCTGGTCCTTACCACCGGAGATAAAAAATTCGGTCTTTCTTCCAAACTTTCCTCCAATGACCGGCACAGGCTCAGTTCCTGGCTTAAAGAGGAGATTGACCGGCCAGACAAGGAATATGGTCTGATCGTGCGAACCAATGCTGCTGATGCCACCAGGGAGGAAATTCTTCGCGAACTTTCCTGGCTGAAAAAAAGATACGAAAGGTCAGCTCTTCAGGGGCGAAACCGAACCTGCTTCAGTCTGATTATGGAAACAGACCCGTTTTATATTGCCGCATTGCGTGACGCATACGGTAAAAATCTGGAAGAGATCCTTACCGATATTCCCGAAATAAAAGAGAACATTTCTCTTTATCTCGAAGACAACAGTCCGGAGCTTAAAGATAAACTTCGGTTTTATCAGGACAAACTTCTTCCTTTATATAAGCTGTATCGTCTTGAAAGTGCAGTGGACACTGTCCTTCATGAAAAAGTTTGGATGAAAAGCGGCGGCTTTCTTGTGATCCAGCAGACAGAAGCATTTGTTTCCATTGATGTGAACAGTGGCAAATATACAGGAAAAAAGAAAATGGAGGAAACCTTCCGCAAGATCAATCTTGAGGCTGCACAGGAGATCACCCGTCAGCTTCGTCTGCGTAATCTCTCCGGTATCATACTTATTGATTTTATCAATATGGAAAATCCGGATCACAGGGAGGAACTGTTCCATGTACTCCAGAAATTGCTGCGTAATGACCCGGTAAAAAGCCGTGCCATTGATATCACGCCTCTTCATATCCTGGAAATGACCAGAAAAAAAGTCCGCCGTCCGGTAATTGAGGATATCCGTGAGCTCATTACCTGCGAAAAATAATAGATTTATTTCAAATAAATACTTGACATATCCGTATTTCACTGCTATAATAATCGAGTATGCCGCACAGAGAGGTCAAAGAGTTTGTCACAAACAGGATGAACCACCGAATCTGGCGAGTAATTAATTAGGAGGTGCCACAGATGTACGCAATTATTGCAACAGGTGGTAAACAGTACAAGGTTGCCGAGGGTGACGTAATTAAAGTTGAAAAGCTCGGTGTAGAAGCTGGTGAAACCGTAACATTTGACAACGTAATCGCAGTTAGCAATGACGGATTAAAAGTTGGCGAAGATGTAAAAGATGCCAGTGTTACCGCTTCTGTAGTTGAAAACGGTAAGGCTCGCAAGGTTATCGTTTACAAATACAAACGTAAAACTGGATATCACAAGAAAAACGGTCACAGACAGCAGTATACCAAGGTTAAGATTGAAAAAATTAACGGTTAATCTGGTGTCATCATGATTACAATTAAAGTCAGAAAGAAGAACGGGACATACGAAGAATTTATTTCAAGTGGACATGCTGGTTACGCTGAATCCGGACAGGATATTGTCTGTGCTGCGGTATCCGCGCTGATCATCACCACTGTGAATTCCCTTGATAAATTTACAGAAGATGAGTTTCAGTTAAAAGAAGACGATGGATTTGTTTCTATCCGTTTTAAAAATATCCTCTCTGAAAAAGGAAATCTTCTTATGGATTCTCTGCTTCTGGGACTGACTGAAATTGCAGGTAGTTATAACAATCGATATTTGACAGTAAAAGTCAAGGAGGTGTAACAACAATGATGAAGATGAACCTTCAGTTATTCGCACATAAAAAGGGAGTTGGTTCTACAAAGAACGGTCGTGATTCCGAGTCCAAGAGATTAGGTGCGAAGAGAGCAGACGGACAGTTTGTAAAAGCCGGAAACATTCTTTACAGACAGCGCGGAACCAAGATTCACCCAGGTGAAAACGTAGGATGCGGTAAAGATTATACTTTATTTGCACTTACAGACGGAGTCGTAAGATTCACTAGAAAAGGACGCGATAAGAAACAGGTTTCTATCGTTCCTGTAGATGCAGAGTAAATGATATGAGTAAAAGGCTTCAAATCGATCAGGTTTGGAGCCTTTTTTTGAATAGAGGTGTAATATGTTTGCAGACAGAGCAAGGATCATTATCCGCTCCGGAAAAGGTGGAGATGGTCATGTAAGTTTTCGCCGTGAGCTCTATGTCCCCAATGGAGGTCCTGATGGCGGAGATGGTGGCCGCGGCGGAGATGTTATTTTTGAAATTGACGAAGGTCAGAATACCCTTGGTGACTACAGACACAGAAGAAAATATAGAGCAGAAGACGGGCAGGAGGGCGGCAAGAAACGCTGTCATGGTGCAGATGGAAAGGACGTTGTATTAAAGGTTCCGGAAGGCACTGTTATCATGGATGCCGAGTCAGGTAAGGTAATTGCTGATATGTCCGGAGAAAATCGCAGACAGATTGTTCTTAAAGGTGGGCGTGGCGGTAAAGGTAATCAGCACTACGCTACAGCTACCATGCAGGTACCGAAATATGCACAGCCAGGACAGCCGGCTCAGGAACTGGAGGTACAGCTTGAACTTAAAGTAATTGCCGATGTAGGTCTTGTGGGATTTCCAAATGTAGGCAAATCCACTTTTCTTTCCCGTGTTACCAACGCCCAGCCAAAGATTGCCAACTATCATTTTACAACTCTCAGTCCTAATCTGGGTGTTGTTGACACAGAAAACGGGGGATTTGTTATCGCAGATATCCCCGGACTTATTGAGGGTGCTTCCGAAGGCGTAGGTCTCGGACATGAGTTTCTTCGTCATATTGAGCGTACGAGAGTTATCATCCACATTGTAGATTCCGCATCTACAGAGGGACGTGACCCCGTTGATGATATCTATAAGATCAACAAAGAACTGGAAGCCTATAATCCGGAAATTGCCGGCAGGCCTCAGGTAATCGCAGCCAACAAGATCGACTGCATTTTTGACGACGGCAGTGAAAATCCGATTGACAGGCTGAAAGCGGAATTTGAGCCAAAGGGAATTGAGGTTTATCCGATTTCCGCAGTTACAGGCCAGGGTGTCCGTGAACTTCTGTTCCACGTAAAAGAACTTCTGGATAAGAGCCCTGTGGAAAAAATCGTATTTGAACAGGAATTTTTCCCGGAAGATGCTCTGATTCAGGAAAATCTTCCATTTACTGTACAGCGAAGCGATGAAGACCCGGATATCTTCCTTGTGGAAGGACCTAAGATTGAAAAAATGCTTGGTTATACAAATCTTGATTCTGAGAAAGGTTTTGCTTTCTTCCAGAAATTCCTGAAAGACGGTGGTATTCTGGAAGAGCTTGAAAAAGCCGGTATCCAGGAAGGCGATACAGTCCGTATGTATGGCTTTGATTTTGATTATTATAAGTAATGAGGTAAAAAAATGACAAGTAAGCAGAGAGCATATTTAAAAAGCCTTGCTATGACAATGGATCCTATTCTCCAGCTTGGTAAAGGAGGACTGACTCCTGAAAACACCGCTGCAGTTGAGGAAGCTCTTGCCGCAAGGGAGCTTATTAAGATCAGTGTTCTTCAGAACTGCCTTGAAGATCCACGTGAAATGGCACAGACACTGGCAGAAAGAACCCGTTCTCAGGTTGTACAGGTTATCGGCAAAAAAATCGTCCTGTACAGAGAAGGAAAAAACGAAAAGAAAAAGATCGTCCTTCCCTGATTCTGAGGGAGATCCATCATGGAAAAAAAATTAAAAAGAATAGGAATCATGGGTGGAACCTTTGACCCGATCCATATGGGACATCTGATCCTGGGCGAAAAGGCATACGAACAGCTTTCTCTTGACAAAGTTCTGTTCATGCCTTCCGGGAATCCCCCCCATAAAAAAAACCGTGCAGGCCGGGCCACTGACCAGCAACGTGTGGAAATGGTTCGCGTCGCTATTGCAGATAATCCTCATTTTGAGCTGTCCCTTGAAGAAATGCACGAGGAAGGATATACCTACACCTATCACACACTGGAACGGCTTAACAACGAAAACCATGACACAGAATATTATTTTATCATCGGTGCAGATTCCCTTTATACATTCGATACCTGGAAAGAACCGGAACGGATCTGTCAGGCATGTACTCTGGTAGTTGCTACCAGAGATCATACCCCAAAAGGTGATCTGGACCGGAAGATCCGGGAAGTAGCAGAGCAGTACCATGGCCGGCTTATCCGCCTTGATACCATGAACATCGATGTTTCCAGCAAACTTCTTCGTTCCTGGCACAGAGAGAACAAAAGCCTCCGTTATTATGTTCCTTTACCTGTGATCTCCTATATTGAAAAAAACGGCATCTATATATCCGAAGATGCAGGGAAAGGACTGGAATCTGATGGGAAAATATGATTTTATAAAAATGAAAAAAAAACTTGCCAAATATCT
This sequence comes from uncultured Blautia sp., assembly GCA_934373235.1. Classification (GTDB taxonomy): domain Bacteria; phylum Bacillota; class Clostridia; order Lachnospirales; family Lachnospiraceae; genus Blautia_A. Next base: position 30,916 of record CAKROW010000023.1, on the reverse strand, counting down.
GGATGAGGGACGTTACGAGCATACGTTAGGTGTAATGTACACCTGTGCTTCCCTTGCAATGGTATACGGATATGATCTGGAAGACGCACAGGCTGCCGGACTTCTTCATGACAGTGCCAAGTGTATTCCCAACAAAAAAAAGCTGAAGATCTGCAGCCAGCATGACATCCCTGTGACCGATTTTGAGGCAGATCATCCTTTTCTTCTCCATGCAAAACTGGGGGCATATATTGCACAAAACAAATATGGCATCACAGATCCGGAGATTCTTACATCCATCACCTATCATACCACCGGCAGACCAGATATGAATACTCTTGAAAAAATCGTTTACATTGCAGATTACATTGAGCCAATGCGGGATAAAGCACCCAATCTTCCCAAAGTACGAAAACTGGCTTTCGAAGACCTGGATGAGTGTATTTATCAGATTTTAAAAGATACCCTGGAATATCTGGAAGAAAATCCCAAGGATATCGACAATACAACCCGGGATGCTTATGTATATTACAAAGCCGTCCATGAGAAAAAACAGCAAAATAATACTGATATGACAGGAGGAAACCTATGAGCAGCGAAAAAGAAATGGTACGCATTGCCTGCAAGGCACTGGATGAAAAAAAAGCCCACGACATCAAGATCATTGATATTCACGAAGTATCTGTGATCGCAGATTATTTTGTGATCGCAAGCGGCTCCAACCAGAATCAGGTACAGGCCATGGTCGATAATGCAGATGAGATGCTGGGCCGTGCAGGCTATGAAGCAAAACAGATTGAGGGAAACCGTAATTCCAGTTGGGTCCTTATGGATTATGGCGATATGATCATTCACGTATTTGATGAAGAAAACCGCCTTTTCTATGATCTTGAGCGTATCTGGCGTGATGGAAAAGTCCTTGACTCAAAAGAATTTCTGGAAGAAGAGTAACAGTCAGTCACGCTTATAGTCAACAATAACATTATTATGTAAACTTATATAGCGAATAAAAACGGTACTTCACAAAATTACCAGTTATCTCTGATCTATTTATCTCAGAAGATTACGGTATAGCAGTGAAATACCGTTTTTTATTACATATTACTGAAACAGACGGAATACACCAAAAACCTTACCAAGAATCTGAAGGTTTCCGTTGATGATAATCGGATCCATACTGTCATTCTCCGGCTGAAGGCGGTAATAACCATTCTCTTTATAAAAAGTTTTAACAGTGGCAGAATCGTCTACCAGTGCAACTACGATATCCCCATTCTCTGCTGTAGCCTGCTGACGTACAAGCACCTGATCTCCGTCAAAAATACCTGCATTGGTCATACTGTCTCCCTTTACCCTAAGCATAAAGCTCTGCTCATTGGGCATATATTCTGCCGGGATCGGAAAATATGCCTCAATATTCTCCACTGCAAGAATCGGCTGGCCTGCTGCCACAGTTCCGATCAGAGGTACATTTACCACTTCTCTGCGTACAAGATTAAAGTTATCATCAATAATCTCAATAGCTCTCGGTTTCGTTGCATCTCTTCTGATATAACCGTTCTTTTCAAGTGCCTCCAGATGAGAGTGGACAGAAGAGGTGGATTTCAGATTCACCGCTTCACAGATCTCGCGGACAGACGGTGGAAAACCCCTGTTAAGGATTTCATTCTTCATGTAATCAAGAATCTCCTGCTGCTTCTTGCTTATTCTTCCATATGACATAATATTTACCTCCGTTATTCAAGCCTGTTTCCTGTCTGACTTATATGTCAGTCTCACGATTATAGATAAATTTATTATATCATAGTTTTTTTTATATAGCAAACAGATATTCGGAAAGTACGTTCGCAAGTTTTACCGCTTGTATTCGAATAGATAAAATGTTACAATAAACCACGATATTTAACCATGTCAGGCAGGACACCCCTGTATAATAACAGACATCTGCTCCACCTGACATCAAACCCAAAAAGCAAAGGAGGCATTTCATTGCCTGATCATAAAAAAAGTACCCGGAAACCCGGAATCCTGGCAAAACTCCGGAATATCTTCGGTCTGAACATTGGTACCGCAATGTTTGGAGCCCTGTTTTTATACATGGTGTTCGGAGCTGTTTTATATCTGACCTCCCAACATATTGAATCTTATCAGGTCACATCCGGGCCCCTTTCCAAAAATGAAACTTACACCGGCCTGGCTCTCATGGAAGAGTCTGTTATAAAAGCAGATTCTTCCGGATATGTTACATATTACGCAAGAGAGGGCAGCAAGATCAATGCCAACGGTGCTGTTTACGGGATCAGCAGTACAAAGTCTTCAGATTCCCAGGCGGAACTCAGCAAGGAAGAATTGAATTCCATTCGCAGTGATATGCTCAGCTTTTCCAGAAGCTTTGATCCCAGTAAATTCAATAACACATACAGTTTTAAATATGAACTCAACGGAAACATTCTCCAGTACGCATCGGACCCGTCGCAGTCCTCAGCCCTGACAGATTCCGGTGATACTACTGTTTCCACATCCGGTCAGAATATCAGCCGCGCCTCCACTGATGGCATCATTCTCTATTCCAGGGACGGATATGAGGGAAAAAACGCTGATAATGTAACTGTTGATGATTTTGATCAGAACTCCTATCAGGAGACAGATCTCAAGACAAGCGGCCAGATCAGTACCGGAGATGATGTTTACACAATTATTACAGATGAACGCTGGAGTCTTCTGATCCCTTTAAGTGATAAACAGGCTGCACGCCTGAAAGACCGTACGTCCATTCGTGTTAAATTTCTGAAGGATGATATGACCCAGACCGGTGATTTTTCCATTATGGAAATCGACGGGACAAAATACGGCAAAATTGATTTCAACAAAGGTCTGATCCGATATGCCTCTGAACGTTTTCTGGATATCGAGCTGGTAACCAATACAGTAACAGGATTAAAGATTCCTCTTTCTTCAGTTGTCACCAAAGATTTTTATGTAGTTCCTTCCAGATTCCTTACCAGAGATTCCCAGTCCGGAAGTTCCGGCTTCATGCTGGCTGGCAAAAACAAAAAGGGCAAGACCACTTCCACCTTTGTTTCCGTGTCCATCAGTATCTCCGAAGAAGATCCCGATGCAGGCACTGACGAAAACGGGAATCCCTATTATCTTTACTATATAGATAAAAGCAAATTTAATGAGGGTGACGCCCTGACTGACCCTTCCAGCGGTGAACGCTATATTATCGGAGAAACCAAAACTCTTGACGGTGTTTACTGTATCAATCAGGGTTACGCAGTTTTCCGGCGGATCGATATCCTTGACCAGAACGAAGAGTATGCCATCGTTTCCAGGGAAACCACATCAGGGCTGGCACGTTATGACCGTATTGTCCGTAATGCAGACAAGGTCAGTGAACAGGATATACTTTATTAAGAAAGCTTAAAATCTAAAAGGAGGCTTTTATAAATGGTTGCAGAAAATCTGAAACAGGTACAGAAAAATATTGAAGAAGCATGTGAAAGAGTAAAACGTGATCCCGGTGAAGTTACACTGATCGCAGTCAGCAAAACCAAACCGGTATCCATGCTGAAGGAGGCATATGATGCAGGTGCCCGTGTATTCGGCGAAAACAAAGTCCAGGAGATCGTAGACAAATATGACCAGATGCCATCTGATGTCCAGTGGCACATGATCGGCCATCTTCAGAGAAACAAGGTAAAATATATCATCGACAAAGTTGCCATGATCCATTCAGTAGATTCCATCCGTCTTGCAGAAGCCATTGAGAAGGAAGCTGCAAAAAAAGATGTGGTGGTTCCCATACTTATTGAAGTAAATGTTGCACAGGAGGAGAGTAAATTCGGTCTTAAACCAGAGGAGGTTTCTGATTTTATCCAGCAGATTTCCACTTTTTCCCATATCCGGGTCAGAGGGCTTATGACTATTGCTCCATATGTAGAGAACCCTGAGGAAAATCGTGAAATTTTCTGTGAACTTAAGAAATTAAGTGTTGACATTGCTGCCAAAAACATTAATAATGTTACTATGAGCGTTTTAAGTATGGGCATGACCGGTGATTATACAGTTGCCGTCCAGGAAGGCGCTACAATGGTGCGAGTAGGAACCGGAATCTTTGGTGCCAGAAATTATGCACTGTAAATTAATAAGATTGGAGATTTAAAATGGGCGTTTTAGACAAGTTTTTAGATGCCATCAAACTGAACGACGATTATGACGATGACGAATTGTTAGATGATAGTCTTTTAGCCGAAGAAGATGACGAGGAAGAAGATGACTTCCTTGATGATGATATGGAAGAGAAACCCAAGAAGAAATTTTTTGAGAAATTTTCCAAGAAGAAATCCGAGGAGGAAGATTTCGATGATCTGGACGAGCCTGAACCGGAGCCTGTGAGAGAATCCCAGGTGAATAAGGCAGTGTCAAGAACAGCCGCATCCAAAGTCCCTGCCAAGCAGGAGCGTACAACCAAACCGGTATCTTCTTCCAACAAGATCACACCTATGAGAAGCAGCCGCCGCTCTTCAAATTCTCAGGCTCCTTCTATGGAGGTATGTGTGATCAAGCCTTCATCCATGGAAGATACCAGAGAGATCGCAGATACTCTGCTGGATAATTCCACAGTGATCCTTAACCTTGAAGGCATTGATGTAGAACTTGCACAGAGAATCATCGACTTTACATCCGGTGCATGTTATTCTCTGGGAGGAAGTCTCCAGAAGATTTCCAGCTATATCTTCGTATTAGGGCCATACAACGTAGACATCACAGGAGATCTTCAGAATATCCTTGGAGGTTCTGTCCCTTCTGTAAGAGCAGGTTATTGATTCTAATGGACAAAGAAGAACTTTTTATCAGGCGGATTCGTGAACTGGCCAATATGGCCTACCAACGTGATATTATCACATTTACGGATTTCCTGAATCTCAATGAACGTAATATTTTGAACAGTCAGAATTTCCGCAAATTGGGCGTTATTGCCGAAAGTTTTGGCGGATATGAGAATGCAGAGCGTCAGATGGTAGCCTTTCATCCTGATGCTCTTGCTTTTACATGGGAATATCCCATTGACTGTATCCGTCTGGAACCCAAAGCTATCAAGTTTTCCGAGGAGCTTTCCCACAGAGATTATCTGGGCGCAATCCTAAACCTGGGTGTGGATCGCAGTGTGATGGGCGATATCATTATGGATGGCAAATGTGCCTGTTTTTTCTGTGCAGATCGGATGACAGATTTTTTTCTGGAAAATCTGTGCCGTGTAAAGCATACTACCGTTCTTGCCTCCAGGATTGATGATCCCGGAGAGATTCCCAGTCCTTCCCTTACACCTGTAAGCGGAACCTGTGCTTCTGTACGCCTGGATTCCCTGATTGCCCTTGCATTTGGTACCTCCAGAAGCAGTATTGTACATTGCATTGAGGAGGGGCTGGTTTTTGTAAACGGTAAACTCGTCACATCCAACGGGTACGAACCCAAAGAGGGAGATATTATATCTGTGCGCAAAAAAGGCCGTTTTATATTTGACGGTGTCACCAGACAGACCAAAAAAGGGCGCCTGGGAGTACAGATTTTTCTTTATACCTGAAGAAAATAGGAGGAATATCATATGACAGAATCTAAGCTGCTTGTAAAACGTGAGGGTGATTTCCATTATCCCATCTATTTTGAGAAAGATTTTTCTTCCCTTGCTCAGGCTATGAGAGAAGAGGGGCTTCAGGGCAAAAAAATCTGTATTGTAACAGACTCCCATGTTGCCCCGCTCTACGAAGAAGCTGTGAGAACAGCCTTAAGTGAAATCAGCGACAGTGTTTCCACGTTTATTTTTGAAGCCGGAGAAAAAAACAAAAATCTTGATACCATTTCTGAAATGTATCGTACATTGATCGAAAACGGACTTGACCGCAAAAGCCTTCTTGTTGCCCTTGGCGGCGGAGTTGTAGGCGACATGACAGGCTTTGGTGCTGCCACCTATCTCCGGGGTATTGATTTTATTCAGATCCCCACAACACTTCTTGCACAGGTTGACAGCAGTGTAGGCGGAAAGACAGGTGTTGATTTTCAGCAATATAAAAATATGGTCGGTGCTTTTCACCAGCCACGACTTGTATACATGAACCTCAGTACATTGTCCAGTCTCCCTGCAACAGAATTTGCCTGCGGAATGGGGGAGATCCTGAAAACCGGACTGATCTGCGACGGCGAATTTTTCCGTTTTGTATGCAAAAACAGCGACTTTATTCAAACCCTTGATATGTCACTCCTTGCCAGAATGGTGAGACGCTGCTGTGAGATCAAAGCCGGTGTTGTGGAACGGGATCCCAAAGAACAGGGAGAACGTGCTCTTTTAAATCTTGGCCACACAGTGGGCCATGCAGTGGAAAAGCTTAAAAACTTTCAGCTTCTTCACGGCCAGTGTGTAGGAGTGGGGCTGATTGCCGCCGCATATCTTTCCATGGAAAGAGGTCTTCTCACCAGCGAAGAATATGAAGAGATCCGCAGGGGATGCCATAGTTACAATCTTCCTCTGAACGTAGAGGGACTTTCCCCGGAAGAAATTCTTTCTGCCACCAAAAAAGACAAAAAAATGGAAAACGGTCATATTAAATTTATTCTTATGGACGGAATCGGAAAGAGCTTCATAGATAAGACCATTACTGATCAGGAGATGCTGTCATGTATCCGGGAGATCACTCTATGAGAAAACAGGAAAATATACCCGACACTTTTTTCCGGAAATATTTCCTGATCTGCTTTACCTCATTGCTTTTTCTGGTTTTTATTGACCAGGGGACCAAGCTTCTGGCCCAGAAGTATCTCCGGGATCAGCCGGATTTTACCATTATTCCCGGTATTCTCAGGCTTCACTATCTTTATCCGGAGAATCGCGGGATCGCCTTCGGAATGTTTCAGGGTGGCGTTGCTTTTTTTGCTGTGCTCAGTCTTATTTTCCTGGCAGTTATTCTGTACGCATGGGCACGTATTCCCAAAAAGCCATTTTATTTTCCTCTTCTGGCAGTTTCCACACTTATGGCTGCCGGTGCTGTAGGGAATTTTATAGACCGTTTTTACCGAAAATATGTAATAGACTTTATATATTTTTCACTGATTGATTTTCCGGTTTTTAATGTAGCTGATATTTATGTCGTAGTAAGCGGAATCCTGCTGATTCTGCTGGTTTGTATAAAATACAGGGATGATGATTTTACCTTTCTGAATCCCATGCACAGAGGATAGATTATGGAAATATATGATTACACTGTAGAAAAAGCTGAATCTGGAATCCGTATTGACCGCTATCTGGCAGAGAAGGACAGCGGTCTTTCTCGTTCTTTCTGGCAAAAACTGTTAAAGGACGGACAGATCACCATTGACAGCCAGCCTGTACGCTCCAATTACAAGACCAGAGAGGGAGATTCCATCCATGTGGAAATCCCTGATTCCCAGGAACCAGATATCCTTCCTGAAGATATCCCTCTGGATATCCTTTATGAAGATAAAGACGTACTTGTCGTAAACAAGCCAAAGGGAATGGTCGTTCATCCTGCCGCCGGTCATTATACAGGAACTCTTGTCAATGCTGTGATGGCTCATTGTGGAAGCAGTCTTTCCGGTATCAATGGTGTCATGCGTCCCGGAATCGTTCACAGGATTGACAAAGATACCACCGGTGCACTTCTTATATGCAAAAATGATATGGCTCACAGAGATCTTGCTGAGCAGCTTAAATGTCACAGTATCAAAAGAAGATACCGGGCCATTGTACAGGGAAATCTTAAATCTGACGAGGGCACCATTGAAGGCCCGATCGGAAGACATCCTACAGAACGCAAAAAAATGGCCATCAACTTCAAAAACGGAAAAGAAGCTGTCACTCACTATAAAGTTCTGGAACGCTTTGGAAATGCCACCTACGTAGAGTGCCAGCTTGAAACAGGACGGACTCACCAGATCCGTGTCCACATGTCCAGCATAGGACATCCGCTTCTTGGAGACACTGTGTATGGATCCTCCAAAAATCCCTATCATCTGGAAGGGCAGGCTCTTCATGCCATGATCCTGGGCTTTGTACATCCTGGAACGGGAGAATATATGGAATTTAGTGCGCCTATTCCTGAATATTTTGAAAAATTACTGATAAAATTACGAAAATAGCTGGAATTCAAGTTGAATATATTGTATAATATTTCTACAAAAATAAATCACGCGAATCTATGTCAGAAAGGATGTGGCAGTAATGAGTAATAATACAACAAGCTCAATTATCACAATCGGTCGTAAATACGGAAGTGCCGGAAGACAGATAGGACAGGAAGTAGCGAAATATTTCGGAATCAAATGCTATGACAAAGAATTGCTGGAACATGCAGCCAATGACAGTGGTATCTGTAAAGAACTGTTTGAACATCACGATGAAAAGCCGACAAACAGTTTTCTTTATTCTCTGGTAATGGATACATATTCTTTCGGATATTCTTCAGCAGGTTTTACTGAAATGCCCATGAATCACAAGATTTTTCTTGCACAGTTTGAAGCCATCAAGAAACTTGCGGCAGAAGGCCCATGTGTCATGGTAGGACGCTGTGCTGATTATGCCCTGGCAGAAAACAGAGACTGTTTCAGTGTATTTATCCATGCGGATCTTGACTGGAGAATCAACCGTATCTCCGGTAAATATGGCAAAAAAGCCAAGGAAGCCAAAGATATGATCACCAAAACTGACAAGAGCCGTTCAAGTTATTATAATTATTATACAAACAAGAAATGGGGTTCTGCAGACAGCTATAATCTCTGCCTTGACAGCAGCAAACTTGGTATCGAGGGAACTGCCCAGGCAATTATTGATGCGATAAATATTTTTGATAATCTGAAAAAATAAAATATCCATGCAATACCAGAGCTGGCTTTCCATAAGATTGCCAGCTTTTTTATGCTTTTTTTAGAATTGCAGTACAAAAAGCTGACACAAATAACAGTCTCTATGATATAATCCATATATTGGAGGAAAATAATTATGAAATTTCGTTGGAATCACCGCTATGTACAGCTTGGAATTACAGCTTTCTGTGTCATAGCCGCATGTATGTTGTTTTACTATGGGATCTTTCATATGAACTCTCTGGCCGGAGGAATCAGGAGCTTTTTCTCTATTATGGCTCCCATTATCTATGGTGCGGCAATAGCTTATCTTTTATGTCCCATTGTAAATTTTCTGGAAAAGAACATTATTTTTGCCCTGCTTGAAAAAAGGAACATCCAACTCCAGCAGAAGGGAAAGCGTGTAGTTCGCTGGATCTGTGTAATTCTCTCAGTTTTATTCATGTTCCTTCTGATCTATGCACTTGTTATGATGATCCTTCCACAGTTGATCAAAAGTATTGTAAACATCATTTACAGTTTTCCGTACTATGTAAAAGTAGTGGAGAACGCATTAAATACAATAGTAAATAAAGGCTGGAACCTGAATCCCAATACTATCAGCGAGATCAATCAGTATTCCAGCAAACTTCAGGAATATCTTACCAACACCATTCTTCCGCAGATGCAGTCCATGATGAAGAATGTGTCTGCAAGCTTTCTGGAGCTTCTTGTTTTCCTGAAGAACTTCCTGATCGGAGCTATCGTGTCTCTGTATATCCTGGCTGACAAAGAAGGTTTTATCGCAAAAGCCAAAATGCTTACCTATGCGGTCTTGCCTATTAAATGGGCCAATTTTATGGTTCACGCCATGCGTTTTACCCATAAGACTTTCGGTGGATTTATCAGCGGAAAAATTCTGGATTCCGCTATTATCGGAGTATTATGTTATATTGGTACTTCCATTATCAGAACCCCTTACGCGATCCTGATAAGTGTAATTGTAGGTGTAACTAATGTCATTCCATTTTTCGGTCCCTATATTGGTGCCATTCCCTGTATTCTTCTTGTACTGCTGGTAAATCCTATCCAGAGTTTATATCTGGCTATCTTTATTCTGATCCTTCAGCAGTTCGATGGAAATATCCTAGGCCCCAAAATTCTCGGAGAATCCACAGGTCTTTCCAGTTTTATGGTCATTGTAGCTATCATGATCGGTGGGGGAATGTTCGGAGTTCCCGGAATGATCGTGGGCGTTCCTGTATTTGCAGTTTTAAATGCAGCCGCATGGAAACTGATCGGCCGCGGTCTTGACAGCAAGGATATGCCTGAAGATGAAAAAGATTATAAAGACATCGACTGTTTTGACCAGGAAACCAAAACAGCACTTCCAATGCCACAGAAAAAGCCTTCGCATGTAAAAATCCATGCAGCTTCCGTAAAGAAACAAACTCTGTGGAACCGAATCTTTGATGAAATCAAACGGTTTGGCGCATATCTGTTTAAATTTATACAGGCCAAATATCAGGGCTACAAACTGAAACAGAAAGAAAAAAGGAGAAAATACTGATCATGAAGCTTTTGATCCAGCGTGTAAATTATGCCGAAGTTAAAGTAAATGGAGAGTCTGTTGGAAAGATCAAAAAGGGATTTCTTGTTTTCGTGGGTATAGGCCAAAATGATACCAAAGCTATCGCAGACTGGTATTTGAAAAAGATGCTTGGGCTTCGTATCTTTGAAGACGAAAACGGAAAAACCAATCTGTCCCTTGCAGATGTAGGTGGGGAGCTTTTACTTGTATCTCAGTTTACTCTCTATGCCAACTGCAAAAAAGGGCACAGACCGAGTTTTACAGAAGCCGGTTCACCTGACCATGCAGAAGCATTATATGAATATATGCTTTCAGAAGCCCGCTTACAGGTTCCTGTAGTGGAGCACGGTATATTCGGTGCAGATATGAAGGTTTCCCTTGAAAATGACGGACCTTTTACTATTATTCTGGATGAACACCTTAAAGGAGAGTAATACAATAAAATGAACAAATTTATGAAAAAGAAATATAAATGGAAAATACTGGTTATGCTCTGTATGCTGTTGATCGCTGGATGCTGTATCTCCCTGTCAGACACACAGACAACTGTTTATGCTGCCAGCAAAACCTACAGAAACCAGTTTGTAGAAAAAAACGGAAAGCTTTACTATTATGCAGATAACGGAAAAATTGCCAAAGGATGGTTCCGTTCCAAAGCCGGAAACAGATATTACTTTACGAAAAAAGACGGATCTGTCCGTTCCGGAATTGTAAATATCGCCGGAAAGAACTATTTCTTTAATAAAAAGGGCAAGATGCTTACCGGATTTCAGACTTACAAAAACAAAACCTATTATTTTGACAAAAAAAACGGTGCCATGGCAACCAAATGGGTAACCACCAAAGCCGGAAACAAATATTATTTCTGGAATGACGGTGCAGTCCGTAGTGGCTGGCAGAAGATTAACAAAGTTTCTTATTATTTCAATGAAAAAGGTAAAATGCTTACCAACAGTTTTAAAAGTGATGGTAAAAACAAATTTTATATCAACAAAAACGGCCGCAAACAGCTTGGCATTAAAAAAATAGGCAAATACTGGTATGCTTTTAACAGTAAAAACGGTATACTTATTAAAAACGATTGGTACACAGATAAAAATAATAATGTGTATTATGCCACTGCTGATGGCAAGCTTGCCCAGGGATTCTATAAGCCTGATAATTATTATCGTTATTTCAGTGAGTCTGACTGCAAAATGGCAAAAGGATGGCAGAATATAGGTAAATACCGTTACTATTTCAACTCAGCAACAGGAAGACGTTACGACAACCGACAGTTAAAATCCGGCTCCGGTAAAATGTACATTTTTAACTCAGATGGCCATCTGTTCCGCAACCGAACATTCAAATGGTCCGGTAATTATTATTATGCGGCATCCAATGGTGTCCTTTATACAGGCTGGGTAAAAAAAGACGGAAATCAGTACTATTATAGCAAAGTGAATGGTGCCAGAAAAACCGGTTGGATCACTCTGGGCAAAAATAAATACTATCTTTCCCCTTCTACAGGAATTCTTGTAACAAATGACTGGATTGACAAGGATCACTATGTAGACGAAAGCGGAGTCTGGATTCCGGATTATGATGAAATTTCTTTCCGCTGGCCTCTGAATTCCCAGTGGAATTATATTACCAGCTATTTCGGATACAGAGAATCCCCGGGAGGCATTGGTTCTACCAATCATGGCGGAATCGATATTTATGCTCCCACAGGCACACCAATCTACGCGGCAGCCTCTGGAACTGTTACAAATATCCTGAGTCCATGGGAGAGTAACGGCGGTGGAAATTATACATTAATCAACCATGGAAACGGATTATCTACGGAATATATGCACCAGAGCCGTTTTGCATCTGGTCTGAAAATCGGAATGAAAGTCAAAAAAGGTCAGATCATCGGATATGTAGGAACCACCGGAAATGTAACCGGACCACATTTACATTTTGGCGTTAAAGTTGACGGCGTAAGACAAAATCCGTTAAATTATGTAACGCAGCCCTGACAGTAATTTTATTAGGAAGCCCCTGTCTATTACTTTTTCAAGTATAACAGGGGCTTCCTGAATCTCAGATAAGAATGAGGATAACAAATGACCAAAGCTGAATATCGTTAGTATGAAATATCCAGGAAGCATCCCGTACTGGCATTAATTGAAAAAAAGAGCAGCTATACGCTGCATCTATATCTATACGACAAACCCGAGTTTTTCAAATAGATCGATACCATATGGCTACTTCTGACAGATTTTGATTATTTTTATAGTTTACCATAATTTATTATTGTTAATTGATTTACAACTCCTCACATTACTTTTTATCGAACTCTGACAGATTTTGTTTCTGAAATTTTTTCTTTGTATATTCTGTTTGTTTAAGCTATAATACTATCTGTATCATGTTAACTGTATCATGTTAACTTTATCCTCATTTAATTTATCTTAATTTGTATTTTATAAATAAGCACACACAATTATTAAAAAATAATAAGGAGTTTTATTCTACATGGAAAAAAAGATCACATATCACGAACAAAATGACATAGACAATACACTAAAGCTCCGTGAGGTTTTAAAAACTCTGCCACCTTTTTGTCGGGATTATTTTCGTGCCATTGACGCTACAACAACTACTAAAACACGAATTTCCTATGCCTATGATATTCGGATCTTCTTTCAGTTTCTTCTGGATGAAAATCCTGCTTTTTCAGGAAAAACAATGAAGGATTTTACAGTTGATGTCCTGGATCAGATTAAAGCGATTGATCTTGAAGAATACGAAGAATATCTTAAAGTATATAAATCTTCTGATTCAGATAAAACAGAAACCAATGGCGAACGTGGTTTGAAACGAAAAATTTCAGCTCTAAGAAGTTTTTATGCTTATTACTATAAACACGAAATGATTACCACAAACCCATCTGTACTTATTGACGTTCCAAAAATTCATGACAAAAATATCATACGTCTTGATACAGATGAAGTTGCATTGCTTCTGGATTATATAGAACATTGTGGAGATACTTTGACTGGTCAGAAACGTGTATATTACGAAAAAACAAAAGACCGTGATCTGGCTATTGTCACTTTACTTTTAGGCACCGGCATCCGTGTTTCTGAATGTGTCGGCCTTGATATTGAGGATGTTGATTTCAAAAATAACGGAATTAAAGTTACCCGAAAAGGCGGCAATGAAATGGTTGTATATTTCGGACCGGAAGTTGAAAAAGCATTAAAAAAATACCTGGAAGTCCGTGAAGGTATTACGCCTCTTGTCGGGCATGAACATGCTCTTTTTTATTCTACCCAGCGTCGCCGAATTGGTGTACAGGCTATTGAAAATCTGGTAAAAAAATATGCTCGCCAGATTACCACCACCAAAAAAATAACCCCGCATAAACTGCGAAGCACTTACGGAACCGCTCTATATCAGGAAACTGGTGACATCTATCTTGTAGCTGATGTTCTTGGACACCGGGATGTCAATACCACCAAAAAGCATTATGCAGCACTTGACGATGCCAGACGACGTCAGGCTGCTTCTGCTGTAAAACTCCGCGAAGATTAAATGTATTACTTACTTTATATAGTAAAAACAGGGAAAAAGCTTCCAAAAGCTGTTTCCCTGTTTATCTTATTCATCAAAATTTGTTTCATATACACCTTCTGGTGTGCGCATTGTCAGAACCCCAAGATTAAACTCATTATCCATTACTGTAATATGATATTCAAAAATTACATCATCTTCAAATTTTGACATTAAAATATAACTGCCATTTTCTTTTCCTTCTATCTGATCACAGATATCATCATAAACAGCTTCTCCTGAAATCTTTCTCGGATAACCTGATTCCATTATTTTTTTTTCGATTGCTTCATATAACTCGTTCATCAAAAACTCCTCTCCATTATTTTAATTCTTTATGCCCGAAAAAGGGATTCTGAATACTTTAGTCTCAGAATCCCTGATCTTATATGTCCTATGTAGTTAAAGACATTTCATATTCAATTATAAGGCAGTACTGATCTTATCCTGGAATTCTGCTGGAACTTCTTCTTTGTCCAGAGACATACTGATAATAAAGGAAACCTTAAACTGCTCTCCGATCGCGTCAAGCTGTTTCAATGTTCCTGTTACATCCTGTCCCTCAAGCTTGGCTGTTGTAAGAAAACTATCCAGATAAATCTGCTCAAGATCATGATCCTGAGAAAGAATACCACAAATAAATCCAACAAATTCATCTGCATTTTTAACCGGAAAACCGGAAACATCAATGAGACGTACCTTGTTATTTAATTCATACATATGTTTCCCGCTCTTGTCTAAGTAAACAATGCTTCCGTTAGCCTCTTTAACAGCTCCATTAACCTTGTCTAACAGTACTTTTGTCTTGCCTTTGCCTTTCTTTCCTACGATCAGTTCAACCATATTGTTTTCCTCCTTAGACCAATATAATAATTTTAAACAAAATTACTATTAATATGTTAATTATTATAGTGCATTATGCTTGAAATTACAAGAGTATTTTTAATAATTCCGGCAATTTTTCATCAATTTAGAATTATGGCTGATTTCTGTATTTATAAAATATCTGAAGATATTTCTCCTCCACATTTTTAAACGGTATCTCCTCATAGCATAGCGAAATATGAATTTCCGGCGGTGTTCCGGTATCAGTTTCATTCAAAAGATATCTGAGATCATACCACAGAAGTGCATCATCTATCTCTTTGATCTGTTTCTTTTCTTCAATACTCAGTGGAGAACCAAGATACTTACGATAGATCATATCCAGAAGTATCTCCTCCTGCTTCCGGTATTCTGTGAGAGTTCTCTTAAAAGGTCTGGGAACGTCAGACATATAACACTCACTTGCATCATGAAGAAGACATGCCAGAACCATACGCCCGGAAAGCCCCCTTGCAGCGGCTTCCTCTGCACAGGCGATACAATGCTGGCCTACGGAAAAAAACGTACTCACATGACCATTTCCCCGACATATAAGAGAAAGTGCATGAGCAATATCCCGGATACATATTTTTTCTGAATCCGGATTTACCGGGTCAAAATGTTCTCCGGTATAGGTTGTGATACAGTTACTCATAAATTCACATCCCCTTTTTATTCTTCAAATTCTGCCGTTACGATAAACCCTCTGGGAGTATGTTCGATGTTCTTTATAATGCCCTCTCTGGACTTAATCCTGTCTGCATTTTTGTAACAGCCGGACATGGCTACAGCCGGTTCTATTACATAGCTGTAATTCATATAAGACTGGAACTCTGATATTTCTACTTTATCTCCGATCCGGATCAGCCCCTGACGTTCCATTTTAAATTTCTCCTGACGCATATTAATGCCTTCTTTCTGAAAATCTGTTTTATTTATTATATCATCCCACACCTGATTTTTCTACCTACATCAATCTGGTCAGCGTATAGATCACAGCCCCCAAGGAAATAACAGAACCTGCACTGAACAGGAACCTGTTTATAATTCCCTGTGCAGAGCATAATCTGAGACTGAAACCAGTTTGCAGAGGATAAAAAAGCCGCTCTCCTTTCCGGTTGAGAAGATCAAGAATCAGATGAGACCCAAAGGCCACTCCAAAATAAGGGGCTGCCACAGGAAGAAACATCTTTACACAGCCTGTAAGAAGAACCAGGGCAGCCAGTGAATGCATAAAAGATCTGTGTGGCTGTTCCTTTCCCCAGGCACAGATAATAAGAAATATACCTGCGGACAGGATAAGTCTCGCTCTGTTTCCATCATTCATCAGTCTGTGCCAGACTCCGATGTTCCATTTCCATTCCAGTAACAGCATAATAAGAACCAGAAATGAAGATATACCGATAATCTTGTCAGCCTCCCTGTGGGACTCTGAAGTTCCCACATCTATATCACTGATCACTGCACCTATAGCGGCAGTTCCGATTCCTATGATAAGCTCTGTTATACTCTGTGGCTGCAAAATAACCAGGCCAGTGGCAATCCCTACTGCCATGTGTGTTTTCCCTAACATATTTTTATCCCTTCGTGTTATAATACAATAGCTGTCAACAAACATTTGTTCATGAACATATTGTACTTGATACAACTCCAAAATGCAACTGAAATTTTTTATGGAAAACTTATATTTACAATTTACATCAATGGCCATGATATAATTTTTTCAGAATTCAGGAGGTGATTTTATATGAGGTATAAAGAAGAAGTTAAAATTGCAGGCTGCGCTCTTGCTCTCTGCGTTGTAATGCTGTTCGTTTATATGGCAATTCCAAATAATGGGCTGAATTATCTCCTGTCTGGAGAAAAGGCCACAGATTTTTCAAATGAAAATATTGGGCAGAACACTGTTATCACCGTTTCAGAATCACCGACATCTGCAACAGCAACACCTTCTCCGGTTGCCACGACTCCTGTAAAAGCCACCCAAACACCTGCCGAACCTCTTCCGCAGCCAACTTCCAGTGTCCCTGAAACCACAGATACATCCCATACTTCTGATACCTCTCAGGAAACTGCAGAGTTTCCAATCTATACAGAAGATACCTATGACAGTGAAAGCAGTTCCGACAGTACACAGGTTCCTGTGATCGTAGATGAGGACAGTGATCCCACAACCGATGATTTTTTTTCCAGTGCAGATGATACAGACTGGGATGTGATCATCTATCCTGACCAGCAGTAAGAATCAAGATCTTATACCAAAAAATCCCGCATGACAATTTCCTGTCATACGGGACTTTTTTATGTCCGTTTTATTTTTGTTCTTTTGCTCTGATATAATCCATGATTATTTCCGCAGATCTTTCTATACCAAGTATTCCGGTGTCCAGGCACAGTTCATACTGTGTTGAATCTGTCCATGAAATCTCTGTACAGGATTTGTGAAAAATTTCTCTTTTTTTGTCTGTCTCTTTAATCGTATGTCTGGCAGCCTTTTCTGAAACACCGTCCCGTTCCATGATACGCTTTATACGGTGTTCCATATCTCCGTGAAGAAATATGGTCGTAACATCCATCTCATCTTTGTAAATAATGTTGGAACATCGTCCGATCATAACAAACGGTTTGCCTTTTGTAAGTTCACGTACCAGTTCAAATGAATTTTCCATGGGATTTTTATCCCCATAATTCATGGCAATAGAAAAAAGAAGACTGTTTACTGATTTTTCATCAAAAAAATCCCGGTTCTCATCAAATCTTCCTAGCTTTTTGGCTTCTTCCATCAGCTTTCTCTTATCGTACAGTTCCAGTCCCAGTTTTTGAGCCAGTATCTGTCCAATCCTGTGTCCGCCACATCCGCATTGTCTGTCAATAGTAATAATCATGATTCTGCTCTCCTTTGGTGTCAGTCTGATCAGGTGTTATTGATGTTCTGCAGAAGTGAAGTCATTTCTTCATACAATACCTCTTTGGAAGGTGCACCCATCACAATGGAGACAAATGGCTTTCCATATGCATTCTGGCTTAAAAGTGCCAGACAGTTTCCTGCATTGCTGGTAGTTCCAGTTTTTCCTCCCAGGACTGTGACATCCTTTGGTGCGGTCGCTTCTCCAGTAAGATAATGATCTGTTGCTGTCAGTGTGGTACTCACAGCACTTCCATCGGAGTGTGTGTAATTCACTGTATAGGAGGGCATCTGTGTGATCTCCGTAAATTCCGGATAATTCAGTGCCTCCTTAAGCATCAGATAAATATCATATGGTGTTGTATAGTGGTTCTCATCCTGCAGACCATGTGGATTTGTAAAATGGGTTCCTGTACATCCAAGCTGTGCTGCGTAACTGTTCATCATTTCCACAAACTGCTCCGTAGAACCACCTACATGGGAGGCAATGGCAGAAGCTGCATCATTGGCTGAATACACTAAAAGGCAGTGGATGAGCTTGTCCATGGTCACCTGGTCACCTGCCTGGAAACCGGCAACCTGTGAGCCTTCCTCAAGAGTTACATTTTCCTGGGTAATGGTCACAGTATCATCCATATTTCCATATTTGAAAGCAAGTACAGCAGTCATGATCTTGGTTATGCTGGCCGGATATACTTTATCATAAGCACCCTTTGCAAAGAGTACTTTCTGATCATTAAGATTTAAAAGGACACCTGACTGATTATCCTGTAATGTTACAGAATCAAGGGGAGTATCCTCTTCCACAACACAGAGATTCTGTGCAAATGCTTCTGCTCTCTGGTTTTCTTTGGAAACCAGTGTATTCTCAAACTCGTCAAAGGCGTTAAAAGAATTCTTCTCACTGGATAAATTCCCGTCCCTCAACGTATAGATTCCAAATCCACCAGCTCCACAGAGAACCACCAGGAGCAGTACCAGAAAGACAGTATTCCGTATTCTTCTCCTGCGCATCCTTCTCATACGGGCAGAGCGTTTTTTTGCTGAAACAGTGGATTCTGTTTTTCTGCCGGCAGTTCTCTGCGGCTGCTGAACCGGTTTTCTGTTCTGTCCTGAAGCCGATTGTCTTGTCCTGTTTCTGGAAGGAGTTTTATCTGTCATAAATATTCCTCTTTCTGAAAGTACAGATCTTTCCTGTTATCTTTTTTCTTGATTTCTTTGTTATATGCACTGCTCTGAAGTCCGATATTCAGCACCATTCCCATACCAATGAACAAACTGACAATGGATGTCAGCCCATAACTTACAAAAGGAAGAGGGGTTCCTGTATTAGGTGCCATTCCTGTGGCAACACAGATATTGATAAAGCTCTGAATCGCCACAATGCTCCCTACGCCGCAGCATATGATCTTTCCAGAAAGATCTTTGGCTCTCAGACTCAGACGGATACATTCTACCGTGATCGCCAGCAAAAGCAATACAATGACTGTACATCCGATAAATCCGTAATTTTCTCCTGCAACAGCAAAAATAAAGTCTGTCTGGTTCTCAGATACAAAATTACCATCATTAACTGAGGTTACAGAAGAATCTTTACTGAAAACCCTTCCCACAAGTTCACCGGAAGCGATAGCCGTCTTTGAGTTATTCTGCTGTTCAATATCATCTGCATATTCCTCATTTTCCGGATAAAGAAATGACATGATTCGCTTTCGCTGATAATCCTCGATCAGAGTCTGATCCGGCTGTACTACAATGGACAGAAAAATAATTGCAAGGGGAATTGCGATCAGCGCCGCACCTCCTATGATCTTATAGCTTAAACCAGCAATATAAACAAGAATACAAAACAGCACAACAACTGTAATAGTATTTTTCAGGTCCGGCTGCACCAGGATCAGCGTAAGAGGAATCACAAGAAGCACTGCCGCCTGTGCAAGAACTTTAAGTGTATTAAGCTCCTCCTCATGATCCATAAAAAATTTTGCAAAAAATAAAATAATAATGATCTTCGAAAGCTCTGTAGGCTGAAAACGGATAAATCCAAGATCTACCCATCTGGCAGCTCCGTTGGCACTGTCTCCAAAAAAACGCACCGCCAGCAGCATAATAATATTAAATCCATAAAGAATCCACTGAAAATTTAAAATCCAGGAATAATCCGTCAGTGACAGAACCAGCATCAGGATAACTCCCAGGATAACTCCTGCAAGCTGACGGGAACGAAGCGACTCCGCAGCCGTACCGACCAGTTGAATCCCGATAAAACTGATCGCCAGAAGAAAGACGATCAGTCTGAAATCATAAAAACGCAGCTTATACTGTTTAAGCATAAATCACACATCCCTTTTCTTAAGTACCGGTATCGTGGCATACATAACAGGCGGATCCTGCCTGATCTGTATTGCCACCTTTGTTTCATCAATAACAACGTATTTCTTTACTGTATGTATCAGATCGTTTCTGAGAAGTTTCATCATCTGCGGTGAGCAGTCAATCCGTTCCGATACCAGAAGAAGTTTCATTCGATCCCGGGCATATCCTGCTGAACGGTTTTTTCCGGAGAAAAAATTCTTCATCATGATCCCCCCATTCATTTATGGAAAAGACTTCCAATCATCCTGAAAACTCCTTTTTTCTGTTTCAGCCCTGTATATGGGATATCCTCCCCCATAAGTCTTTTGCAGATATTTCTGTATTCTTCCTCTGCCTGGGAGTTTCTGCCGGAAAGTGGCTCTCCCTGATTGGTAGATATAACGATCTGTTCATCATCCAGTATAGCACCAATAAGATCTACTGCAAGTATTTCCAGAACATCTTCCACAGACATCATATCTCCCCTGGCGATCATATCCGGACGCAGCCGGTTTATGATAAGCCGGATATCCCTGATCCCACCAGATTCCAAAAGCCCTATGATGCGGTCTGCATCACGAATGGCTGAAACCTCCGGTGTGGTTACCACAAGTGCCTTGTCTGCCCCTGCAACTGCATTACGAAATCCTCTCTCGATCCCTGCCGGGCAGTCCAGAAGCACATAATCAAATTCTTCTCTCAAATCTTCAGTGAGTTTGATCATCTGTTCCGGGGATACCGCCGTTTTATCCTTAGTCTGTGCCGACGGAAGAAGATAAAGATCCGGATGCCTCCTGTCACGGATCAGTGCCTGCCTCAACCGGCAGTTACCATTTATCACATCCACCAGATTGTAAACGATACGGTTCTCCAGTCCCATGACAACATCAAGGTTCCGAAGACCGATATCTGTATCCACTACTGCGACTTTTTTGCCCAGCGCAGCCAGGCCTGTCCCGATATTTGCAACCGTAGTGGTTTTTCCTACGCCACCTTTACCTGATGTAATGACAATGACTTCACTCATGTTCTCTGTGTCCTCCTGACATTATGTTCCATACTTCTGGTATTCTCTGAAGTATATCCATGACATCAGTCATTAGAAACATCACTGGTATCGCTTGCGGCATAACCGGTGAGAATCGTACTTTCGTCTGCCAGGTCAAAGATATATTTGAATATATCATTTGCAGTCAGGCAGGCATTACCTGATGTATATCCATTGGCAATACGCACTGCAATGGAATACTGTGGCTGAGAAGCCGGCGCATAACCAATAAAAAGTGCATTATTCGGATGATAGTAATCAATCTCCGCTGTACCTGTTTTTCCTGCCACATCAATTCCAAGTCCGTCAAACTGTGCATGTGTCTGTACAACACGGAGCATACCATCATGGATTATCTCCCAGATATCCCCTGAAACGTCCATGTTATTCTTTACTGTAGGCTCATATTCCTTGAGAAGATTTCCCTTGGAATCTGTAAGACGGTCAAGAAGAGTCAGATCATACACTGTTCCGGAATTAGCCAGTGTTGCCGCATATCTGGAAAGCTGGCTTGTGGTAAACATATTGGTACCCTGTCCGATATATGACGGAACTGCATAAGCATCAGATACCTGCGGTGACGCTTCGGAAATCTCAATTCCCGTCTTTGAATCCAGTCCAATCTGAGCCGCATATTTCTGGAGCATGGAAAGACTCAGAGCCTCCGAGAAATCACCATCTGTGTTTTTGCCAAGCTGAAAACCTATGGTTGTAAAATATACGTTACAGGACTGTTCAATGGCACTTCGGATATCCAGGGCTCCATGCCCTTTCTTGTTCCAGCAGTTGATAGCCGGCGTTACCAGATCAAAACTGCCTGTACATTCAATGTATGTGTTTTCATCGATCACACCCTCACTCATTCCTGCAATGGTGGAAAGAAGTTTCAAGGTTGATCCGGGAGCTGTCCTCTGTTGTGTTGCCTTGTTAAAGAACGGACTTGAAAGATCTGTGGAAAGTTTTGCGTAATAGTCCGTATCCATATCATTGGTAAGCCTGTTATTGTCATATCCCGGATAGGAAACACAGGCAAGAACCTGTCCGGTATTTACATCTGTGATCACCGCAGATGCAGAACATGGTGCCAGCGCAAGCTGTGCAGGTTCGATCTCCAGATTGGCGATCTTCTGATACATAAAACTGTAGGCACCAAGCTGTCCGCTTAAAAGCTGCTGGTAATTCGCATCTTCCTTGGAAAGAACCCCCTGTTCATAAAGAACAATGCACAGTTCCTCTCCGCTTATGGTATCCTCCTGAAGCATATATTTGTACAGAAGTTTGGAAAATCCTGTATCTGTCTTCAGATAATCGATAATATAGTCTGTCAGTGCCTGATATACTTCCTGGGAATCCAGGTACTCACCATTTGAGGAAAAAGCTGAAATATCAATCCAGTTCTGGCTGGCTGCATAATTCAGATATTCCTTGAGACTGATGCTCTGTTCTGTTTTCCAGGCTTTATAGGTACTGTCAGAAGTATCTACCGAGTCACTTTTGATAATGTTCAGCGTATTGGTAAGAAGATCGTCACAGATATAAGTGAGATATTCCTGCATCTGTTTGTCTTCTTCTTTGTATGCCGGTGGATTATCTCCTGTAAGCCTGCTACTTATTGTATCAAAAACACTCTGCTGTTTTTGCTGAAATTTGGCATATAATTTTTTTTCTGTGTCAGAAGCATTATCATCACTGAATTTACGGATGTCAATGACACTGTTGGCAATCAATGCATTGTATACATCATAAATTGGAATTGTGATGATACTTGCATCCTTCTCTGCCTCATAATTAAATGACTTATCCGGTGTCAGTTTTGCAAGAAGGATACCTGCAACCCTCTGTTTCAGGATCTGGTAAATACTCCTCTGCCAGTCTGCATCTACAGTCAGATATACATCATTTCCGGCAATCGGATCAATGGTCTTGCTCTCATCAATATCCAGGATCTTACCCAGGTTATCAACAGTAACCGTCTCCTGACCATCTTTACCCTGAAGCTGAAGCTCCATATACTGCTCAATTCCCGCTTTTCCTACAATGGCATCATTAGAATAGTCCGGATTATCCTTTCTCAGCTCATCCAGTTCTTCAGAGGAGGCCTGTCCGATATATCCCAGAATAGGAGCCATGCTCTCATCGTCAATATATTTACGTGTGGAATCCTCAACAACCTGTATTCCCATAAGCGCAGACTGATTTTCCTGAATAGCAGCAACTGATTTTTCACTGACATTGGTAGCAACAGTTACAGGCATATATTTCTTAAAACTGTTGGTATTCAGAAGATAACGCATGATGGCGATATTAAGGATCTCCTGTCTGGTAAGTTCCTTTGGAAGGGAATGGCTGGAAAGCTCCTCATCTGTATAGGCATCAGTTCCATAAAGAACAATGGAAAATCCCTTACTTCCTGTAAGAAATTCCATCATTTTATCTGCTGTTGCATTTTTCTGCTCATCCGTAAGATCATCAATAAGAGATTCTCCGTATACATCCGCACGAAAACGGTTGAGCGTAAAGCCTTCATCAACATCAAAGACATAGTTTCCATTATCATCCACTGTGATATGAAAGCTGTTGGTAAGAGAATCTCCATTCTGAGACAGGATCTGAAGGACCTGATAGGCAATCCCGTTCAGGGTAAGATTTTTTTCCCTTGTTGAATTGTAGGTTCCAACATCCTCAAATGTGACAGAATAGGACAGAACATTGGAAGCTACCACTGTGCCGTTGCGGTCATAAATATTTCCACGTGTGCTTTTGATCACACGATTTTTGGTTGTACGGGATTCAAATTTATTAATATAATCCTGTCCCTGTATGATCTGAAGATTAAACAACTGACGGATCAAAGTAGCTGACATAAGACTGAATATGACAATAATGACTGTAGTTCGCTTCAGACGAACTTTTTTTACAATTCTCTTTATTTTTTTAATTCCCAAATAGAATCACTTTCCTTCCATACAGTATCCAGTAAGTGGTAATTAATCCAGTAAAATATCCGGTAAACAATGATCGTGAGAAATACAGTGTAAATAATTTCCGGGATTATGATCCTGGATATATAAGTCCAGAGTCCCAGTCTTCCTCTTAAAAGAAACTGAAGTGCATACACACCCAGATTATACAGAAGATCTGTTCCTGCTACAAGGAACACGGGAACCTTAAGATCATCATCATAAAAACTGCGGAATGCATATCCGCTGATAAATCCTGCATACATATAGATCAATGCATAAAACCCAAACAGTGATCCGTAAAACAGATCAATGAACAACCCGGAAAAAAAGCCGGTCCACAGCCCTACTTTACGTCCACGCATCAGTCCCATGGAAACACAGAGAATCAGCGGAAGATTCGGTGTGATGGAACCAATGGATATATAATCTATTACTGTACACTGCAAAAGAAAACACACCAGAACCGTTATGAAAATAACAATTTTATTTTTCATTGGACGCATCCTCCGAACCACTGACCGCGTCCTGTTTATTGACTGTGATAACAAGCACATCTTTCAGATGGCCAAAATCAACAGGAGTCACAATAGTACCTGTCTTTGTCAGGTTGTTAGGATCCTGCTGTACTTCACTGACATAGCCGATAAACAGGCCTTCTACATATTTTTCACTGATATTGGAGGTCACAATACGTTCTCCCACTGTAACTTTATTGTCCTGATCATAAAGCTGTTCAAAACGTATCTTACCCTCATCGATCAGTTCAAGGTCACCGTTTACAACACAGTTATCTGATGTGCTGACTGCCATTGCACTTACACTGCTGCTGTCATCAATAATGGATCGAACTGTAGCCCAGGACGGTCCTACCTGTGTGACAATTCCCACAAGACCTTTACCTGCGATCACATTATTATCCACACGGATACCGTCATCACTTCCCTTGTTGATCATAAATGTATCATACCAGTTTCCCGGATCTTTGGATATGATTCTGGCTGCCACCTTGGGATAATTGGAATATTCTTCATCCAGATCATACAGCTCCCGAAGCCTGGAAAGCTCTGTCTGGTCCTGGATCAGGATATTATTCTGCTCTGTAAGGCTGTTGATCTGAGCCTTAAGTTCTTCATTTTCCTGAAGTACATCATCCTTGTCACGCATACTGTTCTTGATATCGCCAAACATATTGCTCACAGAGGAAATGCCTTTCTGAAAAGGAACCACAACAAAACCTGCTGCCTCCTGAAAAGGTGTGGAAACAACTCCCGAAGCAAATGTGGTGACAATACAGCTTCCGCAAAAAATCGTCATAACTGCCAGAAGATGTTTGCTCTTTATATTGACATGAAAACGTACTTTTTTTCTGATGTTCTTCATCAAGCATGCTCCTTTACATTTTTTTCTGTCTGACCGGCTGAGCCCATTTGCGCAGTTCTCTGTCCCTGATGATCTTTTCCAGGCCGCAGACTGCTGATGTCTCATACAGTTCTGACAGATTAAAGGAAAATCCGGTATAACTTGCCAGATAATTGTCTATGTAAGGAAGTCTTGTACTTCCACCTGTAAGATAGATTCCCTCTTTTGCAATATGATATGCGATCTGCGGCGGAGTACGCTCCAGAAAAGTCTTCATCTCCGATGCAATCTGATTAACACAGTTCATGATTCCTGCGTTGACAACATAAGAGGAAATCACCTCTTCCCTGGGAAGCCCGGAAATGCTGTCGATTCCCACCACCTTACGTGCCTCTTTCTTCTGGTCATTGAGCCTTCCCATAACCAGCTTAAGCCGCTTGGCTGTACGCGTTCCGATCTGAAGGTTATAACGTTTGCGGATCTCTGTACAGATTGCTTCATTCATCTGTCTGCCTCCAAGGGGAATCTTACGGCTTATGATGATCCTTCCACCGGTGATAATGGATATCTCTGTACTCTGTGCACCGATGTTGACGATCATGCTTCCCTCTTCCTTTTCCAGATCCACTCCCATAGCAATAGCATCCGCAATAGGTGACTCTACCATGAACACCCGGTTCTTGCGAAGCCAGTGTCCGTTAACCAGATGATAATATGCACGTTTCTCAATAGCTGTCATATCCAGCGGTACCGCAAAATACATTACCGCCCCAAGGCCGGCTCCATGCTCAATCCTGCGCAGCATACTGTACAATACGATCTCCTGAAGCTCAAGATTCGCAATCATACCAAAAGCCATCGGCGAATTCACGGAAATGTCGGCTGGTTCCTTTTCAAACATTTCATATGCTTCATTGCCCACGGCTAAGATTCTGCGTTTTTTGTACGCGACCATATTTTTTTCTATATAACTTTTGTTTCTGAAATAGGAATAGATCTTTACTGAACTGCTCCCCAGATCTATTCCGTACTTATTTGTAAAAAGCATAAATCTGCCCCTTTATATTGCTTATATGCGTTCAAAAAATCCCTGCTCCCGGAAACTTGTATATCGGTGATCCCCGATAACGATATGATCCAGAAGCCGTATCCCCAGCAACTCCCCAGCGCTGTATACACGTTCTGTCACCTCAAGATCTGCACCACTTGGCTCCGGGTCTCCTCCCGGATGATTATGAATCAGGATCAGGCTGACAGCATGATAACGGACCGCCTCAACAAAAACCTCTCTGGGTGTGATCAGTGTGGCGTTCACAGTTCCTCTCGTAAGAAGCTGTTCACCTGTAAAATGATTCCGGCTATCCAGCATCATACAATAAAGAAGCTCCTGCTCCTCATGCCGAAGCTTCTCCATATAATATTCTGCAATTGTTGCGGGATTGTCATAGGTCATTTCCGGCTTGGCAGCCGCTGAAGCCATCCGTCTGGAAAGTTCCCCGATACATTTCA
Organism: uncultured Blautia sp.; assembly: GCA_934373235.1. Classification (GTDB taxonomy): domain Bacteria; phylum Bacillota; class Clostridia; order Lachnospirales; family Lachnospiraceae; genus Blautia_A. Next base: position 3,905 of record CAKROW010000023.1, on the reverse strand, counting down.
ACTGAACAGCCTTAACCTTACCGATCCCGCGAATTTTCATCAGATCCGGCAGGGACATATGTATCAGTCCCAGAAGCCCCGGATAAGCAGTATTCTCTGTTGAATTTAAAATTTCGTCTGCCAGTGTGAGGGAACTGACTCCCTGAACTCCGCACCTTAAGATCACAGCAAGAAGCTCTCTGTCGCTCAAAGTCTTTTCTCCAGACCTCAGGCATTTCTCATAAGGGCGTTCATATCCCGGCATTTCTTTGATCCTGTCTTTCATGGATGTACCTTTTTGCTCATGTGAGGATCAGATACTGAAAGTCGAACCTATTTTAGCATAAAAAATACTTCATGTACACTCTATCCCGGAAAATTATGTTTTTTTCACACTTTCATCACGGGAAGGGAATATCTGGAAGCTACTGCCTCTGCCACCTTGATTCCGTCCATTGCAGCAGATGTAATACCTCCTGCATAACCGGCACCCTCTCCACAGGGAAAGACACCTGCGATGTTGGATACAAGAGAGCTTCTGTCACGTACAATACGCACAGGCGAAGAAGTCCGGCTCTCCACACCTTCCATCAGGGTATCTTCACGGTCAAACCCCGGGAGTTTTTTCCCGAATGCATGCATCCCTTTTTCTATGGAATCACCAATCTCCTCCGGAAAAATACTTCGTACATCTGAAAAAACATATTCTCCTTTTATGCACGGCATGATCTCACCGGGACCATGGCTTGGTTTGTTTTTGCAGAAATCTCCGTAAAGCTGGACAGGAACCTTTCCCTGCCCCGCTTTCCAGGCTCTTCTTTCCAGTTCCCTCTGAAAGGAAATCCCTCCAAGGGGTCCGTCCTCTGGAAAATCAGACGGATTTACAGTGACAATGATCGCACTGTTTGCATTTCTGCTGTCACGAGCATGGTAACTCATGCCATTAACCGCAAGAAGACCTTCTTCTGAAGATGCATTGACAACATAACCTCCCGGACACATACAGAATGAATAAACCCCACGGTCATTTTCAAGCGTATGTGTAACCTTGTAGCTGGCAGCACCCAGATATTTATTTTCCGTTTCTCCGTAAAGATCTTCATTGATCATCACCTGGGGATGCTCCACACGAACTCCGACAGCGAAAGATTTCGGTTCCATATAAATCCCGCGTCTGTGCAGCATGGCAAACGTATCTCTGGCACTGTGCCCCGGAGCAAGGATACATACCTCAGCCGGGATCCGTTCACTGTTATTTACAGTCACTGCTTTAAGACAGCCATTTTCCATTTCAAGATCAGTAACTGTGGACCGAAAACGGAAATGCCCTCCCATTGCCTCGATCTCATGGCGCATATGCTGTACGATCCCAACAAGAAGATCCGTACCAAGATGAGGTTTCTGCTGATATAAGATTTCTTTTGGAGCACCGGCTTCAACAAAACGTGTAAGAACCTCCCGGCCTCTTCCGAAGGCATCCTTTACCAGTGTATTCAGTTTTCCATCGGAAAAGGTGCCTGCACCTCCCTCTCCGAACTGGACATTGGAATCCGGATCCAGGACGCCGTTTTTCCAGAACTGTTCCACTGTCTTCTGCCGTCTGTCTGCCTCTTCTCCACGTTCCAGAACAAGAGGCGCATAGCCTGCTTTGGCAAGATACCAGGCACAGAACAGACCAGCCGGTCCGCTTCCGATGATAACCGGTGAAGTTTTCAGAGGTATTTCTCCCGGAGCAGGAAAAGAATAATTTTTTTCTTTAGTTAACATAATATTTTTATCGTTAACTTTTTTAAGGATCTGCTGCTCGTTTTTTATCTTTACGTCTACTGTGTAAACAAATTTTTTGTCATCCTTATGTCTTGCATCCAGCGACTGCTTACGGATCTCATAAGTAAATGACTGATTTCCTGACCGGAGCAAACGTGCAATCTTTTTCTCCAGTTGCTGCTCCGTATGTCCCACAGGCAGCTTCATCTGTGTAATTCGTATCATTTTTGTTCCTTCCCGGCAGCATGGATTCCGGCAGCAGCTCCACTGGACCACGCCCACTGGAGATTATACCCGCCGCATGTGCCGTCAATATCTATCAGTTCACCTGCAAAATAAAGTCCCTTTATAATTCTGGATTCCATGGTACATGGATCGATCTCCCCTGTATCCACTCCCCCGGAGCAGACCTGCGCCTGCTCAAAACCAGCTCCGTCCTTTATATCCAGAGGAAACGCCTTTATATCCTTCAGAAAATCTTTGCGGGAAACCAGTACCCGGATCAGTTTTTCGGGAAAAATACCAGTCAGAAGCTCTTTGTCATTTTTGTACGGTGCAATATTTTTCCGCTGTTCCCAGAAAACCTTCAGCTCCTCTGCGGACATCTCCGGAAGAAAATCGATGACCAGACCGGCTTTCCTTCCATCATGGAGCCCGCGTATGGCATATCTGGAAATCTGAAACACCGGAATGCCGGAAACCCCATAATCCGTAAGCTGCAGTTCTCCCTGCTGGCTCTGTACCTTTTCTTCATCCAGATACAATGTAACCCTGCCTTCAGTCCTGACCCCGCTCCATGCCTTAAAAAAATTCCCTTTGCATTTCAGGGCTGTAAGTGCCGGAAGAGGACGGATTATATGATGCCCCAGGCTTTCTGCCAGAATATATCCACTTTCACCGGACCCCGCAACAGAAGATGCCCTGGAACCATTAGCCAGGATCACCCTGTCACCTTCATATGTCCAGCCTTCTACATGAACTTTCCATACAGAATCTTTCAGTTCAATATCCGTCACCTTCTGGTTTGTCTTAATCTTCACTCCCAGAGAATGTGCTTTCATACACAAAACATCCACAACACTCTGAGCCTGTCCGCTTCTGGGATAGATCCAGCCCTTTTTATCGGTGATACAGATTCCAAGTTCCCTGAAGAAATCAAGTGTATCGGTTACTGAAAAAGCTCTGAGAGCTTTCTCTGCAAACCCCGGATCTGTCCCACGGTACGCATCTTCCGGTCTGTGCAGGTTGGTCATATTACATCTGCCGTTCCCGGTAGCACAGATTTTACGTCCCGGACGGTCATTCTGTTCCAGAACAGTAACAGTCGCACCTTTTTCCGCTGCCTGTATTCCTGCCATCAGACCAGCCGCACCTGCACCGATGATCAGCACTCTCTTTTTCATAATGTGACAAGTCCCTTATCAGCCATTTTCTGAAGTGACATAAGAATTCCAAGTTTTGCATGCTCCCAGGTAAGACCTCCCTGAAAATATACAGCATATGGTGGTTTCATGGGACCATCTGCGGAAAGTTCAATGGAAGAGCCCTGGATAAACGCACCTGCTGCCATGATAACCTGGCTGTCATATCCCGGCATATCCCACGGCTCCGGTGTTACAAAACTGTCTACCGGTGCTGCTGCCTGGATTCCCTGGCAAAAAGCCACCAGTCCCTCCGGTGTTCCAAGTGTTACTGCCTGAATGATATCCTGTCTGGGCTCCCTGCTGTCCGGAACTACCGGAAATCCCAGTTTCTCATAAATATTTGCCGCAAAAACCGCACCTTTCAATGCACCTTTTGTAACCATAGGTGCCAGGAAAAATCCCTGGAATAAAGATCTGTTCACGCCCAGAGTCGCGCCAACCTCCATACCAAGTCCCGGACAGGTCATACGATAGGAAGCATTTTCCACGCATTCCTTTTTTCCGGCAATATAACCGCCAATAGGCGCCAGTCCGCCACCCGGATTTTTTATAAGAGAACCAACCATCATGTCCGCTCCTACATCACTTGGCTCAATGGTATCTACAAATTCCCCATAGCAGTTATCCACCATACAGATCACATCCGGTTTTATCTTCTTGACAAAAGCAATCAGCTCTCCGATCTGCTTTACAGAAAAAGAAGGGCGTGTCTGATAACCTTTGGAACGCTGGATC
>CAKROW010000022.1 GCA_934373235.1 uncultured Blautia sp. | reverse complement strand
GCCTTAAGGTGATCCAGCTTACGGGAGTGGATATCCCCAAGGAGGTCCGCGGACTTGTAAGCGTGGATATTCTCAAGAAATATACCTGTATTCCATTTGAACTGGATCCCTATAATGCCAATATCCTCCATCTTGCCATGGCTGACCCCATGGATATGACAGCGATCGATGATATTTCCATTGTTACCAATCTTCAGGTCGAACCTTACATAGCAACGACCAGGGATATCCTGGCGGCCATTGACCGGTGCTACGGTGCATCGGAGACCCTGGACGCAGCCAGACGTTTTACAAGGGAGAGAGAACAGCTCCGCGGAAATGTGGAGGAGGAGACAGAAACTGATGTCAGTGATGCCCCCATTGTACAGCTTGTGCGTTCCCTGATCGAGCAGGCTATCCGTCAGAGAGCCAGTGACATCCATATTGAAGCCCTGGAGAGCAAGGTACGTGTACGCTACCGTATTGACGGTGCCCTTTATGAGCGTATGGTTTATGATAACAGTCTTCTCCCTGCCATCTCTACCCGAATCAAGATCATGGGTGGAATGGACATATCCGAAAAAAGAAAGCCCCAGGACGGGCGAATGACTATTACGGTTGACCGTCAGGAGTATGATATCCGAATCTCTTCAGTTCCCACCGTACATGGTGAGAAGATCGTTATGCGAATCTCCTCCAAGCTGGGACTGACCAAGAATAAAAGGGAACTGGGACTTGACCGGGATGAGCTGGAACGCTTTGACCATATGCTGTCCATGCCTTTTGGGATCATTCTTGTCACAGGACCTACAGGAAGCGGCAAATCAACCACTCTTTATACTGCTTTAAGTGAGCTGAACAGGGAATCTGTAAATATTGTCACAGTTGAGGATCCGGTTGAGGCAGATATTGAAGGGATCAATCAGATCCAGGTAAACAACAAAGTAGCTATGACCTTTGCCTCTGCACTGAGGGCTATCCTGAGACAGGATCCGGATATTATCATGATCGGTGAGATCCGTGACCGGGAGACGGCAGCCATTGCCGTGCAGGCATCCATTACCGGCCACCTGGTGGTATCTACCCTGCATACCAATAATGCGGTGGGAACTCTGAACCGTATGGCAGATATGGGTGTTGAGAGATACCTGATCGCAGACTCCGTTGTAGGAGTTATCGCCCAGCGACTGGTGCGTAAGCTGTGTCCCCACTGCAGGAGACAGCGCCCTGCCTCAGCGGAGGAGAAACGCATCCTTAAGAGAAGCGCGGCAGAGGAAGTGGATATTTATGAGCCTGCAGGCTGCGAGCTCTGTAACCAGACAGGCTATTTCGGACGAAAAGGTGTGTTTGAGATCATGGAGATCACAGACGAGATCCGTGACCTTATCACAGAAAACGGAACCACGGAGGAACTGGAGGCAGCAGCCAAAAAGGCAGGTATGCGTACACTCCGTGACAATGGTATCCGCTATGTGCTGGATGGCACCACATCCATAGATGAAATGCTGAAGGCATCTTACGAATAAGACAAAATTCCGGAAGGATGGAAATACATGTACAGTTTAGATGAAATCCTGGCAGAATCCATTCACGCAAAGGCATCGGATGTCCACTTTACAGTGGGACGGCCGCCTGTATACCGCGTGGACGGGATTCTGAAATCCATTGAAGGAGAAAGGCTTACCCCAAAAGTCATGGAGGAACTTCTCATGCCTCTGATGGATGTAAGGCACAGAGGAGAGCTTCAGGAAAACGGGCAGACAGACTTTGCCTATGCCATTCCCGGAGTGGGAAGGTTCCGTGTCAATGTATTTAAACAGAGAGGTACCCTGGCATCGGTTATGCGTTGCCTGCCTTTTAATATCCCGGAACCGGAAGACCTCGGGATCCCGGCAGAGGTAGTGGAGATGACCTCGAGAAAAAGAGGGCTGGTGCTTGTCACAGGCCCTACAGGAAGCGGTAAATCCACCACCCTTGCATCCCTTCTCCATGTGATCAACCGTACATATCCATACCATATCATTACTCTGGAAGACCCGATCGAGTATCTTCACAGACATGACAGATCCATTGTGAACCAGAGGGAGATCGGAAGCGATTCCACAGATTACGGACAGGCTTTAAGGGCTGCTCTTCGAGAGGACCCGGATGTGATCCTGGTAGGAGAGATGCGGGATCTGGAAACTATTTCCACCGCGATCACTGCGGCAGAGACAGGCCACCTGGTGTTCTCCACCTTACATACCATCGGGGCAAACCAGACCATTGACCGTATCATTGATGTATTTCCGCCGGATCAGCAGCAGCAGATCCGTATCCAGCTTGCATCTGTGCTGGAATGTATCGTATCCCAGCAGCTTCTTAAAAGAGCAGACGGGAGCGGTCGTGTGGCAGCACTGGAGGTGCTTTTTGCAAACAATGCAATCCGGAACCTGATCCGTGAGGGCAAGACCTACCAGATCCCGTCCATTATGCAGACCAGCAAAAGAATGGGTATGCAGACCATGGATGATGCTCTTTATGACCTGTATATGAGGAAGGTCATTGATGCAGACCAGACTGTAACCTATGCTCAGGATCCGGTATCCATGAACAAAAAAGTGACCTTTGATCTTCCGGATTTCTGACAGGGGATCCTGTAACTATAAAGAGAAAGGAATGAGACAATGCCAGGCTATTCATACGTGGCAGTGGACAAAAAAGGAAAAGAAAAACGTGGCAGTATCGATTCCGAAAGCCGTGAGAAGGCACTGGAGGTCCTGAAAAACCAGGGACTGCTTCCTGTTTCTGTGAAAGAACAGGGCCTTCTGGATAAAAAAATTGATTTTTCCATTGGAAAAAAGGTAAAGCCCAGGGATCTAAGTGTATTCTGCCGTCAGTTTGTCAGTATTATGGAAGCCGGTGTTCCCATGAAGGAAGCACTGCAGATGATGGGGGAGCAGACAGAGAATAAATGGCTGAAACGTGCCATTATGGAAGTCCTTACCAGCGTGGAAAAGGGCAATACTCTGGCTGATTCCATGGGTGCCCAGCCGGACTGTTTTCCTCCGATGCTGGTAAACATGGTGAAAGCAGGAGAGTCAGCCGGAAGCCTGGACACTGCTTTTTCAAGGATGGCCACCCATTTTGAAAAGGAAGCCAAGCTGAAGGCTACCATTAAGAAGGCTACGATCTATCCCATTATCCTGGTCGTGGTTGCCATCGGTGTTATTGCGGTAATGCTTCTTTATGTTATTCCTATCTTTATTGATATGTTTGACGGACTGGATATTGAGATGCCGGGGATCACCATGTTTGTGATGAACCTGAGCCGGTGGACATCAGCCCACTGGTACGTGATCGCGGCAGTTGCGGCGGCAGTGATCGCCGGGTATAAGGCAGTTTACCGCACCACCCAGGGGCGGCTTACCATTGACCGGATCAAGATGAAAATGCCTCTTTTCGGCAAACTGACAATTAAGACTGCCTGCGCGGAGTTCTCAAGAACTGTAAGTACACTTCTGGCAGCGGGTATTCCTACTATAGATTGTCTGGAAACTGCTTCCAGGGTAGTGCGGAATATTCATTATACCAATGCCCTTATGGATGTACGGCAGGCGGTGATGAAGGGTATTCCCATGTCAGAACCTCTGGAGGCAGCAGGGATCTTCCCTCCTATGGTATATCATATGACCGGGATTGGAGAGGAAACCGGTAATCTGGAATCCATGCTGGAAAAGCTGGCAGATTATTACGACGAAGAGGTGGAGATGACCACCCAGAGCGTGCTGGCAGCCATGGAACCTCTGATCATTGTGTTTATGGCTCTTATTATCGGGACCATAGTTATTGCAGTGGTCTCACCGATCGGCGCCATGTACAGTGGCCTAGATAACCTGTAAATTTATAAAAAACCGGATGGAAAATATCTCCGTTCCGGCCTGTGCGATTGGGAACCGCGTTAAAAGTTTCTGTAAGAGATGTTTGATACACAGGCTGCATAGGGGACTGTGTTATCATAGAGAATCAATGAGAGATGAAAAAGGAGAGATGTAACATGTTTAAGTTTTTAAACAAAAAGAAAAATAACAAAGGTTTCTCACTGGTAGAGCTTGTTATCGTAATTGCAATCCTTGCAATTCTGGTAGGTATCCTTGCTCCGCAGTATACAAAGTATGTTGAGAAATCAAGAAAAGCAGCAGATGCGTCCAATATGGATGAGCTTGTAAAAGTCGTTAAAGTTTATGCGGCAGATCCAGCTAATGATCTTACAGCAGGCGATTATGTAATTACAATCGGAGATACTGCTACTACAATATCAACCACAGATGCAGATACAAATTTCAAAACTGCAATAGATGATGCTATTCCGAAGTGGGAAAGTACAGGAACAAAATCCAAAAAATGGAGTAAAACTGGTGGAAAAGCTAATGTTATTGCAACTGTGACTGTTAAAGCTGACGGCGGAACAAGTGTAGCATATAAAACTGGTGATGATGATTCTGAGAACAATAAGTTTGCAAAATATATGGCAAAGGGCACTGAAGAGTAAATTTAATCAGAATTATTTACACATTTAGAAAGGAATCCCCCCCTATGCTCCTTTTCCTAGACTCAATCCCATACATAATTATTTTCATATTCGGAATCACCATCGGTAGTTTTTTAAATGTGTGTATCTACCGGATTCCCCTTCATGAATCCATTGTAACAGCTCCCTCCCACTGTATGACCTGTGGGAGGAGGCTTAAATGGTATGATCTGGTGCCGGTGTTCAGTTGGCTGTTCCTGGGCGGTAAGTGCCGCAACTGCAAAACCAGGATTTCCCCACAGTATCCCATTATAGAAACCTTAAACGGAGTTCTCTATGTGCTGATCTGTGTGGTATGCGGGCTGAATTACCGAAGTCTGGTCATCTGCTTCATGACATCTGCCCTGGTCGTATTAAGTGTGATCGACTGGCGGACCTATGAGATCCCTTTCGGGATCAATGTATTTCTGTTTATCCTGGGCATTGCTGCAACAGTTCTGGATCCGGCGCATATTCTTTCCCATCTGGTGGGGATGGTCTGTGTCAGCGGATTTTTGGGCATTTTGTATGTGGCAAGCGGCGGAAGAGCCATCGGTGGCGGTGACATCAAGCTGATGTTTGCCTGCGGGCTGATCCTCGGATGGCAGAAGATCATTCTGGCATTCCTACTGGGATGTATCATAGGCTCTGTTATCCACCTGATCAGGATCAGAGTAAAAGGTGCAGGTCATGTCCTTGCCATGGGTCCCTATCTGTCTGTGGGGATCTTTCTTGCGGCTTTGTGGGGAGAACAGTGGATCGGATGGTATCTTGGATGTCTCGGGATCTGATAACTGAAATGATTTTTCAGTTACAAAAATACATTTTCCATAAAGAAAATCTGTAAATGTATTTTTGCATCTGAAAAAACACAGGAAAAATGTTTGGAGGAACAGATAAAATGGCGCGATTTTTAAGTATAGAGGTAGAAGCCTCACAGCTTCGTGTGGCAGAGGTGGAAGAAAGCAGACGGAAAAACAGGATACGGCACTGCTTCTGTATTCATGTTCCTCAGGGAAGTGTGGAGGACGGACAGATCCGTGACACCAATACTCTGGCAGATATCCTCAAAAAAGAGCTGGCACGGAACAATATCCGTACAAAAAAAGTATTTTTTGTTGTTGGTTCCACCAGGATCGCCAGCAGGGAAGTACGTATCCCCTATGTAAAAAGAAGCAGGATACAGAGTATTATCGAGGCCAATGCCACAGATTATTTTCCCATTGATACCACGAAGTATGTTCTTTCCTACAGTGTCATAGATATTGAGGGCAAAGCCCCGGAAACAAAAAAGACAAAGAAAAACCAGAAGGAAGACAACGCAGATATTCCCGAAACAGAAGAAAACAGTGGCAAAAACGAGGAAACGCGCCAGTATCATCTGATGGTCTATGCGTCACCGAAGTCCATTTCCACTGCTTATCAGGAGTTTGCGGAAAATGCAGGTCTTACCATGATCGGCATCAATTATACAGGTGACAGTATCTATCATTCTGTGCGTGGGGCTTTTGGAAAGGGCACCCATATGCTGATAAAGATCGAGCTTGGCTTCAGCAGCATCACCATCATCCACAACGGAGAGCTGGCATTGCAGAGAAATATCAATTATGGTATGGATTCCGCAGTGGATGCAGTCCGTGCATTTCCTGTTTTCGGAGAACGTCTGGATGCAGATGAAGCACTGGAAGTATTGTTTCGTCAGAGATGCTTTTTTGATGCACTGGATGTGTCGGAATCCGGTGAGATCCAGGAAGGTGATCAGGAGTCGAGAGAGCTTTTTGAGGCAAAGGCAGAGGTTACAGAGAGTCTTCGTTATCTGATCGGAAACATTTCCAGGATCATGGATTACTATATTTCCAGACATGCGGGAGCTGTATTTGACTCCATTTATTGCTGTGGTATCGGCGGCCAGATCCGAGGTGTGATGGCACTTCTGACCCATGAGCTTGGCCAGGGCGTGCACCGTATCCGTGAGCTTGAGAATTATGAGCTCCCGGAAAAAAGGGAGAATGAGGATCTTTTCCTCTATGTGGCCATCCTTGCCCCCGGCAGATCCGGCGTAAACCTTATGGAAAAAACCAGCCGGAAGAAGAAAAAGGAGAAGGAAACCTTAAGTGGTGCCTTCCTTGTGTTCGGTGTGGGAGCAGTGGCAGGTATTGCGCTGACAGCCGCAGGTTTTGCCAATAAGATCTACCAGGAAAGGAACCTGGAGTATCTGAACCGCAGGGTGTCGGAGGAAAGCTCCATTGAGGAGATATTCAATACCTACACAGCAGCAAAAAATCAGTACGAAAATTACGAAAATATGTATCATTATACCAATACCCCCAATGAGGAACTGAGAAATTTCCTTGAGGAGATGGAGGAAAAAATGCCTTCGGATATCACCATTGAGAATTTCAGCTCAACAGGAACGGAAGTCAGCTTTTCCATGCGTGTCTCCGGCAAAACAGAGGCAGCAGATACCCTGATCCAGCTCCGTACCTTTGAAAGTCTGGCAACTGTGACTACTACAGGCCTTGACCAGAGCGAGGACGGAAGTGTGACCATGACTGTGACCTGTACCTATGCAGATCCGGCAACCATGGATGAGAGCCAGCAGTAAGGAGGCAGTATTATGAACTTGAATCTTGATATTTCCATGCGTGATAAAAAAATATTGCTGATGTTTTTCGGCCTGGTGTTCTTTGCCCTGGGATATTTCCTGGGATATCAGCCACAGATGAAAAAAGCGGAGGCCTTACAGGCCCAGAGCGTGCCGGTCCGGGAGCATCTTGATAACCTTCTTGCCATGGCACAGAAGAAGGATTTCTATATAGAAGAAACACAGTCCATCCAGGAAAAGCTGGATGAGTATACTGCGGAATTTCCGGCAGATGTAAGGGAGGAGGACGGCATCGTCCTTGCCAACAACATGGAAAACTCCCTGGATATGCAGTTTTCCAATGTAAGTCTTGGGGTCCGGGAATTTGTAGCGTCAATGGACGGAAGCACACAGGAGGATGTGGAAGCCAGACAGCAGACCCTGTCTGAACAGAATAACGCACAGACCCAGAAACAGATCGATGAGATCGAAGGTGTTGATTCCGAAGCGGAAGAAAAACAGCAGGAAGCAGTGGATGCTGCTGTAAACAGCGAAAATGTGGCTGATTCAACCCCGGTCCTCTACAGGACCCAGGATACCATGCAGTTTACAGGCACCTATGCAAGCCTTAAGGAGCTGGTGGATTATCTTGCGTCCCAGAAAGGACGGACAACTGTGGACAATATCAATGCATCTTTTGACGCCACCACAGGGAACCTTACGGGGACTTTAACTGTGAACCTGTTTTCCATGACAGGAACCACCAACAGCTATACAGAGCCGGATGCAGGCAGTGTGGCACACGGAACAGGAAATCTTTTCGGCACTATCGAAAATTCAGGTAAATAAAGAGAAACAGTTAGAGGGGAGGAAAATCATAAGGCCCCTCTATCTGTGTATTAGGGAACAGGTGATAAACAGTGAAAAAAAAGAAGGATTCCGGTATGACGCTGATCGAAGTCATTGTGGCAGTAAGCATTTTTTCCATTGCTGCCATTGTTCTTTTTCGGGGATTTGTCACATCGGGAATCATAAACCGAAAATCAAATCTATATCTGGAGGCCACCACAGTGGCACAGAATATCATGGAGGAGATCAAGTCCAAGGATTTCGGGGATGTATCCCTTGCCTTCAATTATCCGGTAGATTCCACCACCGGAAAGGCAAGGCTCAGTTTTCTGGACTCCCAGCTTAACAGGATCAGAGACGGAAGCCTTGGAATACAGGAAGTGGTCAAAGATCAGGACGGATACAAACAGGTAAGGATCTACAAAGCTTCTGACGGGGAGGACACCTCAAAGGTAACTGCCTCGGTGATCTCCACAGATAATGGAAAAACCTATACCTTTAATCCCAGGGAAAGCGGGGAAAATGCGTCAAAATACTATTTTGAGCTGACAGATGTAGAGAACTATCATGAAAGCTTTGATACTCTGGTGGAGTTTGACGGAAGCAAAACTTCCGGATACAAAAAGAAGACTGTAACCAACAATGAGTATGGCAGGAACGATTATCTTATGCCAAATATCTCAAAGCTGGATACCAAGACCAATGCATTCCTTATCATGGATAAAAACTGGGATGATAATGCCATGAAAGAGATCACCACCGGACAACTGGAATATGCCAACAAGCTGTATGCAGAGGCGCAAACAGGCGGAAAAGAAGATGGTGAGGCACCACAGAAGCTTAATGAGGATGATGTATATACAGGAACCAAGAGAACCCTCTATATCCGGATCGAGGAAAGCAGCGGTACCATCAAGGCAGAGGCGAGATATACCTTAAGTGCTTATAATTATGTAAAAAAAGGCGGTTCCACCTACGAGCGGATGAGTATCTGTCCCTGCAGGGGAAAATCCCTTACAACAGATGAGAAGATCAGGGACTGCTTCTGTACTTACCGAAGTGCCTATGTTCCTTTTTACAGTTCAGAGGCAGGCTCGGAGCTAAAGAACATTTATGTTTTTTACTATCCAAACTATGAGTCCAAAAGCAGTGTTTCACCTCTGGATGAAATTGTCATTGATAATACAGCCAATTATCCGGTACAGCTCTATGTGACCAAGCAGAGAGATGATGCAGAAGGAACTCCCACCACAGCCCAGGAAAATGCATACCGTATGTCGCTGACTGTAAGGGAGACACCGTCTGCCATGGGTAAGAGCAACTGGAACACAAACCCCAGCCTTTATAAGGCACAGACTAAGCTTCGCACAAATCTGGATTATAATATCAGCGATATGGATCAGGTTCTTTCACGGCCGGGGATCAGCCAGATGAAGCTTACCTACCAGGCTGTGAGCGGCAAGGGGGTAAACGAGCGGAAGATCACCGGCTCCGGAGCCAAAAAGGTGCTGGATTATAATGGACTGGATGACCGTAAGCAGGCTGACCGGATCTATACGGTGAAGGTAAGCGTATACAAAGCCGGTGCTGCAGAGAAGGGCTTCCCGGATGAGGAGCGGATCGCCACCCTGGACGGAGCCAAGGAAGACTGATATTCTGGAGAAACGAATGGATAAGAGAATACATAAAAGACAAAAAAAGAATCAGGGTTTTTCCCTTCTGACTGTGATCCTGGCAGTATCTTTTATCGGGATCTTAAGTATGCTGGTGCTGTATATGGCAATGAGCAACTTCATTATGAAGACTACGGATCTGAAGGGGAAAGACAGTTTTTATACAGCAGAACGGGCTCTGGAGGAGATCCGTACCGGATTGCAGGAAGATATGGGAGATGCCATGTCCCAGGCTTACATCTACGTATTGGAAAATTATGACAAAAACAGTTCCTCCAGGGACGTGGTGCAGGATGAGCAGCGACAGAGTGAATTTCAGGATCAGTTTATCAAGGTGCTTTCCAAAAAGATACAGGAAAGATCAGGGACAGATTCCAGATACAGTTTAAGTCATCTGACCGGTTATCTGGATCTGACCAACAGTGACAGGTATGATCCGGATAAGGAGACACTTATTGTAACCAATCCGGCAGGGAAAGAACCGGTTCTTAAAAAGAGTAAAAAAGACGGAGTGGTTCTTAAAAATCTGAAAGTGATCTATGTTGACCAGAAAGGACGGGCGTCCGTTATTGAGACAGATATCCGTCTGGGAATCCCAAAGGTGCAGTTCCCCACCCCGTCTACACTGCCGGATCTTATGAATATGATCGTTGTGGCAGAGGGGGGGATTATCTGTGAGGCGGATGTGACAAAGACAAACACGATTCAGGGAAGTATTTACGCAGGACTTCTTAAAGGAACAGATAATCCGGATATTACCATGAGAACCAGTATCTACCTGAAACCGGGTGCATCCCTTGAGATCAGACAGGGTGACAAGGTAGTAAGCGGCGGTGAGATCAAGGTAGGAGAAAACGGAACCTTTTCCAGTGATGCAGGTGTAACCTTGTGGGCCCAGGGCTTAAGCCTTGCAAGTGCCCGGGTGAAGCTGCTCGGAACCACTTATTTTTCTGATGACCTTACTGTGGAATCAGGGAAAAACAGCAATGTGACGATTAAGGGAAATTATTATGGATATGGTTCTCCGGAATCTGCAAGGGCGGAAAGTGACAGAAATGCCACCACTCTTTACACAGACTGGTCAGATGCCGCATTAAGCAGCGCCATTGTCATTAACGGAAAGAATACAACCATGGATCTTTCCGGTGTGCAGAAGCTGATGCTTGCAGGAAAAAACTATGTGGGCACCTCAAAGGTGGCAGCTATATCCGGCACCAGCAATTCCAGTGATGTGATGACAGGAGAGAGCCTTACGGTAAAAGGAACTCAGCTTGCGTATCTGTTTCCTGTAGAGCTGTTTGACGGTGTTACTGTAAGCGGAAATCCGATTTCCTATGATGAGTATTTAAGTTCGGGACTTGGAGATGGAACCGTTTCCGTAAACTGGTCTGCTCCAGTGGAAAGCTGGGGCGGAAAAACCCTGCAGGACATTGGTGTGGACAGCCAGGATCCGGTGCAGGAGGTCTTTTATAATGATAATGCAGGGGGCGGGTATGTTTATTTTTACCTGAATTTCACAGATCCATCCAGCGCGTCAACGTTTATGGATGATTATTACAGTGCAAATCCGTCTGTTAAGGCAAATATGGATAAGTATCTGTCCTTCTATTTCCCGGGAGAGGATACGGGAGTCCGGGTGTCAGATCCGGACAGCTATTTAAGGTATGTAACCAACGGAAATGTACTTACCTATGACAGTGCATCAGCAGAAGGAAATATAAACGATGCAACCAACAGCAATGCATCAGAGAAGCTGATCCAGGAACAGGTGAATTATCAGAATACCTGGTATGCACTTAACAGGAAAATGATCACAAGTGTGGATCTTTTAAACAGCGATGTAAAAGATTCTGAAGATATTTCCCATGACGAGAGTGACAGCACAAGAAGTGTTTTTGACAATCTGGTCAACGAAAAAGAAATGGTAAAATATCTGAAGGAAAACTGCGGCAGTGACCTGAAATATGAATTTGAGGCAAGTCAGGATGATGACGGCCTGAAAGCCATTATGTGCCACAATGGAAAAAGCAGTACCTACACAGAAAAAACAGCAGGAGGGACACAGGAGGTTACGGTTCCCGGAACAGATCAGACACTGGTGATCGATCAGAAAATGGCAGACAAGCTCCGGCTGGTGATCTGTACCGGAGATGTACAGATCCGGAAGGATGTAGATTTTCAGGGGATCATCATGACAAAAGGAAAAATCACCCTGGAGCCGGGGGCAAGTCTTGAGTCTGCGCCTCTGGACGCGGCAAAGGTATTCCAGAGTGTGGTAGGTAACGAAAACATTTCGCCCCAGCAGTTTTTCTGGGAGGGCGACAAGTATGTACTTGGAAATACCTCCGCATCTGACGGGGATAACAGCTCAGGAAAAATTTCTGACAAGTATGATATATCAGATTATGTAACTTATGAAAACTGGAAAAAAGAGTAGGGCAGAGGATATGAAGCATTTACCGGTAAAGAAAAACCGAGGTTTTACACTGGTGGAGATGATCGTGGTAGTGGCGATCTTTTCCATACTTCTTGGGATCTTGATCCCTTCACTGAACCCGATTTCCGGATTTCGGGTTCAGAGGGCGGCAAACTCCATAGGTTCCGCTCTGGACCGGACAAGGACAGAGGCCATGAGCCGTCTGGTGGGGGAGATGAAGCTTGAATATACTTCCGACGGATATTATATCAGTTATTATCTGGATCGGGGAAAGACCGGGGGAAGATCCAATGTACAGGAGGAACAGCCGGAAAAGGTCGCACCAAAAGGAACACGGATCAGTTATACAGACAGCAACGGAAATACAGTGAATCTGTGGGAGGGAAGTACAAATTCCCTGATCCTTACCTATAACCGGGCTACAGGTGGATTCCTTCCCATTCAGACAAGAGTGTGGGAACAAAGTGATATTCTGAAAGAGCTGGAAGCAGGAAATGATATTCCTCTGGACCGTGAGGAGAACAGCAGCCAGCCGTACTGTGTTTCCATTACAGTAAGAGGGGGAAGCCGTATACGTGAGATCACTTTGAATAAAGATACAGGGAAATATACCATCACAGCAGGAAGGGACGATTCATGAGAACAGGGAAAAATACCATCCATCAGAATAACCGGGGTCTCACTCTTGTGGAGATGATCGTGACAGTTGCCATTATTGCTGTTTTTTCAGGGGTTGTGGTAACTGCAGTCGGTGTAGGCAGCAATCTGTACCGTAATGTGTCAAGCAGTACAAGGGTTCAGGTGGATACCCAGGAGCTTCTGGATGAGATGGAAGATCTGATCATTGATGCCAACCGGAGTGTTTGCTATGCCTATGGCAGCAGTGACAGTCCGGGGGAGGCGATCTCCGGGGATATTGACGGAAGCGGAGGGGGAGACAAAACTTTTCTTGTATGTAATGAGTATGAAAACGGGGACGGAACCAGCCGATATCTGGTAGACGCCCTGGACTGGGTGGAGGAGGATGAGGCAATCTACTACAGCCAGAGACAGTATACGGCACAGTCCACGGAAGCTTCCGAGGCAGAAAACAGTGAGGAGAATGTGGCAGCTTTTTCCCGGGAGAATGAAAATGAAGCAGTTTCTGTGGAACCGGAAACCCGGGCAAAGGATGTGAAAGACGCAAAAAATGTGGTAAGCCGTTCCGTATATGCGGAGGGGATCAAAAATTTCCGGGCTGATGTAAGCCAGGTGGTAAGTGACAGGATCGTCCGTTTTCAGTTGACTACCGAAAACCATGGAAAAAAGATCAATACCCTTCATACGGTGAATTTAAGAAACCGTATACAGGTGGCAGCACCGGATGATGCGTTTTTGGGAGGAGAGAGTACGGATGTGGGAATCGTTATTGTAGGAGCACCTGAATCTGTAGATGCGGGAAAATCTGTGCTTTTAAGTTATAAGCTTACAGGAAACGGTTCTATTGATCCTACTACGCTTCACTGGACCGTGGAGAACGGAGACGGAAGTTTCCCTACAGACAGTGACCCCACCTATGGAAAGCTTACAGCACTGGCTGATGGAACGGAGACGATTACAGTTACGGTTTCTGCAAAAACAGCAGATGGCAAAACAGTTGTTTCCGCACCTGTGTATATTAAGATCAATGGCAGCACCAAAAAGACAGTTTCCGGCATCCAGGGAGATGTAAAGGAAATCCTTGTTGGTGCAGGAAACAGTGTGGATCTGAATTCTGCTGTGGGATTCAGGGCTGTTTACAGTGATGGAAGTACGGGAAAGGATGCCCTTGCTGTGTCCTGGAAATTAAGTTCCGGAAACGGACTGGCATCTCTTGGAGGAGACGGGCAGTTGTCTGTGGGTGCTTCGGCAGGGCAGAGTAACAGTGGAAGTTTTGCGGTTACAGCAATCTATACAGATGAGGCGGGAAGCTTTACCGGAGATGTGACTGTGAAGGTGGCAAGGATCGATCTTACAAAGCCGGAGAATGGCAGAACCTATCAGGTAGGGGATGCAAAGGAACTTGCCTGTACTTATATGGAAGGCGGCGAGAAGGTTGACGGAGTGACTGCTGTGATAACTACCCTGTCAAAACCGGATACTGCCGGGAACTACCAGGGAGCAGATGCTTTTACTGCCGGGAATTTTGAAGCCACAGATGTGGGCGACTGGAAGGTGAAAGCCAGCGTGGATGTGACGAAGCGTGGTGGATATGGAAGCGTGGAGAGTGAGAGCGGGTTTAGGGTAGCCAAGAATACCTCAGAAGGAGGAATTGTGGTTAATGCCCGGGACGGAGCGGATGTAGCTACATGTGGGGGAAGTTATACCTGCGGACCTGCTGCATGGGGACAGGATTTTGGACTGAAAGTGGATGTAGATTTCAGTGCAAACCCCAAAATAACCTGGTGGGTTGAAGGAACAGGAGACATTGAAAATAAAGTGTCTGTTGAGCCCAGCTCAGATAATCATAAATGTAAAGCTACAGTAAATGTAAAACCGGGTGCGACAGGTTTTGTTCTCTGTGCAAAATACAGTGATGATAAGACAGAGGGAGAAACAGCAAGATATTATATCAGCGTGGTAACAGGAGTTAAGATCACAGGTGTACCTGATGAGGTGGAAAAAGGAAAAGAATATCCCATTGGTGTTATAGTAACATTAAGTAAGATTCGCAAAAATGGCACGGGATATGAGAATTATGAGGATACGATTTATGCGAAAACCGGAAGTTATGGTGATAATGCCTGGGGCGTTTCGTGGAAGGGTGATACCAACTGGTACAATTTCATAAGTGTTGATAAAGATGACAGCACTGAAAGCGGATACAAGCTGAAAATAGCTGAAAATCCCAGCAAATATGAAGGACAATTAGATCTTGAGGTCAGAGATATGGATGCTATGATAAAACAGAGTAGTACCACTTTCACAGATACCTGCACCATAAAGATCAGACAGTAACCCATCAAGGAGGCATACCGAACACATGAAGATCAAACATAAAAAATTACTGATATCCGGTACCGCAGCGGCGATGGCAGGAATTTTAGGCATAGGTGCTTTTTTGCAGACAAGTGTATCTGTAAAGGCATCTGCTGCCATGATGCCCGGGATCGAGACGATCGTAAAAAATGCCACAAAGGAAAAACCGTTCCGTATCCTGGAATTAGTGGATAACAGCGAGGATGCGGAGATCGGTTACTATATATCCGGCCAGGAACCCAGTGTTTTGCTGTACGAATATCAGTACACAGATACAGAAGGCACCGTTCAGAAGATCCATTTTTCCAATCTTGAGGATGGTTTGAGCAAACTTCCTGAAAAATACCGAAAAGAGTTTGCCATGAATGTAAAACTGAATGATGATGGTTCCGTAGATGAGAATGCAAGCACAGGGATCAAAAAGATCAGCAGTGTCAGCAACACCTCCGGAGACGGAAATACAGAAACCGCTCCTTTGTCTTACATAGATTACCAGGAAAAATATTTTCTGGACCAGGGAGAAAGTGAGGAAAATGGCTGGAACAAGATCAGTCTGAAGAATTTTGACGGCAGCTCAAGGACAGACACTGTCACACTTTCCGGAAGCTATGTGGAGAACAGTTCCGGAAACGGTGATTACACCAAGGAACAGCAGGAATATTATCCTGTCCGCAAAGATGTGGAAGCAGATAATACCCGCCCGGAAAAATACAGGGAAAATATCCGGAATTTTTATTTTTCCGAGGGAGATGACAGCAGGGGAGCATATTTTCTCCAGTTTCAGGAAGTAGATAATACTACGGTAAACAATGCCCTGAAGGACGAAAACGATAAAGGGCAGGCTACGATCCTGCCGGAATATGATTATTCCAGCGGAAAATACGGCTATTACGAAAACGTTTACACAGACCTGACAGAAGAGATCGTGGAAAACATCCGGAAGAATCTGTTCACATTTCCGGGAGAAAATCCGGGGGATGTATCTCAGGATGCCAATGCAGTTCTGATCCAGGATAATACTGTAACCCAGTCAGGAAAAAACCTGGAAAATGATTTTAATGACGGTATGGGAAATGATTCCCAGGATCAGGTGGAGACACCGGATACCACAGGAAATTTTGAAAGTGAAAATACAGGAATAGAAAATCCAGCCGATGATTTCGGAAGCGGTGAAACCGGGACTATAGAAGACACCTCCGAAGATGAAAGCGCAGATGGTGAATTCAGTGAAAATGCAGATGTTCCGGCAGGTAATATGGAGGATGGTTTTGACGGAGCAGAGGGTACAGAGGGAGACAGTGAGGATGAAAGCTTCGATAACGGAGAAGAAGTCGCTGCACCGGAAACCGGAGAAATTGCTGACATTGGAAATGAGGCAGATGATATTTTCGGAAGTAATAATCCTGAAACCATGAATCCTGAAGCCATGAATCCTGAGATCACAGATCCTGAGACAGCAGAAACCGGTGACGTAACTCTGGATGACGGAAGTGGACAGACAGAAGACAGTACTGTCAGTGGAAATACCGGTGAATCCACAGGGAGAAAAATCCTGGGTCAGGTTCAGGACGGGCCTACAGCAGGAAGTCAGTCTAACCCTTTTGTTTATCTTGGACAGACTATAGAGCAGTATCCTTTCTATAAATATACACTGATTGGGGATCTTGCCTATGTGGACAGTGTTGCAAAAGCAAATGGGGCGAAAGATGCCCAGACAGTGGAAGACGGAGAGACGGTTGTACGCCTGGAGGGTGACATTACAATTGCAGACGGACAGTACTGGTACTGGACGGATGACGGTCTTGGAAATATCACAAGGCTGGCAGTGTCTGTAGTAACCGGCAGACAGCCGGTATCCTACAGTGATATCCGCCAGATTCCGGAGGATTTCGACTATGATTATTATTATAAGGTAGAAAAAGTGTACTTCTGCTGTGTAAAAAAGGCAGATGGCAGTGAGACAGATCCTTCTGCTTATACCAGTTTTGGCTGGTATTATCCTTCCTATCCTGACAATGAGGATGTTTATATCAGGGTAAATGACGGAGACGGCAAGATTGCCACCCATTATATTTCAGATGCCAGGTATAGTCTGACCCCTGAAAACGGAAACTATGATTTTGTGCCGGGAGATGGGGAAAACTGCCTGGTTCAGGTAGAACATTTTTATTATAAAGGTGGCTACAGCAACAATGACTGGCTGAAACGATATGTTTTTCATCTTACACCAGGAGACGGGGAATTTGAAAAGCTGTCCATTAAGGTGGATACAAGAACTGCTGCAGACCTTCAGGAGATCTACGCAGTTCAGACAGGAAGTGACCAGGCCACCCAGTCAGGGGAGTTTACGGTTGAAGATGTAAATGCAGGCAGTGCGTCTGCAGATATCACAGATGGCGAAAGTACAGGCAGCGAGGATACAGACGCCGAGACACTGACAGAAGAAAATGAGCTGGAAACCCTGACAGAAGAGGGAGAAATAGCAGAAAATCTGTCTGAGGAAAACAAAGCCCCGGAACCTGTGGCACAGGATGCAGATCAGGGGAGCGCACAGGAATTTTCTTCAGATCTCTCAGAGACAGATGAGATATCTTCAGAAGAAAACAAAGAAGATCTCTCTGACGGGGGAGAGACGGATGGGGAAGCACTGACAGACGGAGAATCCGGGGATGTATTTGAGGATGGTTCCGGAGATGGCGCTTCGGCAAAGACAACAGCAAAAAGCAGTATCCTGGATGAATATGATCTTATTTACATAAACGGAACTCTTTCCAGTGAGACCGCGGAGCTTTTTAAAGATTCCACAGTTCCTTGTATTGTCAATACATCCAGACTGACAGAGGGCTCTGTCCTTGAGGAAACTTTTAACGGCTTTATCAGGGACAGCGACAGTGACGGACACTATGTGAACCGTTATATGTATTTTTTCAAAAACACCTTGCAGCCGGAAAACGGGGAAAGTCTGGTAAATACAGCTTTCCACACCAGTTTTAATACAGGGGACAGCGGTACAGTGACTGATGATCCCACAGAGGGCTTTGAGGAAATCCTTTCCTATATTAAAAGTGAGAACAAATACCGTGCACTGGGAAATTCCGATGACAGCGGTGAGGACGGAGTTACTGACGGTGAAAATGCAAAGCTTGATCCTTTAAGTACAGAGCTTTCCCAGGCAAGGGCGCTGGAATATATTATCAATTATCAGTATAAGAGAAACCAGAAAACAAAGACTGACATCAATGTACTTGAGATTGAGCCTTATAAGTGCAGTTCTCAGATTTCAGAGGGTGTGGTAAAAAACTGGATCGATGGGAGCAGTGATTCCCTGATCCAGGATGTGAAGGTATGCTGCTACCATAAGGGAGACGGCGAACCGGAAAAAATGCTGGATGGAAATTCAGGTACCATGTGGCACAGTGCCTATACAAGTGGGGGAGAAAATTATTATGATTCTTCCATTACAAATGGTCCTAACCATGCGGAAAGTACAGATTCCAATAAACATTGGATCGAAGTTACGCTGACAGAGCCTAAAGAAGTAACCGGATTTCTGTATCAGCCCAGAAATGACAATTACAGAAATGGAATATTAAATGACTACACGGTGGAAATGTGGGATGAAAGCGGTAATAAAACAGGCACAAAAAGCGGAAATACCGGACTTACACAAAATTCCGATTCATCCAGAAAAGAATACTCTTTCGGCCAGACATTTAAAGGTGTAAAGAAGATCAGACTTACCTTTAACACTACCCTTGCACATGATACTAATAACAATAATAAATATGCTTCCTGTGCAGAGTTCGGCATTGTTACTGCAGATACCAGAAATGTAACCGTCACCACCATGACTGCTGCAGAATTTGTAGGACATAAAGATGACATTGCATCAGAGTACGATATGATCTACATTGGCGACTACAATCAGAAAAGAGATGATCTTGTTAATGGAAAATCTCCGCTTCTCTATGCACATGTAGGCGCGGCAGTATCCGTAGCACAGAATCTGAAAACAAGTAACCGGGCGGATGGAGATTTCTCCCGGCTTCTGGGTCAGTTGGATAATGAATACGATATTACCTGGCCTGGGAATTCCAGTTATAAAAAACGTTTTGCACCGGTATCTTCATATAGTGAAGACGGGGCCGGGTACTTCAGAGGCTCCGGCAATGATATAACAAAACAGCAATGCCAGGAGCTTACGGAATTTGTAAAAAGCGGATATCCTGTGATCCTTGGAAACGGAATTGTGTCTTCAGATGGAAGCAGCCGAAGGGTAAATGAAAGTACAGTGGACGCCTCCTCCTGGTATTATCAGTTTATGAAGACTGCATTACAGTATGATAATGTTGTCACAAGATCAGAGGCAGAAAATCAGGGAAAGCTGAATTCTTTCTTTGTGGATCTGGCAAAACCTGTGATCAGATTCGCAGAGAATGGAAGACCTTCGGAGCCTAAAAGGCTGAATGAAAACACCACGGAGGGGAGAGGCTACATAGAAAATAATGAGCTGAAATATACCTTTACAGTGGAAAATGATTCCGATGCTGCACCGGCCGTAAGCACCTATGACTGCAAGCTGTATTTTGACCTGAATTTTGACGGAAACCTGTCAAAAAATGAGGTACAGGATAAGTATGTGACCATCACCGATTCCAGTGGTAATGTGCTGACCCAGGTTTCCTACGGGGATGATGATATGAGGTATGAGCTGAAGCTTGGAGAACAGTACACAGTAACAAGAAAGATCCCTGCGGAATACTTTAAACTGATCACCTGGAAGCTGGTAGTCAGCAGCAATACCAATTCCAATATCTATACATCAGAAATGGGGTATGCGAAGCAGGCCAACCAGGGAGAACGACAGCCTCTTAATGTTTTGCAGATCATTCCGGATAACGGCGGAAAGTGGAATCTGAAAACAGATACGAATTTCCAGAATCAGTTAAAAAAGGTAGAAGATTTTGACATTACCATTGATGTCATGACTGTAAGCCAATATGCACAATGGGGTGAAAGTGCAGAGAGCAGACTGAATAACTATCAGATCCTGATCATAGGATTTGATGATGTTTACCAGAATATTCCCAATGATAAGGGCCAGGTGGAGGCGATCCGAAATTATATCAGATCCGGACGAAGCGTCATTTTTTCCCATGACACAACCTCATATCTCAGCTACGAATACGGAAAAGGATATTCCGATGTCTATCCCCAGATAGCCGAGACCGAGTATGGAGTAGATGAGAAATATGCAGTTCACTGGGATTCCTGGTTAAATAATACTTATAATAATCCGGGCTGGGGAATTTCCCTTAACAGCATTCTGCGTTCGGTTGTGGGTATGGACCGGTATGGAATTGTTTCTGATGAAACCATCGGGGATAATACCACCATTTCTTCTCTTCTGAAACAGGGACATGAACTGAATTCAGAGGGAACCATACAGTCTGTTGTGGGTTATACCGGAGATGCAGCGTACAAGGCCGGAGATGAAAACAGAAGCAGTACTTATGCACAGACCCAGGCTTTTGCCAACGGCACTCTGAGAAATTACAATCTGGGAGGCAAGACTACAAACAGAGCAACAAAGGTGAATGACGGTGCGATCACGGAATATCCTTACAGGATCAGTGACACCATGCAGATAGCCACAACTCATGGACAATATTACCAGCTTGCCCTGGAACAGGATTGGGATAACAACGGACGAAGTGACGGAGATACGGATATTGTTGTATGGTATTGTCTTACAGATAATATTTACAGTGATTCCCCCAACGATGCGAGAAACTACTATTACTATTACAGCAGAGGTAATGTGATCTACACAGGAACCGGACATTGGCCTGTGGGAAATAATATAGATGAGATCCAGCTCTTTATCAACAGCATCGTTGCAGCAGCCAATGTATCCCAGGCATCGCCGGATGTCAGCTTTGTAAAAACATTAAATCCTTCTGCAGATATGGAAAGTGTACATTATTATATGACTGACCAGTCAAGCTGGACCCAGGGAGAGGCCAATACCCTGGAAGCCAATATGGATCTTTATATCAACATCAAAGATTACAATATGGTCAGCGCTGATCTGAATCAGGAGGATCTTGACAAACAGGAGATGACCATGCAGTTTTTCATTGAATCGGAAGACGGGGAGACGGTATCAAACGAGGATGTGAAACTGAATTCGGAGCTTTCGGGAAAGAAACTGGAAGATATTACAGGAAAGATCGGTTCTCTCAGGGAATACGGTTCAGATAATACCCTGTCAGTGAGCAGCGACGGCAAATTCCATACCAGCCAGAATAATGCTTACGGATTTACTGTTCCGGATATTGAGAAATATCTGAGAAATTCCGGCGGACTTCAGGATTACCGCAGCTCCTGCAAGGTATATGTAAAACTTTCCAGCACTGTTTATCTCTACGGTGAACCGAAGACCAGTACAGTGTGGGCAGGTGTGGACCTGAAGCAGCGCCAGCTTTTCGACCTGGATTAATTTACCGTGAATTTTTCGGGAAGTTTATATAAACTTTATTTGCTTATTGTATGAATTGGTGCTATAGTAAAAATGGTTCCAGTAAATTATATAATTCAGTCTGTTTCAGATAAGACGGACTGACCCAGGAAAGAAGGAAGAGGGAAAAATTGAGAAAAAAATCACATATACTGTTAGGCAGATATCTGGCTGACCAGATGATGGAGGTACATAGCCTTCAGGAGCACAGAAAAGCTTTTTGCCTTGGTAACATCATGCCAGATCTGAAACCGTCGTTTCTTACTACCAGACATGAGTTCTTTGGAACCTTCGAACAACTGCAGGAAAAGATGCGCCTGCTGGTTGAAGGAAATCCGGAGGAGGAGAATGCCAGAGTTTACTGGCGTAATTTCGGCGAAGTCATGCATTATATGGCAGATTATTTTACTTTTCCTCATAACAGGACATTTACAGGCTCACTTGTAGAGCATAATTCCTACGAGGCAGAGCTCAAGGACAGACTTAAGGAGTGTATCTTAAGCGGAAGGGCAGACAGCCATCTGGAGAAAGCAAAATACTTTGGCAGTTTTGCAGAACTTATCGAATATATCAGGGAACGCCATGCTGTATATTTAAGCAGGGAGAGATGTGTTGCGGAAGATATCCGTTTTATCCTTTCTGTATGCTACCAGGTAGTACAGGGTGTTTTCCAGTTGTGTGTAAGAAGACAGTTTTATATGGAGGGCAGACCGGCAATGGCAGCCTGACAGTATGGGCAGAAGCTGTGGTACAGAAAATGTATCACGGCTTTTGTTTTGCCTGAAACAGGTGATCTTGAAGAAAATTGCAGGTATTCACCGGACAGAGAGCTTTTTACCAAAATGTGAAAAAAAAGTGAAAAATAAATAAATTGCAGATGTTATAACTTCTGAAAGGTTGATTTCACGAAAACCCTATGCTAAAATAAGTGCAGTTAAACTTTAAGTTATCTAGTTAGTTTAAAGGCAGACCTTTATTATAGGGGAAGTAAAGGGATGTTCAAGGAAAGAAGGGAGCATCTTAGTAATATGAAAAACAAGTACCTTAACAGGCTTTTATGCATCACGTTATTGTCAACTATGGTACTGTCAAGTCCGGCGGCAGTCCTGGCAGCAGAAGATACAGGAACTGTCTCAGCCGGAGATGAATTTACAGATATTGATGAACCGGTAATAACAGAGCCGGAAGCACCGGAACCGTCAGAGGCACCACAACCAACAGCCGTACCGGATGAACCGACGACCACACCGGAGCCAACAGCAATACCGGATGAGCCGACGACCACACCGGAGCCAACAGCAATACCGGATGAGCCGACGACCACACCGGAGCCAACAGCTACACCGGAACCGACAGCCACGCCGGAGCCGACAGCCACACCGGAGCCGACAGCTACACCGGAGCCGACAGCCACACCGGAACCGACAGCTACGCCGGAGCCGACAGCTACACCGGAGCCGACAGCTACACCGGAACCGACAGCCACACCGGAGCCAACAGCCACACCGACAGATGATAAGGTAGCTTCTATTATCAAAAAGATTGAAGCACTGGCATCTGTTGAGATCACACTTGAGAAGAAGGCTGAGATCCAGGCGATCCGTGAAGAGTATGACGCTCTGACAGATGACCAGAAGGCTCAGGTTACCAATTACAAAACTCTGGAAGAGCTTGAGAAAAAGCTTGCTGAACTTGAGAAGAAATCTGACAACAGCAAGGCTGCCGATATCACAGACGGAAACACTACACCGGCAGCACAGACAGGAAGTCCGGTCTATGTAACCAATATGGTTTCCAATCTTCATGCAGGCAAGGATTTTTATCTGGACAGCCTGAAGTCTAATTACGCCATTACTTTCTCAGATGATTTTTCCAGGGTTATGGACGAGATCGAGGCAGAGTACAAGGAGAAGAATAAACTGACTGATGATACAGACAGTGATCTTCTGGTACGTGACTGGCAAGATATCCTTGCCGTATATGTGTACGAGCAGAGCCAGGCCGGAGCTACTTCCTATACACTGGATTCTTCCAGCAAGGAAGCGCTTGCCAAAATCTTTGCAGATATGAACCCGATTGTCAGAGACAAGGAGAATATCACCAGGGTTTCCTACGGCAACCGTAAGATCAACTACTACATAAAGAAAAATAACATTGCCAAGAAGGACAGAGCAGTCCTTAAGAAATATGTTGAGACTGACTGCAAGCTTCTCTGTGCGGTTGTCACCGCTTCCAAGGGCTTTGTACGTGAAAGCGTGGGAGATGATGTCTCAGAGGATCGTGTAGATGTTATTGCAGCAGCTTATTCCCTGGTAGGTAAAGTCGGATACTTCTGGGGCGGCAAATCAACCACTCTGGGAGAGGATTCCAGTTGGGGAACTGTTGAGACTGTTACAGCAGAGGGCAGCAAGAGCACCGGAACTCTCCGTGCATACGGTCTGGACTGCAGTGGGTTTGTCACCTGGGCCGTGATCAACGGTTATCAGAACCAGGATATGGAGTCCGTTGTAGGTGACGGTACTTCCGAACAGTGGGAGAAGGCCAATGTGGTAAGTGAGGCAGATGCACAGCCCGGAGATCTGGTATTCCAGAGAGGACCGGAATCCGGCAGCGACAATCATGTTGGTATCCTGTGCGGAAAGACAGATTCCGGAGACTGGATCGCAGTCCACTGTTCTTCCAGCAAGAACGGAGTAACAGTAGGAGAGGCGTACAGCGCAAGTTTCCGATACATCAGACAGCCGTCTTTCTATGACGGAGATACAGATGCTGACCAGACCACAGCAGCAACCGATGACAAATCAAATTCAGATATTGTAAAATCTGATTCTCTTAAGGATGCTCTTGCATCCAAGGATGCTTTTACCAGCAGCCTGCTTGATGTTCTTGCAGGAGCAACAGAAGATCAGGAGGAAGATGAGGTGGAGAACCTTACTCTTGCACCGGAGGATATTGACGATGCAGTAGATTCCTTTGATGATTCTGTGGAAACCCTTGAGATGGAAGGTTAAGAGACAGCATATCATAAGGCAGTCTCCTGCGGGAGGCTGCCTTTCACTACTAGAGGGGATAATACATGAAAAAAAGACGCTTGGGCAGTTTCTTTGTGCTGGTGATCGTTTTGTGTGTGATCTTTTTCGGCAGATATGGATACGGTCAGAAGGCAGAAGTTCCAGGTACAGCGTCCGGTGCTTTTGAGATCATAAGGTCTGTTGCCAGAAGCCTTCTTTCCGGGGAGCCGGAGGAAGTGGCTGCACTCAGGGAGGCAGAGGTTGCACAGACAGATGAAGGGCACCAGGAATATTATTTCCGGCAGCTTGGTGATGAAGAACGCCGTGTTTACCGGGAGATGCTGAATGGTGTCCGGGAGAGAAAAGAGAATTTCTATGTGACATTGTCTGATGATGATACCGTGAACCGGATCTATCACGCAGTTCTTAAGGATCACCCGGAGCTTTTCTGGGCACATAACCGCGAGAAGATATACAAGACAACTTACACAGACAGTGATTACTGTACATTTTCACCTGGATATATTTATACGGAGGCTGAGATAAAGGAGATCCGGTCGGCTATGGAGGAGGCGTATCAGAATGTGCTGGCGCAGATACCGGAAGGTGCAGATGATTATGAGAAGGTACAGACAGTTTACACTTATGTGATAGACAATACAGCTTACCAGGAAAGCAATGATGACCAGAGTATTGCAGGCACTTTCTGGAAAAAAGAGGCAGTGTGTGCAGGTTATGCAGGCGCTGTGCAGTATCTTCTGGAACGGCTGGGTGTTTCCTGTATCTATGTTGACGGCAGTGCAGCAGGAAGTACAGAAGGCCATGCCTGGAATATTGTAAAACTGGACGGAGAGTATTATTATGTGGATGCCACAAACGGAGATCAGCCGGATTTCCTAAATGGAGATGCGGCACAGCTTGTGGAGCACAAGACAACTGTGTATGACTATCTATGTCCGTTCCCGTTGGAATATGAAAGTGTATATACTGCTTCTTCGGAATTTGAGGTGCCGGAATGTACATCTACGGCCATGAATTTTTATGTGTTGAATCAGGGCTGCTTTGATACCTATGACTGGCAGAGCGTATATGATTACTGCAAAATGCGCCTGGATAACGGTGCGGCAGTGGTACGGTTTAAATTCAGCGGGCAGGAGGCTTTTGGCCAGGCGTTTGATGAATGGATCACAGGCGGTTCCGTACAGGACGTAGCCCAGTATTATATGCAGCTTCACGGAATGCGCCAGGTGGAATACCATTATGGTGTGCTGGATAATCTGAATACGATTTATTTTATTTTTTAATACCGGGAGGGGAGAACTATGTCGGAGATTTTATCAAGGGTAGTGAATATTGCGCAGAGGGCGGCAGCTATGGAACAGGTAAGCCGTCTTATGACAGTGGTGTACATTGCCTTATGTATTTTTGGACTTCTTAACTGTATTCTGGGATACCGTGTTTTGAGATTCTGGATGATGATCTTTGGTTTTCTGGTAGGTGCAGGTGCGGGACTGATGGCAGCCTATACAGGCGGTATCCGTGACAGGGCGGCACTTGCGGGGATCATGGCAGGTGCGGGTATTATTCTTGCTGTTATTTCTTTTCTCATTTACAGGGCGGGTATTTTTGTACTTGGGCTGGGAATCGGAATGACATTGAGTATCTACGTGATCCATCCTACTACTTCATTTACCTTTTTCCTGTGTATCCTGGTAGGTGTGGGACTGGGAGCTCTTGCCATGCGCTATGCAAAGGGTGTCATTATTGTAGGAACCAGTATTCTGGGAGGTGTTCTTGCAGGCATTTCTATTGCGAAGCTTGGAGGACTGGCTGATATTCCGTATGGAGCGGGGCTCTGTGCCGGTATTGCTGTGCTGGGCATGGTGATCCAGTTTACCATTAACCGGGATCATGATGAGGATGATGAGGAACCGGATGAATACCTGGATGATGAGCCGGGATATGAGAGATCGGAAGAAGACAATATAAGACAAAGAAAGTCTTCAGCACCGGTGGGGAAGCAAAGAGTAACGGGCAGAGAACAGAATGTGCCGTACACAGAAAGGCCGGCAGAAAACAGAAATCCGGAAAAGAGGAGAAGAGCAGAAGAGCGGGATCTGGAGGGAAGAAAGGAAAGAAGAAGGGAAACAAGAGACAAAAACCGTTCAGACCTAAGAACAGAGATCTTCCGAAAGGAAAGGGAAGAGGAAGAAGGCGGCCGGAATCTGACAGGCAGATCCGACAGCGGCCGGAAAAGAGATCAGAAAGACCGGTCAGGAAACAGCCGGAGAAGCCAGTCGGACAGCCGTCGTCCCCAGCAGGAGAGAAGAAGCCAGCAGGAGAGAAACGGTTACAGAAACACAGGAAGTAGCAGACCGGAACAGAGAATGGCAGGAAGCAGAAATACCGGCAGAACTTCCCAGAGAATAGCCTCTGTGAGACAGCAAAGCCACAGAAGCCAGGGTACAGACAGCTTTGGAAGCTATAACAGGAGTGGTAACGGTTATGAGAGAGAGTACTCCGGTTATCAGGATCCGGACAGAACCAGAACGGACCGTGATTATGTAAGTGCAGATGATTACAGAGCTGATCACAAAACCGGGAGAAACGTAAGGACTGCAGAGCGTTATCAGGAACCGGAGTTTGATTACCAGGACAATCTGGAAGATCAGCTTGATGAGATCCTTTACGGAACAGACAGGGATACAGATTTCGGTAACAACCGTGAAGAGACAGGTGACAAAGGGATTCTTAAGAGGAACCGTTACAGTGATCCGGATGATTATGATGACTGGGAAGACTGAGGAGTGACAGAAGATGGCAAAAGAAGCAAAGACAAATGCAATGAGAATGTTGGACAGAAAGAAAGTAAAATACGAGGCGATCACCTACGACTGTGGTGAGTTTATAGATGGGATCCACTGTGCGGATATTACAGGCGCACCATATGAACAGTCTTTTAAGACGCTGGTGATGGAAGGAAAAAGCGGCGGTTTTTATGTTTTTGTGGTTCCTATTGAGAAAGAAGTGGACAGAAAAGCAGCAGCCAGAGCAGTGGGAGAGAAAACGGTGGATATGATCCATGTCAAAGATCTCACAAAGATCACCGGATATGTACGGGGAGGCTGCAGCCCCCTTGGAATGAAAAAACCTTATCCTGTAGTGTTTGATATATCAGCAGGAGATTTTGAGGAGATCTATGTCAGCGGCGGAAGGATCGGACTTACCCTGAAGGTTCCGGTAAAGGATCTTCTGGATGTGACAGGCGGCAAGCTGGAAGCCATCACAATGCAGGCATGATGGAATAAAGAAATAAAAAACGGAGCATATTTATCCGTCCTTACAGGAGGATTGAAGATGCTCCGTTTTGTTATATGTCTGCGGAAATAAAGATAAGCCCGCTTTTAGTTATCCTGTGCGTCTTCTTCATTTACCTGGAAGACATGACGTTTCTTGGCCATCTCATCGCTGGCAAGGTATTCATCGTAGGTTGTGATCTTGTCAACCAGGGTTCCGTCAGGCAGGATCTCCATAATACGGTTGGCAGTTGTCTGTACAAACTGATGATCGTGGGATGTAAAGAGGATCACGCCCGGGAACTTGATCAGTCCGTTGTTCAGTGCTGTTATGGACTCCATGTCAAGATGGTTGGTAGGTTCATCCAGAAGAAGGATGTTGGCACCGGAGATCATCATCTTGGAAAGAAGGCAGCGAACCTTCTCACCACCGGAAAGGACACGGACACGTTTGACACCGTCCTCACCCGGAAAGAGCATACGTCCCAGGAATCCACGTACATAGGTGGCGTCCTTGATCTCAGAGTACTGTGTCAGCCAGTCAGTGATTGTCAGGTCGTTGTCAAACTCCTGTGTGTTATCCTTCGGAAAATATGCCTGGGAAGTGGTAACACCCCATTTGTAGTTACCCTCATCCGGCTCAAGCTCCCCCATAAGGATACGGAAGAAGGTGGTGATCGCCTGTTCGTTGGCACCTACAAAAGCTACCTTGTCTTCGCGTCTTAAGGTAAAGGAGATATTATCCAGAACCTTCACACCGTCAATAGTCTTGGAAAGATTCTCCACCATAAGGACCTCATTTCCGATCTCACGGTTCGGACGGAAATCGATATATGGATATTTACGGCTGGAAGGACGCATGTCATCAAGCTGGATCTTCTCCAGGGCACGCTTTCTGGAAGTTGCCTGCTTGGACTTGGAAGCGTTGGCACTGAAACGGGAGATGAACTCCTGAAGCTCTTTGATCTTTTCTTCTTTCTTTTTGTTGGCTTCTTTCATCTGTTTGATAAGGAGCTGGCTGGACTCGAACCAGAAGTCGTAGTTTCCTGCGTAAAGCTGGATCTTGCCATAGTCGATATCTGCGGTATGGGTGCAGACCTTATTGAGGAAATAACGGTCATGGGATACCACGATAACTGTATTGTCAAAGTTGATAAGGAATTCCTCAAGCCATTCAATAGCCGGGAGATCCAGGTGGTTGGTAGGCTCATCCAGAAGAAGGATGTCCGGGTTTCCGAAAAGTGCCTGTGCAAGAAGAACCTTCACCTTCATGCTTCCGGTCAGGTCTGCCATCTGTGTGTAATGGAATTCAGTGTCAACCCCAAGTCCGTTTAACAGTGTGGCAGCATCAGATTCTGCTTCCCAGCCGTTCATTTCGGCAAATTCACCCTCCAGCTCGCTGGCACGGATGCCATCCTCGTCAGTGAAATCCTCTTTTGCGTAGATGGCCTCTTTTTCTTTCATGATCTCATAGAGTCTTGCGTTACCCATGATAACGGTATCAAGAACAGGATATGCGTCATATTTGAAGTGGTCCTGCTGTAAGAAAGACAGTCTTTGTCCGGGTGTGATCACAATGTCTCCCTTGGTAGGCTCAAGCTGTCCGGAAAGAATCTTGAGGAAAGTAGACTTGCCAGCACCATTGGCACCGATGAGTCCGTAGCAGTTACCCTCAGTAAATTTGATGTTAACGTCTTCAAACAGCGCTTTCTTTCCAACGCGCAGTGTGATGTTGTTTGCTGAAATCATATCATACCTCTTTTTCGTAAAATCATTACATAATAAACATACGGTATCAGTATAGCTGATTTCCCCGGCACTGTAAACCTGTAATTCACATGGAAACAGGAAATTTTAGGGCTCCTGGCGGAGAAAAATGGAAACCGGGGATAAATAATGACGGCTTTTGGTTTTGTATCTGAGAATGTACAAAAAAAAATGAAACAAAATAGACATAAATTGGAATGTGTGTTATAATAAATCACGGAATTTTAGGCCATAAAGACCTAAAAATATATATTTTTCCACATTAGCGTTAAGGAGGAACGAATAATGGCAAGAAAGATGAAAACCATGGATGGTAATCATGCAGCCGCTCATGCATCATATGCATTTTCAGATGTAGCTGCTATTTACCCGATCACCCCTTCATCTGTTATGGCTGAGGCTACAGACGAGTGGGCTACCCAGGGAAGAAAGAACATCTTCGGACAGGAAGTACAGGTTACAGAGATGCAGTCTGAGGCAGGAGCAGCAGGTGCTGTTCACGGATCTCTGGCAGCAGGTGCCCTGACTACTACTTATACAGCATCCCAGGGTCTTCTTCTTATGATCCCGAACCTTTACAAGATTGCCGGTGAGCAGCTTCCGGGCGTTATCAATGTATCCGCCCGTGCACTTGCTTCCCATGCACTTTGTATCTTCGGTGACCATTCCGATGTTATGGCCTGTCGTCAGACCGGATGTGCAATGCTCTGTGAATCTTCTGTACAGGAGGTTATGGATCTTACACCAGTAGCACATCTTGCAGCAATCAAAGGAAAAGTTCCGTTCATCAACTTCTTCGACGGATTCCGTACATCACACGAGATCCAGAAGATCGAGACATGGGACTATGAAGATCTGAAAGATATGGCAGATATGGACGCGATCGCAGAGTTCCGTAACCGTGCTCTGAACCCGAACCATCCATGCCAGAGAGGTTCTGCTCAGAACCCGGATATCTTCTTCCAGGCAAGAGAGGCATGTAATCCATACTATGACGCTCTTCCGGCAGTTGTTCAGGAGTACATGGACAAAGTTAACGAGAAGATCGGAACAGATTACAAGCTGTTCAACTACTACGGAGCTGCTGACGCTGAGCACATCATCGTAGCTATGGGTTCCGTAAACGATACAATCGAGGAGACAATTGATTACCTTATGGCAGCCGGCAAGAAGGTTGGTGTTGTTAAAGTTCGTCTTTACAGACCATTCTGCGCACAGGCTCTTATCGATGCAATCCCGGATACAGTTAAGCAGATCTCCGTTCTTGACAGAACAAAAGAGCCAGGAGCACTTGGCGAACCTCTGTATCTTGATGTTGTTGCAGCTCTCCGCGACAGCAAGTTCAGCGATGTTAAGATCTTTACAGGACGTTACGGACTTGGTTCCAAAGATACAACACCTGCACAGATCGTAGCAGTATACGAGAACACAGAGAAAGAGAAATTCACTATCGGTATCGTTGATGATGTTACAAACCTTTCTCTTGAGACAGGTGCACCACTTGTTACAACACCAGAGGGAACAACAAACTGTAAATTCTGGGGACTTGGAGCAGATGGTACTGTAGGTGCTAACAAGAACTCCATCAAGATCATCGGTGACAACACAGACATGTACGCTCAGGCTTACTTCGATTATGACTCCAAGAAGTCCGGCGGTGTTACAATGTCCCACCTTCGTTTCGGTAAGAAACCGATCAAATCCACATACCTTATCCACAAGGCAAACTTCGTTGCATGTCACAATCCGTCCTATGTTAACAAATATAACATGGTACAGGAGCTTGTTGACGGAGGTACATTCCTTCTGAACTGTGCATGGGATATGGAAGGACTTGAGAAACATCTTCCGGGACAGGTTAAAGCTTTCATCGCTAACCACAATATCAAATTCTACACCATCGATGGTGTTAAGATCGGTATTGAGACTGGCATGGGACCAACACGTATCAACACAATCCTTCAGTCCGCGTTCTTCAAACTTACAGGAATCATTCCTGAGGATCAGGCTATTGAGCTTATGAAGGCTGCTGCAAAAGCTACATACGGACGTAAAGGTGATGATGTTGTCAAGAAGAACTGGGCTGCTATCGATGCCGGCGCTAAGCAGGTTGTAGAGGTTCAGGTTCCGGAGAGCTGGAAGAACGCTGAGGACGAGGGACTGTTCATGTCTCACGCATCCCACGGTGCTCAGGAGGCTCAGGACTTCGTAAACAATATCCAGTGCAAGATCAATGCTCAGGAAGGTAACAGCCTCCCGGTATCTGCATTCAAGGATTATGTAGATGGTACAACACCATCCGGAACAGCCGCATATGAGAAACGTGGTATCGCAGTTAACGTTCCTGTATGGGTTCCGGACAACTGTATCCAGTGTAACCGCTGTGCATATGTCTGCCCGCATGCTGCAATCCGTCCGGTTGCCATGACAGCAGATGAGACAGCTAACGCTCCAGAGGGAATCAAGACACTTCCGCTTACAGGAATGAAAGAGTATACATTCACAATGACTGTATCCGCTCTTGACTGTACAGGATGTGGTTCCTGTGCAAATGTCTGCCCAGGAAAGAAAGGCAACAAAGCTCTTGAGATGGCTCCGCTTGAAGCTAACGCAGAAGAGCAGAAATACTTCGATTACGGTGTAACACTTCCTCAGAAGGAAGACGTTATCGCTAAATATAAAGAGACAACTGTAAAGGGAAGCCAGTTCAAACAGCCACTCCTTGAGTTCTCAGGCGCATGTGCTGGTTGTGGTGAGACACCATATGCTAAGCTGATCACACAGCTCTTTGGTGACAGAATGTACATTGCAAATGCTACAGGATGCTCCTCTATCTGGGGTAACTCTTCACCATCCACACCATACACAACAAACGCTAAGGGACAGGGTCCTGCATGGTCAAACTCCCTGTTCGAGGATAACGCAGAGTTTGGTTATGGTATGCTTCTTGCACAGCGTGCGATCCGTGGCGGTCTGAAAGAGAAGATCGAAGATCTTGTAGCTAACGGAACAAACGAGGATGTTAAGGCAGCAGGTCAGGAATGGCTTGATACTTACGCTGTAGGCGCAACAAACGGTGCTGCTACAGAGAAACTGGTTGCAGCTCTTGAGGCTTGCGGATGTGACAAGGCTAACGAGATCCTTGCACAGAAAGATTTCCTTTCCAAGAAATCCCAGTGGATCTTCGGTGGTGACGGATGGGCTTACGATATCGGATTCGGTGGTGTTGACCATGTTCTCGCAAGCGGACGTGACATCAACGTTATGGTATTCGATACAGAGGTTTACTCCAACACAGGCGGACAGTCTTCCAAATCTACACCGACAGGTGCGATCGCTCAGTTCGCAGCAGGCGGAAAAGAGACTAAGAAGAAAGATATGGCATCTATCGCAATGAGCTATGGCTATGTATATGTAGCACAGATCTCCATGGGTGCTGACTTCAACCAGACTGTAAAAGCAATCGCAGAGGCAGAGGCATATCCGGGACCATCCCTGATCATTGCTTATGCTCCATGTATCAACCATGGTATCAAGAAGGGTATGAGCAAAGCTCAGACAGAGGAAGAGCTGGCAGTTAAGTGCGGATACTGGCACAACTTCAGATTCAACCCGGCTGCTGAGAACAAGTTCAGCCTTGATTCCAAGACACCGGATATGGAGAACTATATGGACTTCCTGAACGGTGAGGTTCGTTACAACTCTCTGCAGCGTCAGAATCCTGAGAAAGCTGCAAGACTGTTCGCTAAGAACGAGTCTGAGGCTCAGGCTAGATATGAGTATCTGCAGAAACTTATCACTCTTTATGGAGCAGATAAGAAAGAGGACTAATATACAGACAGTGTGCTGGCTGATATAAGCTATTGGTGAGGGCCTGCGGTGTTTCACGCACCGCAGGTCTTTTTCATATTTAGGAGAATGTTCATGAAAAAACTCAGAAAAGCTGACTTTTATATTTTGTACACGATCGCTTTCGGAGCTATATCGTTGTTCATATACTCATATTTTTATCTGAATGGCAAATCTCTCATATGGAGCCATGACGGAGTCCCGCAGCATGTGAACTCCCTGGCCTATTATGGGGAATATATAAGAAAGGTCCTGCACACACTTCTGGTGGAACATAAGCTGTCCATGCCTATGTGGGATATACATATCGGGTATGGATCAGATATTCTTACTACCCTGCATTATTATGTGATCGGAGATCCCCTCACATTATTTTCTGTATTTGTGCCGCGGAAATATACGGAAGTTCTTTATGAGATACTGATTTTTCTGCGTATATATCTGGCTGGCATTTCATTCAGTTATTACTGTTTTTATCGCAAAAATCCCAAACAGGCTACATTTCTTGGAACTCTGGTATATATTTTTGCAGGATGGACTGTGTATGCTGCAATGAAGCATCCCTATTTTTCCAATCCGATGATCTATCTGCCGCTGGTTCTTGTGGGAATTGAGAAAATATATCAGAAAAAGAAACCGCATCTGTTTATCTGGGCAGTGGCAGTTGCTGCCATGTCCAATTTCTATTTCTTTTATATGATCGGTATTTTTATGGTATTGTACGCCATTTTCCGGTATTTCGAGATTTTCGGAAAGACCACGCTGAAAGAGATTTTCAGATGGCTTCTGAAATTTGCCGGCTATTCCACAGTGGCGGTGATGATCGCTTCCCTGATCTTTCTGCCGGTTATCACGAGTTTGTTTGGTACAGAGAGATTTCAGGCCAGGAATTATGTGCCTTTGCTTTATGACCATATTTATTATGAGAAATATCTGGGATGCCTGATCGGAGAAAATATGATCCAGTGGGGCGTTGCAGGTTATTCGGCAGTTGCCATGGCTGGCGTGTTTGTGATTTTCGCGAAAAAGAAGAAATATACAGGACTGAAGTTGGGATTTCTTCTTATGAACCTGTTTCTGCTTATTCCTTTTGCAGGACATGTGCTAAACGGATTTTCCTATGTATCCAATCGGTGGATCTGGGCTTATGGTATGCTGATCGCCTATATTCTGGTAAAAGCATATCCGGAACTTTTTACGCTGGAGATCCGGGAAAAAAGGCGCATTGTTGTTATGCTGCTTATTTACTGTGTACTGGCTCTTGGTTCCAGTGCTGCCAGAACGGAACGGAATATAGCGGCAGTGATGCTTCTGTGCATCGCAGTGCTCACTGTAGTCTCCTATGGGAATATTTTTATTCAGGGAAAATACATGTGTTACATGCTTGCAGGAGTACTTGTGGTAAGTATCACCCTGGGTGTGTCCTATCAGTATTCCTATGAGAAGAATTATCTGTCAGAATTTGCAGAGAAGGGTGAAGCCATGGACAAGCTGCAGTCCGGGGTGGATAAGGCAGTGCTTGCAACAGATAACGACAGCTCGTACCGTTATGACCAGTACGATGCGCTGGCCTATGACAATACATCCATGTATATGGGAACAAACAGCACCTCTTATTATTTCAGTGTTGCCAATGGCTATATCAGTCATTTTTTTGAGGAGCTGTATCTGAATGCACCAAAAGAACATCATTACGATAATCTGGACGGCAGGACGATCCTGGAACGTCTGGCAGCAGTTAAATATTTTGTTGTGAAGGGGGCAGGGTACAGTTATCTTCCATATGGATACACAGAGAAAGCAGGAACTGCCACCCAAAATGGCAAAAAATATACAGCCTACGAAAATAAAGATTCTCTTCCTTTCGGATATACCTATGATTCCTGGATTCCGGAGGAGATATATCAGAAAATGACTGCTGTGCAGAAACAGCAGGCTCTTTTGCAGGGCGCGGTGGTGGAAAACAGTTCCCTTGAAGAAACCAGGACGTCTTTTAATGATTATGAGCCCTCATTCCATCTTGAGGCAGAAAGCGGATGTACCATAAAGGACGGAAAGATCATTGTAAATAAAGAAAATGCCAGGGTAACTGTAGAATTTAACGGGATCAAAAACAGTGAGGTCTATCTTGTGGCTGAAAATCTGGATTATGATGCCCTTTCCCCGCTTCAGCGTATCAGCAAAAACAAATGGGAGAAGATGACAGAATATGAGAAGAACAGTGTACGGGATGAGGACAGTAACTGGAGATACTGGAAAGAAAGCCAGGAGGGAGCCATAAAGGCCAGCCTTGGAACTGTCACAAAAGATATCCGGATTTATACAGACCGGTATAACGGATACAGCGGAAAGCACAATTTTCTTGTAAATATGGGATATAAGGCATATGCTGCCAAGTCTGTTACACTGACTTTTGAGAACACAGGTGTGTACAGTTATGATA
>CAKROW010000021.1 GCA_934373235.1 uncultured Blautia sp. | reverse complement strand
CTTGTGGCGAGAGAAAAGATGCCGGATTTTAAATGGGAGGATCTGAAAGGCAAAAAAGTTCTTGGGGGACGAAAAGGCGGCATGCCGGAAATGGTATTTGAATATATTCTGAAAAAAAACGGTATAGACCCTCAGAAGGATCTGACTATTGATCAGAGTATTGATTTCGGTTCCACAGCAGCAGCTTTTACCAGTGATGATTCGGCGGCATATACAGTAGAATTCGAACCATCTGCGACCATTCTGGAAAAAGAAGGTGCAGGCTATGTGGTAGCATCTCTTGGCGAAGCATCTGGATATGTGCCTTACACATCCTACAGTGCAAAGATCAGTTATATGAAAGAAAATCCTGAGATCATCCGGAAATTTACCAGTGCACTTCAGAAGGGTATGGACTATGTGCAGAGCCATACTCCGGAGGAGATCGCAGAGGTGATCGCACCCCAGTTCAAGGAAACAGATCTTGAAACAATTACCATTATCGTAAAGCGTTATTATGACCAGGACACCTGGAAAGAAAACCTGATCTTTGAGAAAGACAGCTTTGAGCTTCTTCAGGATATCCTGGAAGATGCAGGGGAGCTTAAAAAACGTACCGATTACAATAAACTTGTAACAGTCAGATATGCGGAACAGGCATATAAAAAATAAAAGATAGTTGTTTAAAGATCCGGAAAAAGTGTTTAGTAAACTTTTTCCGGATCTTTTTTTGACAGAAGAAAAAATAAAAAAAACAGACATAAAATAAAAATATCTGTACAAAAAACAGGAATATAAACGAGAAAACATAAAAATATTAATAGAGTGTTTATATAAATTTTATATAAACACAAGAATAATTAAACAAATTAAACTACACGACGTCTATTGTGCTGTGAAAAATAACTAAAAAAAGAGAATAAAAATTATAATAAATAGAGAAAGCGTGAAAAATGGTTGAATAATACTAAACGCCATGATAATATTAGTACATCGAAAGCGAACGATGTTAAACAATGAGTTAACAAAAGTTTAAAGGAGGACGTAACATGAAATTCAAAAAAGTAATGGCGACAGCACTTGCAGCAACAATGGTATTTGGAATGGCATCATCTGTAAGCGCAGCAACAGAAGTTTCATTCTGGACACTGAGCACCAGACAGAATGCAGTTGAGCCGATCGTAGAGGCATTCAACGAGGCAAACCCGGATATCAAGGTAACAGCTTCTTTCTATGACACAGATGGAATCAAGGATGCCTGCAAGGTTGCAGCTTCTTCTGATACACTTCCAAGCATGTGGTTTAACTGGGGCGGCAGCCTTGGAAGCTTCTATGTAGATAATGATAAGACATATGATCTTACACAGTACGCTAAGGATAACGGCTGGAATGATACATTTACAGAGGCAGCTTTAAATCTCTGTACATTCAATGACAAGCTTTCCGGATATCCGACAAGCTACAATGCACTTGGTGTTTACTACAACAAACAGATCTTTGAGGACTGCGGAATCGAAGTTCCGACAACATTCGATGAGTTCGAGGCAGCTCTTAAGACTCTGAAAGATAACGGAATCACACCAATGGATACAGCAGGACTTAACGGATGGCATGTAATGAGATGGCTGGAGCTTCTTGTTGAGCACTATGCAGGCGCAGAGCTTCATGACAAGCTGAACACATTCGATGAGAGCTGGGATTGCGACGCTGTTATCCAGGCATTTGAGAAATATAAAGAGTGGGTTGACGCCGGATACTTCCCGGATGGATTCCTTACCCTTGACCCGAATGATACGATCATGGCAATGGGTTCCGGAGAGTGTGCAATGGACCTTCAGGGACAGTGGTATGATGGAACCTTTATTCAGAATGATCTTGATCCTAACGACTATGGCGTATTTGCTTTCCCGTCAGGTGGCGACAACCGTATGTCTTCTTTCGCAGAGATGACACAGTTCAACAAGAACCTCTCTGATGAAGAGCTTGATGCATGTGTGAAATTCATGGATTACTACTACAGCAACGAGAGCGTTGAACAGTATGGAGAGTACTACAACCTTCCGCTTCCAAAACAGGGCGAGAAAGCTCCTGCTGATCAGGTTAACGTAGATGGTATGCTTGAGACATCCAATACAAACGGAACATTCACAATCACTGACCAGGCATTCCCGACAGAGGTTGCAGACGTTCTCTTCAGCGCACAGGATGCAGTTGCCAACGGTGAGATGACACCGGAGGAAGCAGCATCTAATATCCAGAAAGCAATCGAGGAATATCAGGCTAAATAATCTTAAAAGTATAATGGAGGCGGCTGGGGCGCGGGCTTTAGCCGCCTTTTAAATAAGAGAGGAGATAATCCGGAATGAAGAAAAAAAGCAAATTTGAATTCAGCGCGTATGCATTTCTTATACCTGCTGCGGTCATCTACCTTTCCGTTATTGTAGTACCGGTATTTTATTCACTGTTTATCAGCTTGTTTAAATGGAACGGTGTTGCTGAGAAGGAATTTGTAGGATTAGGAAACTACATCAATCTTTTTACGAATGATGATGTTTTCATGATCGCGTTAAAGAATAACCTGATCTGGATCGTACTTACGATCGTACTTTTAATGACAGTTTCTCTTGGATTTGCAGTTATTCTTAACAAGCAGTTCCGTGGACGTACAGTATTCCGTGCATTTTTCTATTTCCCATGTGTAATCGCACCGATCGCAGTAGCGATCATCTGGAGATGGATCTACAATCCGAATATCGGATTCATCAATCAGTTTTTCAAAGTACTTGGAATCAATTTCAAACAGACATGGATCTCTGATCCGAAGGTCAGCCTGTATGCAATTTTCGCAGCAGCATTATGGCAGGGAATCGGCCAGCCGATGATCCTTTTCCTGGCAGGTCTTCAGTCTGTATCACCGGATGTCCTTGAGGCGGCAACTATCGATGGAGCAGGTCCTGTCCGCAAATTCTTCAGCGTTACAGTACCTCTTATGAAAGAGACATTTGTTATGGTTCTTGCAACACTGATCGTAGCAGCTATGAAGGTTTACGATGTTGTACAGGGTCTTACAGGCGGTGGCCCCAACAACTCCACACAGGTTCTTGCAACTTATATGTATTCTCAGACATTCCAGTATAATAACGTAGGTATGGGAACTGCAGTTGCCTGCATCATGGTAGTTATGATGCTTGTGGTAATCATTCCGTATGTTTCCTTTACAGCAAAAGAAAAGTAGGAGGTGCACACAATGGACGGTAAAACTAAAAAGATCACAAAAAAAGTGCTGTTGTATGTGCTTCTGATCGTTCTGGCATTGATCTGGATCGTGCCGATCTTTACACTTGTAGCAACAGCCCTGAAACATAAAAAAGACTTCATGAGCGGCCTGAGCTTGTTCCAGCTTCCGGCAGAGATCGCGTGGGACAACTTCACAAACGCCATGACAAAAGGTAACCTGTTTACTTACATGAAGAATGACCTTATTATTTCCTGCCTGAAGGTACCTCTTGGAATTTTCGTGGGAGCTATGGCATCCTTCGCACTTACAAGACTGAACATCAAGCATCGTGTGGGAATCTTCGTATTCTTCCTTATTGGTATGATGCTTCCGATGCAGACTGCACTTGTACCGATCAACATCATTTACAGCAAACTGAACCTTCTGAATACATACTTCGGTCTGTTTTATGTATATATCGGTTTCGGTATTTCCTACTGTATCCTGATCATGCGAGGCTTTATGCTGGGCATACCGAAGGATATTGATGAGGCTGCTTATATTGACGGATGTAACAAATGGCAGCTTTTCTCAAGGATCATCCTGCCGATCGCAAAACCGGCAATTGCAACACTGTTTATCACAGACTTCCTTTCCACATGGAATGAGTATCTTCTTGCCAGCGTTATCATCAACGATAAGTCTATGAAGACAGTACCTGTTGGTATC
This sequence comes from uncultured Blautia sp., assembly GCA_934373235.1. Lineage (GTDB taxonomy): Bacteria > Bacillota > Clostridia > Lachnospirales > Lachnospiraceae > Blautia_A. The sequence continues at coordinate 32,368 of CAKROW010000021.1, read as the reverse complement.
ATGACATTCGTAGGTGAGCACGGAACAGATTATGGTTACCTCTGTGCAGGTGTGCTGGTATCCGTTATCCCGGTTATGGTGGTATACCTGATCTTCCAGAGATACTTTGTTGAAGGTATGGCAGGAGCAGTTAAATCCTGATAATCTAACAGAAAGAAAGAGGACAAAATATGAGTACTTGCAAATATACAGAATCTGTAGAGAAATGGGGAACCTTTGAGGTTGAAATGCCAGGAAAATCTGACGGCAACCCATTTACTGACTATGATATCCAGGGAACTTTCAAGGGCAAAGAAGAGACCAAGACCGTTGACGGTTTTTATGACGGAGACGGGATCTACCGCGTGCGTTTCATGCCATCCTTTGAGGGAGATTATACGTTCGAGGTTAAGGGAAGCTTTTCTGACGAGGTTTACACAGGTGCTTTCCATGTAACTCCGGCTGCAGAGGGCAATCACGGACCGGTTCGTGTATCCTACACCTACCATATGGCATATGAAGATGGAAAACCATACTATTCTATTGGAACAACCTGTTATGTATGGGATCTCCAGAGTGAGGAACTCCAGAAACAGACTCTTGAGACACTGGCAGACAGCGCATTTAACAAGATCCGTTTCTGTGTATTCCCGAAACACTATGACTATAACCTGAATGAGCCGATCAGTTATCCATATGAGGGAACTCCCATGGACAGCTCCGTGCTTACATCCGATAACTTCCTTCAGTACTGCGGAAAAGCAGAGGGAAATAACTTTGATTACAAGAGATTCAATGTAAAACATTTCCAGCACATTGATGACTGTATCATGAAATTAAGAGATCTGGGTATTGAGGCTGACATCATCGTTATGCATCCATACGACCGCTGGGGATTCAGCGAGATGAGTGCAGAGTGCGATGATCTCTACTGGAAATATTTCATTGCCAGAGTAAGTGCATACAGAAATGTATGGTGGTCCCTTGCAAATGAGTATGATCTTTTCCCGAAGAAAACTACAGAGGACTGGGAGCGCTATGCATCTATCATTGTTGAGAAAGATGTTTACAATCATCTTCGTTCCATCCATAACTGCAGGAGCTTCTACGATCACACAAGACCGTGGATCACACACTGCAGCATCCAGAGACAGGATCTTTACAAATCCTCTGAGATGGTTAATGAGTGGAGAACACGTTTCAAGAAACCGATCGTTCTTGATGAGATCGCATATGAGGGTAATATCCAGCATGGCTGGGGAAATATCAGCGGACAGGAAATGGTAAGACGTTTCTGGGAAGCTTTCTGCCGAGGAGCATACCCGGGACACGGCGAAACATATATGAATGATGAGGGAATCCTGTGGTGGTCACATGGCGGCAAGCTTCATGGAGACAGCCCTGAGAGATTCAAATTCCTTAAGAAGATCATGGAGGAGACTCCGGCACCAGGACTTTGTCCTCTGGAAAATCAGTGGGATGAAGTTGGCGCAACTGTAGATAATACACTTCGGAATGTAAAATATTATATTTTCTACTACAGTTTCATGCGTCCGTCTTTCCGTGATTACTACATCGATGATGAGACAGAGTTTGAGGTAGAGGTTATTGATACCTGGAACATGACCATCGAGAAGAAGGGTACATTCAAAGGAAAATTCCGGATCGAGCTGCCCGGAAGAGAATATATGGCTGTTCGTCTGCGCGAGGCTAAATAGGAACCAAAATGGGGCTGCCGGAAGGTAGTTCCTTTTTGCTATAAAAAGGGTGGTGAAAAAGTAAGTTTGAAATCATGGAAGAAGCTAAAAAAGAAAAAAGAGGATATATCATGAAAATAAAAGCGGCAGACATTGCAAGAAATCTGAATCTTTCCAAAGCAACAGTATCCCTGGTTTTGAACGATAAGCCCGGGGTCAGCGAAAAGACGCGGAAGAAGATTTTTGATTATATAGATGAAGTGGAAGGTATTGAAACTGAAAATCAACAGAAACCGGGAATCCAGAAGATCATCAAGGTCATCTTTATAGATAACAAGCTAAGGGTTGTCAGAGATCCGGAGCTGGATGTGTGTCCGGACAGCCTGGCAGTTTTTGAACGGGAATCCAGAAATATGGGATATATTATGGGTCTAACCTATGTGACACCATCGAATACAGAGGATGTTCACCGGGCAATAAAGGAAGCAAACGCTGACAATGTAGCAGGAGTGATACTGTATGCAACAGAGATGTTTCCGGATCAGTATGAACCCTTTAAAATGATCAAAAAACCTATGGTTGTATATGACAATGATATGGGTAATGAGTATCATAGCGTTACCTTCGGAGGTATGGAGGGGACGCGGGATTGTGTTGATTATCTTGTTGAAAGAGGCTGCCGGAATATAAAATATATGGCCAATACTATGGAAATTTTTAATTTTCTTCAGAGAAGAGCAGGATTCAGGGCGGGTCTCAGGAAAAATAATCTGGAACTGCAGACAGATTCTATGATCACTATGGGAAAAAATATTAATGAGGTCTGCGAAAACATGCTGAAATATCTGGATACCCATGAATTACCGGATGCGTTTATCATGGAAAATTATCAGGTGTCAGTGGGTATTATGAGGGCATTGAGACGGAGAAATATATCAATACCTGAAAGGATTTCCCTGATAGGGATCGACGAACTGCCGGATTATCTGACCGGAGATGTGCGGATGACCAGTCTTCGGATGGAGCATATGGAGCGATCTTATGTAACTATGCTTTTTCTGCAACAGGAGATCAAAGGTGCTATTTCCTGCAAGTTCAAATCTTACTCAAACTGCAGCATTATTCCGGGATACACAGTGAGATCAAAGTCACAGGATTGACAAAATATAAAAGCAGGCTTAAAATTTATAAGCAGGAAAAATCAGACGGCGAAATGCAATCTGATTTTTTCTTATATAGAGAGAACAGGAGAGAACATTATGTTATATTTTGTAAATGATTACTGTGAAGGTGCCCATCCGGCCATTCTTCAGAAACTTGCAGAAACCAATATGGAGAAGGTTTCCGGATATGGCACGGATAAATATACAGAAGCAGCAAAAGATAAGATCCGAAAAGCCTGTGGCTGCCCGGAAGCGGAGATCTATTTTCTTGTGGGAGGAACCCAGACCAATGCCTGTGTTATTTCCACTGTACTGAACAGGTATGAGGGTGTCCTTGCTGCACGGACAGGCCATGTGAACTGTCATGAGGCAGGGGCTATTGAGTATACAGGTCATAAGGTTCTGGCGCTGCCGGAGGAGAACGGCAGGATCAAAGCGGCTGATATACGGAATTATGTGGAGACTTATTACGGAGATGCCAGTTATGAACACATGGTATTTCCGGGAATGGTATATATATCCCATCCTACAGAGTATGGAACACTCTACAGCAAAAAAGAGCTTTCTGAGATCTCGGCAGTGTGCAGAGAATATAAACTGCCCCTTTTCCTGGACGGAGCAAGGCTTGGATACGGACTGGTAAGCCAGGATACCGATGTGACACTGAAAGATATTGCAGAGTATACCGATGTATTTTATATTGGAGGAACCAAGGTAGGGGCACTTTGTGGCGAAGCTGTGGTATTTCCCAAAGGAGCGCCGAAGCATTTTATGACCATGATCAAGCAGCAGGGGGCACTTCTTGCAAAAGGCAGGCTTACAGGAATCCAGTTTGATACCCTGTTTACTGACGAGCTTTACACAAAAATCAGCCGCAATGCCATTGACACAGCCATGAAGCTGAAGGCGGCCCTCGTAGAAAAGGGATATCAGTTGTTTATTGATTCACCTACCAATCAGCAGTTTGTAGTACTTGAAAACCATAAAAAAGAAGAGCTGGCTGAGAAGGTGGCGTTTGATTTCTGGGAAAAATACGATGAAAACCATACAGTGATAAGATTTGCCACAAGCTGGGGAACAAAGATGGAAGATATCAATGAACTGATCAGATTACTGTAATAAGATATGAACGAAACTCCCCCGGAGTCTGTGACTGCTGTGCCCTTTTGTCAATAAGGCACAGCAGCAGAGATACCGTAGGAGTTTTTTTATAATTTTTTACCTTTTTCTGCGGCAGCCTGAAGTGCTTCAAAAACAGCACTGCGGAATCCGTTCTTTTCCAGGGTGCGGACTCCTTCTATAGTGGTGCCGGAAGGAGAGCAGACCATGTCTTTCAGATCTCCGGGGTGACGGCCTGTCTCAAGCATCATCCTTGCACTGCCAAGGACTGCCTGGGAGGCAAATCTATAGGCCTGTGCTCTTGGCATACCCTGGCATACCGCAGCATCAGCCATTGCTTCGATGAACATAAATACATAAGCCGGAGAACAGCCACTGACAGCACTGGCAGCATCCATAAGACGTTCCGGGATCACTTCTGTGCAGCCGAAACTGTCTGTGATCTTAAGGATTTCATCAAGCTCTGGAGCCGAAACCTTTTCATTGGCGCACACGGCAGTCATTCCCTCTCCAACCTGGGCAGGGGTGTTTGGCATGAAACGGATGACTTTAAGAGGAAGTCCGGCTTTCTCCTCAAGCCATGCAAGGGTTTTGCCAGGAGCGATGCCGATGATGGTATGCCCGGGTGTGAGGAAGGGGCGGACTTCCTCCAGGACTTCTTCATAGAACTGGGGCTTCACAGCAAGAACTACTGTCGATGCTTCTTTAACGACCTGGCAGTTATCCAGGGTGGTGACAACGCCAAGTGTTTCACGGCTTCGTCTGCTGCCGGCTTCTGTAAGGTTGGATACAATGATCTCATCTTTTGTAAAGAGCCCTTTGCGAAGGATTCCGCCGATCATGGCAGATCCCATGTTTCCACATCCGATAAATCCGATTTTCATAGTTTATAGCCTCCTTAAAATTGTGTAGTCAGACGGACACGGTGATCCGATATAAAAAGGACACGCCTGTGGCGTGCCCTCATTGGCTGTGAAAGCAGATAACGGGAGTCGAACCCGCCTCCTCAGCTTGGGAAGCTGATGTTCTACCGATGAACTATATCTGCCTGTACATCCAATTATAGCACTGTAAACAGGAAATACAAGTGGAGATTTTTCAAAGCAACAAAAAATCCGTAAACGGGATGAAAGTCTCCCGGGGGATCACTGCCAGCCCTGGCTCATGGTACTGTTATGGTATTTTGTGGAATAGGTTACATCCTCACCGAACCATTCCGGTGGATTATAGGCATTGGCAGCTTCTTCAGTGGGAAATTCCACTTCAGCCAGAAAAACACCCTCGTAGGTATCGTGAAAAATATCCAGTTCAATAAAAAGTCCGTTTTTTTCCGGGAGAACATAGCGGTCTTTGGAAATAAGAATCCCGTCAGCCTTGGGCCTGAGATGCCGGTATGCTTCTGGGGTCAGTGGCAGATTATATTCCTCTCTTGCCATCAGACCTTTGGATTTATAGGTGAGAAAGTAGTCATCATCCTGTCTGCGGATACGGACCACAGGTGAGGTGCAGAGATAACCCTGTTCAATGTGGTGGCAGGGGAAGCTTTTAAGATCTGTGGGCAGATTCTCCTTTGGAATAAGAAATTTACGCTCGATTTCCATGGTTGATCCTCCTGTATCAATGATATTTCTGAGAAAATCTGGCGGAAACGTATAGGCGCTCCGCAGCTTTTTTTCAGTGTACTGGAAATCGGGCTTTTTTGCAACCGGGGCAGATTGATTTTTCTTGACTTTTCCCGGGAAAACAAGCAGAATAGAAACAGCGAAAAATGAAAGGACAGGTGCCAAAATGAGTAAGGTTTATATTTTTCTGGCAGACGGATTTGAAGATATTGAAGGTCTTACAGTAGTAGATCTTATGCGCAGGGCAGGAATCCGGGCCGAGACTGTATCTATTAAGGAAACAAAAGAGATCATCACAGCTCATAACATAAGGATGTTCACTGATCGCACATTCGGGGAATGTGATTTTTCCGATGGGGATATGCTGGTGCTTCCGGGGGGTATGCCGGGAACGAAATATTTGGAGGAGTATAAGCCTCTCACAGAGCTTCTCACGGATTTTTACAGCAAAGGCGGCAGGGTAGCGGCTATCTGCGCAGCACCGGGTGTATTTGCGCGTCTTGGATTCCTGGATGGAAGAAGGGCGACTTCTTACCCGTCAGTTATGGAGCAGCTTACACAAGCAGAGACAACCCTTGATTCCGTAGCTGTAGACGGCAATGTGACCACAAGCCGGGGGCTTGGAACAGCTATTGATTTCGCTCTTTCCCTGATCGGACAGCTTGAGGGCAGGGAAAAAGCCGAAGAGATCGCGGAATCCGTTGTATATTCCAAAAAATACTGGAATTTCTAAAGTGTTTATGCTATACTACTGAAATGACTGTAAATATATAAAAAACGAGTGTCAACTATCATAGCAGCAGTGATGGACGAAGAGAATTCGGTATCCTTCACTGAAAAAAGTCATAAACAGCCTGATCCGGAATGTGTCTGAAAAATCATTCCGGCAATCTGCACATCCCGCATTGCGGTATATTTTACCCCAGTCCGGTTGTCGTAGTCCGGCTGTGACAGGATCGGTGAGAATACCGACTGTAATAATAAGTTGAATTTACCCGATAATTAAGGAGGAACGAGAAACATGAGTTTACAGGTTGAGAAATTAGAGAAGAACATGGCAAAGCTTACAATCGAGGTTTCCGCTGAGGATCTTGACAAGGCAATGCAGAACGCATATCAGAAAGCTAAAGGCAGAATCTCCATTCCGGGATTCCGTAAAGGCAAAGCTCCGAGAAAGATGATCGAGCAGATGTACGGTAAGGGAATCTTCCTTGAGGATGCAGTTAACGCCCTGATCCCGGAACACTACAGCAAAGCTCTTGCAGAGTGTGATCTTGAGATCGTTTCCCAGCCTAAGATCGACATGACACAGGTTGAGCCTGGCAAAGCACTTATCTTCACAGCAGAGGTTGCTACCAAGCCAGAGGTAACACTTGGAGATTACAAGGGTCTTGAGGTTCCGAAGTCTGAGACAGAGGTTACAGATGAGGAAGTTGAGGCAGAGCTTAAGAAAGAGCAGGAGAAGAACTCCAGAACTATCACAGTTGAGGACCGTGCAGCACAGAACGGCGATACAGCAACGATCGACTTCGAGGGATTTGTTGACGGAACAGCATTTGAGGGCGGAAAGGGAACAGACTACCCGCTTACACTTGGATCCAACACATTTATCCCTGGATTTGAGGAGCAGCTTGTTGGTGCCAATACAGGTGACCATGTAGAGGTTAAGGTTACATTCCCGGAAGAGTACCAGGCAAAAGAGCTTGCAGGCAAAGAAGCAGTATTCCAGTGCGACGTTAAGAAGATCGAAGCAAAAGAGCTTCCGGAGCTTGATGATGACTTCGCTAAGGATGTATCTGAGTTTGATACACTGGCTGAGTACAAGGCAAGCGTTAAGACAACACTTGGCGAGAAGAAAGCTGAGGATGCACGCCGTGCAAAAGAGGATGCAGCAGTAGATAAGGTTATTGAGAATGCACAGATGGAGATCCCGGAGGCAATGATCGATACACAGTGCCGTCAGATGATGGATGATTTCGCAAGAAGAATGCAGTCCCAGGGTCTTTCCATGGAGCAGTACTTCCAGTTCACAGGCCAGAGCGCTGAGAAGATGATGGAAGACATGAAGCCACAGGCTCTTAAGAGAATCCAGACAAGACTTGTTCTTGAGAAGATCGCTGAGGTAGAGAATATCCAGCCAACAGAGGATGAGGTTAACGAGGAGATCTCCAAGATGGCAGAGATGTACAAGATGGAGGCTGACAAACTGAAAGAGCTCATCGGTGAGAACGAGATGGAGCAGATGAAGAAAGATATGGCAGTACAGAAAGCCGTAACATTAGTTGCTGATGCAGCGGTAGAGGCATAATATACCTCGGAAATGGAGGGCAAAATGAGTTTAGTACCTTACGTCATTGAGCAGACCAGCAGAGGAGAGAGAAGCTATGACATCTATTCAAGGCTTCTGAAGGACAGAATCATTTTCCTTGGGGAAGAGGTAAACGATGTAAGCGCAAGCGTGATCGTTGCACAGCTTCTCTTCCTGGAAGCTGAAGATCCGGGCAAGGATATCCAGCTTTATATTAACAGCCCCGGTGGTTCCGTAACCGCGGGAATGGCTATCTATGATACCATGCAGTATATTAAATGTGATGTATCTACCATCTGCCTTGGAATGGCAGCCAGCATGGGAGCTTTCCTCCTGTCAGCAGGTGCCAAGGGCAAGAGATATGCATTACCTAATTCAACAATTATGATTCACCAGCCATCAGGCGGTGCCCAGGGGCAGGCTACAGAGATCCAGATCGTAGCTGACCAGATCGCAAAAACCAAGAAGAAGCTGAATGAGATCCTTGCACAGAATACCGGACAGCCTCTTGAAGTTGTGGAGCGTGATACTGACCGTGATAACTATATGACTGCTGAAGAAGCCAAGGCATATGGACTGATCGATGGTGTTGTGATTCATAAATAATGCGTAAGACAAGACTCCTGTAAAAACACAGGGGTCTTATCTTGCTTATAGCGTTCATGTGTTTGTAGCGAAGCGGAACAGAACAGGATATCCGCTTTAACCGCTATAACAGGATATTGAAATTTAGAAAGGAAACGACAAATTTATGGCAGATAAAATAAAAGCAGGAAAGGTGAGATGCTCCTTTTGCCATAAGACTGAGGATCAGGTGCGCAAGCTGATCGCCGGTCCGGATGGAGCATTTATTTGTGATGAGTGTGTCAATATCTGTTCTGAGATCATGGAGGAAGAATTCCATATGTATGATCAGGAAGAGGATTATGCATCTGGTATCAACCTTCTGAAACCGGAGGAGATTCATGGGATCCTGGATGAGTATGTTATCGGACAGGATGATGCAAAAAAGGCACTTTCCGTTGCTGTGTACAATCATTACAAGAGAATCACCGCGTCCAGGAACCTTGATGTTGAGCTTCAGAAAAGTAATATCCTGATGCTTGGCCCGACAGGTTCCGGTAAGACTCTTCTTGCACAGACACTTGCGAGACTTCTGAATGTTCCTTTTGCCATTGCAGATGCCACCACTCTTACTGAGGCGGGCTATGTAGGTGAGGATGTTGAGAATATCCTTCTCAAGATCATTCAGGCAGCAGACTATGACATTGAGCGTGCCCAGTACGGTATCATCTACATCGATGAGATCGATAAGATCACCAGAAAATCCGAGAATACTTCCATCACCAGAGATGTATCCGGAGAAGGTGTACAGCAGGCACTTCTTAAGATCCTGGAGGGAACTGTTGCAAATGTTCCGCCACAGGGTGGCAGAAAGCATCCCCATCAGGAGTTTATCCAGATCGACACTACCAATATTCTCTTTATCTGCGGCGGTGCTTTTGACGGACTTGAGAAGATCATCGAGGCAAGAGAGAGTACCAAGTCTATTGGATTTGGTGCGGACGTATCTGCCAACGAGGAGAGAAATGTAGGTGAGGTCATCAAGGACGTTATGCCGGAAGACTTTATCAAATTCGGACTGATCCCTGAGTTTATCGGACGTGTTCCGGTTGTGGTAACACTGGATGCCCTGGATGAGCAGGCACTGATCCGTATCCTTAAGGAGCCGAAGAATGCACTTACAAAGCAGTACTACAAGCTTTTTGAGCTTGACGGTGTGGAGCTTGATTTTGAGGAGGATGCCCTGGAGAGTGTTGCAAGGAAATCCCTTGAAAGAAAAACAGGTGCCAGAGGACTCCGTTCCATCATGGAAAGCACATTGATGGATCTTATGTACAGAACTCCGTCAGATGACACCATAAGAAAATGTATTATCACAAAAGACGCTGTGGAGGGAACCGGAGAACCGGAGATTGTTCACGGGGAGGCGTCTGCGCCTGCAAAGAAATCATCAGGACACAGAACCGCCCATTCCAGAAAAAAAGGAAAACCGGAAACAGCTTGATGAAGGGAATGACATAAATGACGAATCAGGTCAGCATAATGCCAGCGATCGCACTGAGAGGGACAACCGTCCTTCCCGGCATGATCATGCACTTTGATGTGAGCAGAGAACGGTCGGTGAGGGCTGTTGAAGCAGCCATGCTCCACGACCAGAAGGTTTTTCTTATTACACAGAAAGATCCAGAGGAAGAGAATCCGGGACTTACGGACCTTTATACCACAGGAACCATCGCCTATATCAAACAGGTGGTGAAGCTTCCTCAGAACCTTTACCGTGTTCTGGTGGAGGGACTGGAGCGGGCAGAGATCTTAAGCCTTGAGCTGGAAGAACCTTACCTTCAGGCACAGTGTGCAGGGTTTGAGGGGGAAGAGGACTATCCGCAGCCTGTGAAAGATGCCATGCTGCGCAGCATCCGGGAACTTTTCCACAGATATTGTATGGAGAACGGCAAGATCAGCAAGGATCTTGTGACACAGCTTCTTAATATCGAAGATGTAGGGGAAACAATAGATCAGATCGCAGTGAATATTCCTCTCACATACCAGAACAGACAGAAATTCCTGGAGGCAGTAACCCTTCAGGACAGATATGAGCTTCTGGGAGCTTTTCTGGGAAGCGAGATCGAGGTATTAAAGATCACCAGAGATCTTCAGCGCAAGGTAAAAGCCCGTATTGACAAGAATCAGCGTGAATACATCTTAAGAGAACAGCTTAAGATGATCCGGGAGGAGCTTGGAGAGGATAACACCGCAGATGATATTGAGGAGTTCCGCAGGAAGCTTGATGAGCTTGATGCCTCCGATTCCGTAAAGGAAAAGATTTCCAAGGAGATCAGCCGCTTTAAGGGAATGGCAGCCAGTGCGGCAGAGGCAACTGTACAGAGAGGATATCTTGAGACAGTGCTGGAACTTCCCTGGAACAGAAAAAGTGAGGATTCCACAGATCTTAAGGCAGCCTGGGAAATTCTTGAGGAAGGACACTACGGACTTAAGGATGTAAAAGAGCGCATCATGGAATTTCTTGCAGTGCGCAAACTTACAAACAAGGGAAAAAGCCCAATCCTTTGCCTTGTAGGCCCTCCGGGAACAGGTAAAACTTCCATTGCCCGATCTGTTGCAGAGGCACTGAACAAAAAATACGTGCGTATCTGCCTTGGCGGTGTGCGGGATGAAGCTGAGATCCGCGGACACAGAAAGACTTATGTGGGAGCTATGCCGGGAAGGATCACAGTAGCGTTAAAAGAGGCAGGTGTGAGCAATCCGCTGCTGCTTCTTGATGAGATCGACAAGACCAGCAGTGATTATAAGGGGGATACCTCCGCAGCACTTCTGGAGGTACTTGATCCGGAACAGAACAGTAAATTCAACGATCATTATGTGGAGATCCCACAGGATCTTTCAGAAGTTCTGTTTATTGCAACTGCCAATGATGTGCAGGGAATCCCAAGGCCTCTTCTTGACCGTATGGAGGTTATGGAGATCCCGGGTTACACAGAGAATGAGAAAGAGCATATTGCCAGGGAGCATCTGATCCCCAAACAGATGGAGGTCAACGGTATTCCGGAAGGCAGCCTGGTGATCCAGCCGGCTGCTCTTGGCAAACTTATCAATAATTACACCAGAGAGGCAGGGGTACGTTCTCTGGAGCGTACCATTGGACGGATCTGCCGCAAGACAGCACGCGCCATCATGGAAGATGGCAAAGATAAAGTAGTTGTCACATCAAGGAACCTCTCAGCATTTCTTGGTAAGGAGAGATATAGTTATCTCATGGCCAATCAGAAGGACGAGGTGGGCATTGCCCGTGGGCTTGCATGGACACAGGTTGGTGGAGATACACTTCAGATCGAGGTGAACATCATGCCGGGAAAGGGCGAGCTGCTTCTTACAGGACAGCTTGGAGATGTGATGAAGGAATCTGCACAGGCAGGTATCAGTTATATCCGGTCTGTTGCAGAAGAGCATGATATCCGGCCGGAATTTTTTCAGAAGAACGATATCCATGTACATATTCCGGAGGGAGCAGTTCCGAAGGATGGCCCGTCAGCAGGAATCACCATGGCAACAGCCATGCTTTCTGCGATCACGGAGCGTGCAGTACGCGCTGATCTTGCCATGACAGGAGAGATCACACTTCGTGGCCGTGTGCTTCCGATCGGAGGCCTGAAGGAGAAGCTTCTTGCTGCCAGGTATGCAGGAATCAAAGAAGTCCTGGTTCCGGCACAGAACCGTCCGGACATAGAAGAAATGGAAAAAGAGATCCTGAAGGGCCTTGATATCCGTTTTGTGGAGACAATGAAGGATGTGCTTGAAGAAGCATTTTCAAAGGAATAAAATTTTCAGAGACCCTGCCCCGGCTTTTTCGGGACAGGGCCTCTGGGAGAAAAGCATTAAGGGAGGAAACTGACGAATGGTAATCAAAAATGTATCGCTGGATATTGTCTGCGGAGTTACAAGCAAGCTTCCGGATACGGGAAGGCCTGAGGTGGCTTTTGCGGGGAAATCAAACGTGGGGAAATCCTCCCTGATAAATGGTCTGATGAACCGTAAGGCTCTGGCACGTACCAGTGCACAGCCGGGTAAGACGCAGACTATCAATTTTTACAATATCAATGAATTAATGTATCTCGTAGATCTGCCCGGCTATGGTTTTGCCAAGGTATCTGCTTCTGAGAAAGAGAAATGGGGGAAACTCATCGAGAGATATCTCCACAATTCCAAGGATCTCAAAGCTGTTTTTCTTCTTGTGGATATCCGTCATGCGCCGTCTGCCAATGATAAGCAGATGTATGACTGGATCTGCCATAATGGATATGAGCCGGTGATCATTGCCACCAAGCTTGACAAGCTGAAAAGAAGCCAGGTACAGAAAAATGTAAAGATCATCAGGGAAAGTCTGGGACTTCCCAAAGGTGGAAAGGTCATTCCTTTTTCAGCGGAAACCAAACAGGGCAGAGAAGAGATATGGGAGCTTATGGAAGAGCTGACCGGCGTTGGAGACGAGGCAGCTACAGAGAATTCAGGAGAGAACTAAGATGGGAATTATCAAAGCACTCAAGCTGGGATTTGACTATCAGAGATATGATGACGACGGCAATGTGGTAGATATGCAGCGCGCAGTCAATGATGTGAACCTGGACATTGAAGCTGGAGAATTCGTGGCGATCCTGGGGCATAACGGTTCCGGGAAATCCACTCTTGCAAAACATCTCAATGCATTACTGATCCCCACAGAGGGAACCCTCTGGGTGGATGGGATCGATACCTCCAGAGAGGCAGAACTGTGGAAAGTCCGCCAGAAGGCGGGAATGGTTTTTCAGAATCCGGACAACCAGATCATTGGAACTGTTGTGGAGGAGGATGTGGGATTTGGCCCTGAAAATATGGGAATCCCCACAGATGATATCTGGAAACGTGTAGATGACAGCCTGGAAAAGGTGGAGATGACAGCTTACCGTTATCAGTCACCAAACAAGCTTTCCGGAGGCCAGAAACAGCGTGTGGCCATAGCCGGGGTCATGGCTATGAGGCCGAAGTGCATCATTCTGGATGAGCCTACCGCCATGCTGGATCCAAACGGAAGAAAAGAGGTATTAAAGGCTGTCAGGGAGCTGAACAAAAGGGAAAAGGTGACAGTGATCCTGATCACTCATTATATGGAAGAGGTGATCCATGCGGATCATGTGTACGTTATGGACAGCGGCAATGTTGTCATGCAGGGAAATCCAAAAGAGATTTTTTCACAGGTGGATACCCTCAAAAGGTACGGGCTTGATGTGCCGCAGGTAACTCTTCTTGCCCATGAACTGAAGAAGTCCGGCGTGGATATCCCGGATGGAATACTGACTACAGAGGAGCTGGTGAGCGTATTATGTCAATCGAATTAAAAAATGTAACCTATACCTACAGCCCCGGGACAGCTTATGAGACCCATGCGCTGAAGGATATAAGCCTGACGATCCCTGACGGACAGTTTATCGGAATCATCGGACACACAGGAAGCGGAAAATCTACTTTGATCCAGCACCTCAACGCACTGGTACAGCCCACATCCGGCCAGGTGCTTTATAACGGAGAGGATGTGTGGGATGAGAAATACGACCGGCGCGGTTTAAGAAGCCAGGTAGGACTTGTGTTCCAGTATCCGGAGCATCAGCTTTTTGAAAACGATGTGCTCTCAGATGTGTGCTTTGGTCCAATGAACCAGGGAAAAACAAGAGAAGAAGCAGAAAAAGAGGCAAGACAGGCACTGATCCAGGTGGGAGTAAAGGAGAAGAATTTTTCCAAATCTCCTTTTGAACTTTCAGGGGGCCAGAAGAAGCGTGTGGCTATTGCCGGTGTCCTTGCCATGAATCCGAAGATCCTGATCCTGGATGAGCCTACTGCAGGACTTGACCCCAAGGGAAGGGATGATATCCTGGATCAGATCGCAGAACTTCATAAAATGAGAGGAATTACCATTGTGCTGGTTTCCCACAGTATGGAGGATATTGCCAAATATGTGGAGCGTCTGATCGTTATGAACCACGGAGAAGCAGTTTTTGATGATGTGCCAAAGAAAGTTTTTGCCCATTATAAGGAACTTGAGGCAATGGGCCTTGCGGCTCCGCAGATCACCTATATTATGCATGCGCTGAAAGAACATGGACTGAATGTAGACGGGGATGCAACCACTGTGGAGGAGGCAAAGGAGAGCATCCTTAAGGCTCTCGCACAGAAGAAAACACCGGAAGGAGGTAAAGAGTTATGATACGTGATATCACTCTTGGCCAGTATTATCCGGCAAAATCCATTCTTCACAGGCTGGACCCGCGAACCAAGTTCCTGGGAACCCTGGCATTTCTGATTTCTGTGTTTATATTTCACACATTTCCGGGATATGCGGTAGCTACGGTATTTCTGGTAACAATGATCGGGCTTTCCAAAGTTCCTGTGAAGTTTATGTTCAAGGGACTGAAAGCCATATTTATGATCCTTATGATCACGGTGGTATTTAATATTTTCCTGACGCCTGGTGAGATCCTGTGGAAATGGGGAATCCTGAAGGTGACAAAGGAAGGTCTGATCCTTGCAGGAAGAATGGCGATCCGTCTGGTGTATCTTGTGATCGGTTCTTCTGTGATGACTTTAACTACCACCCCCAATCAGCTTACAGACGGACTGGAGCGCATTATGCGTCCGTTAAACAGAATCCATGTTCCGGTTCATGAGATTTCCATGATGATGTCCATTGCTCTTCGTTTTATCCCCATCCTTCTGGAGGAGACGGATAAGATCATGAAGGCACAGATTGCCAGAGGCGCAGATTTTGAGAACGGAAATCTGATCCAGAAGGCAAAGAACATGGTACCTCTTCTTGTACCTCTGTTTATCTCTGCGTTCCGCCGTGCCAATGACCTTGCCATGGCAATGGAGGCAAGATGCTATCATGGAGGAGATCACAGGACACAGATGAAGCCTCTGCATTATGAACGCAGGGATTATATGGCATATGGGATTCTGGCAGTTTATCTGGGAATCGCAGTTGTATTCCGTGTAGTGGGACTGTAGAAGAAAGATTCCTGTTAAAAGAGAGAGGTTAAAATCAAATGAAAAGAGTAGGACTTGTGGTTGCCTATGACGGCACCAATTATTCCGGATGGCAGGTTCAGCCAAACGGGATCACCATACAGGGAGTTCTCAATGATACCCTTTCAGAGCTTCTTGGGGAAAAAATCGAGACGATCGGTGCCAGCCGTACAGATGCAGGGGTACATTCCATGGGAAATGTGGCAGTTTTTGACACTGAGTCCAGGATTCCCGGGGAAAAGTTTTCCTATGCGCTGAACCAGAGGCTGCCGGATGACATCCGTATCCAGCTTTCCGAGGAAGTTGATCCGGATTTTCATCCCAGGTACTGTGACAGTGAGAAAACATATGAATACAGGATCCTGAACAGGAAGTTTCCGGTTCCTACAGAGCGTCTGTATACTTATTTTTATCACTATAAGCTGGATGTGGATAAAATGCGTGAGGCTACCTCCTATCTGATCGGAAGACATGATTTTGCCAGCTTCTGCGGATCAGGAGCACAGGTCAGGACCACCATCCGTACAGTCACAGGGATGGACGTGTGGAGGGATGGAGATATTGTGACCATCAGGGTTTCCGGAACAGGGTTCCTTTACAATATGGTAAGGATCATTTCCGGAACGCTTATTGAAATCGGTAACGGACAGTATCCGCCGGAGCGGATGGAATCCATCTTAAAAGCCTGTGACCGCAGTGCCGCAGGACCTACAGCACCTGCACAGGGATTGACATTGATGGGAATTGAATATATGGAATGATATCAGAGGAAAAACAACGGCTGCAGGGTTTTTGACGCTGATATCTGTATAAAAAACACCCGGTCTGTGATCATCACACAGATCGGGTGTCCTTTTGATTTACGGAGAGTATCCGAAGGTCTCCACAGGGGATATCAGCAGTATCCCCGGTCAACCTGGATAATGGGGTGATAAGAGTTTCCTGCAAGGCGGTGGAACTCTTTTTTTACGGAATTGACGATCTCCACATTGGTGGATTTCAGATCATAGGGGATCAGAAGGTCAAAGATCACATTGGAGCAGGAGGAACCCTGTACCATACGGAAATCGTGGATACTTAAAGTGGGATTGACATTCTGCGCAGCAGTGATGGCAAGCATGTGGAGGCGCTGGACTTCTGCATTATCTGTAACCACCGGGTCAATGTGGATGGTAGCGGTACAGTTCAGCTTCTGCTGGAGCTTCTGTTCAATACGGTCGATCTCATTATGGGTTTCTACAAGATTACCGGTTGCAGGAACTTCGGCATGAAGTGAGATCATCAGCCTTCCCGGACCATAATCGTGAACGATCAGATCATGGATGCCAAAAACAGAAGAGTCAGAGGTAACGATCTCGCGGATCTTATCTACCAGCTCTTTTTTGGGCGGCTGTCCAAGAAGAGGGTTTATGGTATCCTGCATGGTTGTGATGCCTGTATAAAAAATAAAGATACCCACCAGCACACCGAACCATCCGTCCAGATTAAGAGCGGTAAAATGACTGATAATGGTGGCTGCCAGAACCAGGGAGGTGGCGACCACGTCGCTTAAGCTGTCAGTGGCAGTGGCCTGCATGGTACCACTGTCAATCTTTTTGCCAATACGGCTGTTATAAAAGAGCATGTAAAGCTTTACCAGGATGGAAACGATCAGGATGGTTACAGTGAGAACACTGCTGTCCACGGGTTCGGGATGAAGGATTTTTTCCACAGAACTTTTGAGAAGTTCAAATCCCATGAGAAGGATGGCAACAGAAACAAAAAGTCCTGCAATATACTCCATCCGTCCATGGCCAAATGGATGTTCACGGGCAGGATCCTGTCCGGAAAGCTTGAAGCCTACAAGTGAGATCACAGAGGAACCTGCATCGGATAAGTTGTTGAAGGCATCTGCTGTGATGGCAATGGAACCACTTAGGAATCCGGCAGTCCATTTTCCGGCAAAGAGCAGGATATTAAGGAAGATTCCCACAGCTCCGCAGAGGACACCATAGGAACGGCGAACCTGAGGATCCTGGTAATTGGTCCGGTCTGTAATAAAAAATCGGGATAAAAATTTTATCATAATTTCAAATTCCCCCAAAATAAATAAAAGGTTTATATGTTTCTGATGATAGTAGCATACCTGATAAAAAAAATCCAGTGAAAAAATGCATAATTTTCCGAACAATACAACCTGATAAGTTTAGACTAACTAATTATTCTGAAAATTTAAAATATAATCAGATGATAACTGCAGAAATAGTAAATGCAGAATCTTTTTTGCTCAGGATCTTTTGGTAATATGGAATTCCATTTCAAGACCTAATTTTTCAATCCGACGATAAAGAGTACTTCGTGAGAGCTGAAGTTCCCGTGCTGCCTGAGAGAGGTTTCCGTTATATTTACTGAGTACAGAAATAATATGTTCTTCTTCCTGCGAAGAGGAAGGAACAGACACCACTTTTTTTACGGGAGCTTTCATTTTTGAAGAAAGATATTCCGGGATATCAGAAAGTGTGAGTTCACTGCTTTCTGACATGATCAGCATTTTTTCTAAAATATTCTTTAATTCTCTGATATTACCAGGCCATTCATAATTACAAAAAACATCCAGAAGTTCAGGAGAAACCGTATGGTTTCCGATTTCCAGCTCTTCAGAAAGCTTATTTATGCTCAGATTTATGACAGAAGCGGATCTTATACCGGATGTCTGGTTCTGGCAGTAGTTGTCAGCGCTATCCAGTTAGCACTGGTACCATTTATTGCAGGAACTCAGGGGTTATTATAACCTCCGGGTCCCTTTGCGATTTCTGTAAAAAAATATCCTATAAAATAATATCCGTAAACAGTAGCGTGAACGGTCAGATTTTGAACGTCAGCTGTGTTTGCATTTTCAGTGTACAGCAGTTATAGTTTATTACAGAGAGAAAGCAGCCGGACAACACAGAAGAATGTGCTGCCCGGTTTTTTTGTGTCCCGAGCAGGATCACACTGCGAATGTCTGCTTTACCCACGGAAAATTGTATGAAAGAAAAGGAATAGATCATGGAGAAAAGAGATTTTAACAAAAACTGGATCTGCAGATGCCTGACAAGGGAAGAACCGGAGAAAAAAGTAACACTTCCGCATGATGCCATGCGCAGTGAGCTGCGCAGTGAAGAAAGCAGGGGCGAGGGAAATATCGGTTGGTATATTGGCGGTGATTACGAATACACAAAACACTTTTTTGTCCCGGAAGAAGATGTGGATAAAAAAGCCGTTCTGGAGTTTGAGGGTGTATATCACAATGCAGAAATATATGTCAATGAAAAAAAGGCGGCGTTTCGACCATACGGTTATACGAATTTTTATGTGGAGCTGAACCGATTTCTGCGATACGGAGCAGAGAACAGCATCCGCGTGATCGCCAGAAATGCAGATCAGCCCAACAGCCGCTGGTATTCCGGAACCGGAATCTATCGTCCGGTGAATCTTTATCTTGGAGAAAAAAAACATATTCCGGTAAATGGAATCAGTATTCAGACGGTCAGTCTTGATCCGGCACAGATCCGGATAGAGGTGAAAACTTCAATCCCTGGAAACGTGAAGATCCAGATCCGTGACGGAGAGCAGGCCGTGGTTTCGGAAGAAAAAATGTCAGAGAAAAAAGTATCAGAAAAAAACAGTACCCGGGAGCCGAAAGCAGTATTTCTTGTGGAAATCCCGGATGCAGAACTCTGGAGCCCGGATTCTCCTTATCTGTATACAGTAAATGCAACATTCGGAAATGATCAGGTAACAGAACATTTTGGTGTGCGCACACTTCGCTGGAATGAGCGGGAAGGAATGACCATAAATGGAAAACGGGTGATTCTCCGGGGGGCCTGTGTCCATCATGACAACGGACTTCTTGGCGCCTGTACACTCCCGGAGGCAGAGGAGCGAAAGGTGCGTATCCTGAAAGAAAACGGTTATAATGCCATCCGTTCTTCCCATTATCCATGCTCAAAAGCACTTCTGGATGCCTGCGACCGTCAGGGAATGTTGATGATGGATGAATATGTTGATGTCTGGTATATCCACAAAACCAGATATGATTATGCCACAGATCTGAAAGACTGGTGGAAACAGGATCTCCGGGATATGGTGGAAAAAGACTTTAATCATCCATCTGTGATCATGTATTCAACAGGAAATGAAGTTGCCGAGACTGCACAGAAGAAGGGAATTGCCTTTACCAGATCTATGACAGAATATCTCCATAGTCTGGACAGTACAAGACCAGTTACCTGTGGGATTAATATTTTCTTTAATTTTTTAAGCTCCATCGGACTTGGTGTATACAGTGATGATAAAGCTGAAAAAACAGCAGAAAATGCGGCAAAAGATGCATCCCAAAAGAAAAAACCGGTAGGAAGTGAATTCTATAACACACTGGCATGCCTGGCCGGGGATTATTTCATGAAAATGGGAGCTACCCTTCCTCCATGTGACTGGAAGACAAAAGATGCCTATGCTGCCATGGATATTGCTGGCTATAATTACGGAATCTTTCGCTATAAGCATGATCTGAAAAAATATCCGAAGCGTCTGATCCTGGGAAGTGAAACTTTTTGTAAAGATGCATATGATTTCTGGGAGATTGCAAAAAAGAACAAGCGGATCATCGGAGATTTTGTGTGGACCGGATGGGATTATATCGGCGAGACCGGCGATGGTGCGGCAGAATACAGTGATTACCAGGGTGTGGAGCCGCATACCAGAATGACGGGAAACAACGGACGCATCGATCTGCTTGGAAAACCAAGAGCGGAGGCTGCTTACACAAGAGTCGCTTTTGAACAGGCAAAAGGTCCGTTTATCGCAGTAAAACCTGTGTATCAGAAGGAAAAACTCCAGCTTACCGGCTGGGCACTTACGAAAGCAGTAGAGAGCTGGTCCTGGCGTGGCTGTGATGGTGAGAAGGCAGAAGTGGAGGTTTTTGCCCGGGCAGCAGAGGTGGAATTAAAGATCAACGGAAAAACCGCAGGCCGGAAAAAGGTAAAAAAGTGCAGAACAAAATTTAATGTTATTTATCACGATGGTGAGATCACAGCAGTTTCCTACAGTAAAGATGGCCGGGAACTGGGACGCCAGACGTTGAAAACAGCGGAAAATGATACTATGCTGTCAATACGCCCGGAAACCAAAATGGCAAAATCAGGAGAACTTGTTTTTATCCCGTTGCAGTACACGGACAGCCAGGGGAACTGGAAGCCCATGGAAAAGCATGAGCTGAAAGTTTCAGTGGAGAACGGAACCCTGGAAGGCCTTGGCAGTGCCTGTGCCTATGTGGAGGGAAATTATGCACAGGATACCACGAAGACATATTACGGGGAGGCTATGGCTGTGATCCGCATGGGAGAAAGCGGAAACGCAGTGATACGTGTTGAGGATGAGAAGAAAGCATACAGTTGTACAGTCATGATAGAAAGGTAAAGATTACAGGTAGATTTCAGAATGTAGATCAGAGCAGGCAATGTAGTATAGTGCGAATATTCATCTGATCGATTGTTAAAATTGCATAAAAAATATACAAATAATATGTGCAATATTAATAATGCGTAGTAAAACTATACAAAAATCCCATTCCGATTACGTACAAAAAATTACCGTTGGCGGTAAAAATGCAAAAGAATGAAAATTCGATGATATACTCCATACAACTGATAAACTTAAACTTCGGGAGGAAAGAGAAGATGAAGAACAAACGATCCACAAGGGCTCTGCGTGGTCTCACAGGCCTCACATCCTCGCTTCTGGTGGTGGCGCTTGGAACAACTACTATTGCCAATGCGTGGGCATCAAAGATTAATGAATATCTGGGAACGACTAACATTTCCGTTTCCGGTGAGACCAGTGACAGTGATGACGCCTATTATTACAAGTCAGATTATGACAACACAACAGATCTTATCAATGCCAGAAATGATGTTATGACAAAGATCCAGGAAGAAGGAACTGTGCTTCTGAAAAATGACAACCAGGCGCTTCCTCTTAAAAATTCTCCAAAAGTAACTCTTTTTGGAATGACAAGCTATGCACCGGTATATGGAGGAACGGTAGGAAGCAGTTCACCTGCAAAACAGGATCTGAGTTTTAAGGACTGTTTTGAAAATGCGGGGATCCAGGTAAATCCTGCCATGTGGAGCTTCTACGAGAAGATGAGTAAGGATTACAAACGTATGTCACTTGCACCGACGTGGTTTGGATTTACAGGTGCGGAGATGGAAGCACAGACCATCCGTACAGGTGAGGTTCCTGTTGAGAAATACACAGATACAGAACGTGAGAGCTACGGCGATTACAATGATGCGGCAGTTGTTGTGATCGGACGTCAGGGCAGTGAGGCAGATGATTTCGGAACCAGCACAGACAATGTGCAGGATGGTGACGGAACACATCTGGCACTTGGACTTCAGGATGTGGAACGTGACATGATCAATGAAGCAAAGAAGAATTTTGACAAGGTCATCGTTCTTATCAATTCCAATAACCCGATGGAGATCGAGGAACTGAAAGAAGACAAAGATATCGACAGTATCCTCTGGATCGGTGAGCCGGGAACTGTAGGACTTCAGGGAGTTGCATCTGTTCTTACAGGTGAGGTAAGTCCTTCCGGACATCTGCCGGATACCTATGCAGTAAGCTCTGTTTCATCTCCGGCTATGGCGAACTTCGGAAGTTATACTTTCACAAACGCCACAGATGATAATTTCGGAGCTTCCAATTACAGCGGTTCCAATTACCTGGTAGAGAGCGAAGGTATTTACACAGGATATAAATATTATGAGACAAGATATGAAGATACTGTTCTGAAACAGGGAAACGCAGACAGCGCAGCAGGAGCTTCCAATGACAATGGCACCTGGAACTATGATGATGAGGTTTCCTATGGATTTGGCTACGGACTTTCCTATACAACATTTGAGCAGAATATCAAAAATTTCGACTACGAGGGCGATTCCGTAACAGTTTCCGTTGAAGTAAAAAATACAGGAGATGTGGCAGGTAAAGATGTTGTACAGCTTTATGCGCAGACTCCTTACACAGATTATGACAAAGAAAACAATGTGGAGAAAGCTTCCGTTCAACTGGTTGGTTTTGAGAAAACAAAAGAGCTGAAACCGGGTGAGTCTGAGACTGTGGAGGTTACAGCACCCAAGGAATATTTTGCAAGTTATGATTACACAACAGCAAAGACCTATATTATGGATGCTGGTGATTATTACTTTGCAGTTGGAAACGGTGCACATGATGCGTTGAACAATATCCTTGCTGCAAAAGGCTATACAACAGAAGACGGCATGGATGCAGATGGAAATAAAGAACTGGCAGTATCCTATAAAGAGGACAGCCTTGATACAACTACTTACGCAATGTCTTATGCAACAGGAAATGAGATCACCAACCAGTTTGATGAGGCAGATCTCAATAACTTCCAGGACGGAACCGTTACCTATCTTTCCAGAAATGACTGGGAGGCAACCTGGCCGAAAACTTATGACAGTGTTGAGGCTACTGAAGATATGCAGAAACTGATCAAGGGAGATACCTATACTGTTTCCAAGAATGATGACACATCTGAGGTGAAATGGGGACAGGACGGAGATCTTCATATTATTGATCTGAAAGGTCTTGGCTATGACGATGAAAAATGGGATCAGCTGCTCAGCCAGATTAGTCTGGACGAGGCATGCAACTTTATCCAGCTTGGAGGCTCTGGTATTGAGCCGATCGCTTCCATTGACCTGGTAGGTGGATGCGATGCAGACGGACCGAACGGAATCCTGGATGCATTTGGCGGAAAAACACTTTCTACATACTGGAAATCAAGCGAGTCTGAGGATCCGTGTTATGTTTCTTCCAAGGATGAGAACGCATCCTATGAGTGTGGAACATTCCCGACAGAGCCTACACTTGCAGCAACCTTCAACAAAGATCTTGCAGCAGAGCAGGGAGATATTTTTGCAGAGGATTCCCTGTGGAGCAATATCACGACCATTTATGCACCGGGACTGAACCTGCACCGTACACCGTACTGCGGAAGAAACCAGGAGTATTTTTCCGAGGACAGTGTCCTTACAGGAGAACTTGGTGCTGCCGAGATCCTGAAAGCACAGGAAAAAGGCTGTATCCTTGCACCAAAGCATTTTGCATTTAACAACCAGGAAGTAAACAGAAGCGGTGTTGCCACATTCGGAAATGAGCAGGCACTTCGTGAAAATGAGCTCCGTGGTTTCCAGATAAGCTTTGTAAAAGGACAGGCCCAGGGTCTTATGAACGCATACAATCGTATCGGCTGTACATGGGTTGGAATGAGTGAAGGCCTGAGTACAGAAGTTGTAAGAAATGAATGGGGATTCAAAGGCTGGGAGAATACAGATATGCTTTCCTCTGAGGATTATCAGAGATGGGAAGAGGGACTTCTGGCAGGAACAGATCTTCTTCTTAATACAAGTCTGGATTCCTACAGTGATCTGAATGCAAAGACTGTGAAAAATGATCTTGCAATCCAGAACCGGATCAAAGAATCTCTTCATTATACACTGTATGCGTATGTAAACAGTAACCTTATGAATGGTGTAACAGACAACACAAGCGTAGATTATGTACTTACTGTATGGCAGAAAGGCCTGCTCGGTGTGGATGTACTCTTTGGTGTACTGACAGTTCTGTGCCTGGCACTTTACATCCGTAAGGCATGCAAGATCAGAAAAGAGCAGTAGGAGGGAGAACTGATGAGTATCAAGGAATTTTTTGGAAAAGCAGCAGCCGGCATTTATGTATCAGGACTTTCTGTGATCGCCCTTGTGGTTGCACTGATCGGATACATTATGTATGGCACTGAAAAAAACAATCTGGAAGCTGTAATTGTTGTATTTACCGTGATCGCTGTTGTGGCAGGACTTATGGAGATGATCCTGACACTGGCAAAGGGGTACCGCCCCATGTGGGATAACATGACGATCATCTATGCGATCCTGGAAGCCATTGCAACTGCTATTTTTGCAAAAAATGCAGCATCTTATATCCAGAGCGTCAGCGTCGGACTTGCAAAACTGACAGTTTCCTTTGAGGTAGCCGTTGTAGCTTATGTACTTGCACTTGTGATCGCTATTGTCTCAGGCTTCCTTAACAGAAGAAAAGCTGAAGCATAAAGTAAAAGAATCGTATTATATGGAGGAATTTTAATGAAAACAAAACAGGCATTCAACCCGTATCTGCCAAGCTACGAATATGTACCGGATGCGGAACCGCATATCGTAGATGGAAGGATTTATATTTACGGTTCCCATGACCTGTTTAACGGACTGAACTTCTGCCTGGGAGATTACGTCTGCTGGTCAGCTCCGGTGGACGACCTGGGCAACTGGAAATACGAAGGATGTATCTATAAAAGAGAACAGGATCCCGCTGCACCGCGTATCCGTCTGACCAATGGCCTCGCTGCACCTGATATGGTGCAGGGGCCTGATGGTCGTTTTTATCTTTATTATTTTATGGGTGGAACCAAGATGATCTCTGTTGCGGTCTGTGACAAACCGGCAGGGCATTATGAGTTCTACGGTTACGTGCACTACAAAGATAATACTCCCATCGGAAAAAAAGGAGAGCCGTTCCAGTTTGATCCGGCGATCTTTATGGACGATGACGGAAAGCTGTATCTTTACACCGGTTTTGCACTGCAGGGAAATCCGATCCTTCTGGATGGTTCCAAACCTACAGAGCACGGGCCAATGTGCTTTGAGCTGGATCCGTCAGATATGCTCACTGTAAAAAAAGGCCCTGGTTATATTGGTGTGGCAGGAGAGAGGGAATCCAAGGGAACTCCATATGAAGGACACGCATTTCTTGAAGCGAGCTCCATGCGGAAATTTAACGGAACCTACTATTTTATTTACAGCTCCCTGAACAGCCATGAGCTGTGCTATGCAGTCAGCGATCACCCGACCGGCGGTTTTCAGTACGGAGGAATCCTGGTCAGCAATGGTGATATAGGACTTCCGGGGGTGAATGATGTAAGCTGTGCGAAAAACTCCACAGGCAATACCCATGGAAGCCTGATCGAGATCGGTGGAAAATATTACATTTTCTATCACAGACACAGCAACCGTAAGCAGTCTTCCAGACAGGCCTGTGCAGAGGAAATTCAGTTTAAGGATGGAAAATTCTGTCAGGCGGAGATGACTTCCTGCGGATTAAATGGAAGTCCGTTAAATGGGATTGGACATTATCCTTCCTATATTGCCTGCAATGTATATGGAAAAAAAGGCACCCGTTTCTTAAGTATGCTGAAGCATCCGAAGGCAGGACATCCTTATCTTACCCAGAAAGGCGGAGACAGGGAATCTGGTGAAGACCAGTATGTGGCACATATGTGTGACGGAGCAGTTGCGGGATATAAATATTTTGATCTGTCTGAAACAAAGGAAATTTGTATCAATATCTGCGGAAATGCCAGCGGAATCGTTTATATAAGAACCAGAGAAAATGAGAAGCCGGTAGCAGAGATCCCGGTGCAGGCATCCAGAGAGCTGAAAGGTTTTTCCACGAAGCTTGCCGGACTTGGAAAAAAAGAAGCACTGTTTTTCTGCTATGAAGGAAAAGGCTCCTTTGATTTCCACTCATTTGATCTGAAATAGGAGGAAATATCTCATGAAAATCACAAAAATTGTGGAAAACCCGGTTTTCCGCACAAAAATAAAATCAGATAATGTAAAGATACCTGAGATGCTCATCGGATATTTTCTGGCACCGTTCTGTGCCATGCTTGCGAATTCTATTTTCGGTGCATATCTGAACCGTTATTATGTGGATGTTCTTGGCTGGACGAAATTCAGTGTGTTTGCGACCATGCTGCCGGTGGTATCTGTGATCTTCGTCGTACTTGGAAATCTTCTTATCGGAAGATGGATCGATAACACAAGAACCTCCCAGGGAAAGGCAAGGCCTTACATGCTTTTGTCTGCACCGATGGTAGTAGTTGCAGTGATACTTCTGTTTATGACTCCAACCAGCCAGAGCGGGGCAGTCCAGATGATCTGGATTGCAGTGTCCTATAACCTGTACTATGCTCTTGCGTATCCATGCTTTTACACAGCACACAGTTCCATGGTCGCACTGTCTACAAGAAATTCTTCACAGAGAGGCATGCTTGCTACTTTTTCCAATGCAGCCATGGTAGCTTCTGCAGGAATCGGTGCCAGCATTGTTGTGCCGGTTCTTCTGCAGAGCTATCTCTTTGTGGCAGAGAATGGTGAGATCGATGTTGCTGCTAGCTATGCACACTGGAGGACCATTTCCATTGTATTGTGTCTGTTCTGCTTCTTCGGCATTCTTCTGGAGTATTATTTTACAAGAGAGCGTATCACAGAGGAAAATGTCAATCTGAATATAAAAGAAGAAAAAATTCCGTTAAAGAAACAGGTGCAGGGATGTATCTGCAATAAATACTGGTGGATCATTATTCTTTATTTTCTGCTTTTTCAGATGGGACAGCTTGTAAAAAACAGTTCCATGAGTTTCTATGCAAGATGGATGTTTGACAGTGTGATCAATTCAGCCAATCCGGAACAGACCTCCGGAACTCTGATGTCAACTCTTGGCCTGATCGGAGGAATCCCCACTGCAATCGGTATGTTTGTGGCATGGCCGATCGCCAACAAGCTTGGCAAAAAACGTGCAGTTGTGCTGGGACTTTGTTTCTCAGTTGTTGGAGGACTGGTATGCTTTATTGATGTGCACAGTTTTGTCCTGGTGTGTGTTGGCATGGTTCTGAAAGGCATTGGAAGTATCCCGGCCATGTATGTGACTATGGCACTTCTTTCAGATGTACTGGATCACCTGGAGGCAAAAAACGGTTTCCGAAGCGATGGTTTTACCATGTCTGTTTATGGATCGATCATGGTAGGCCTTACTGGAATCTGCACAGGAATCATCAACGGACTTCTTACATTTGCGGGATATACTAATACCGGTGTTGCCTGTGCCCGGTCCACACTTACCATTATCAATAATGTGGCAGATTACACCGGACAGGTGGTATACCGTCAGATGGGCGGGGTAGAGAATGTACTTGCTTTTGCATTCCTTGGAATGGAAGTGATCACTTTTGCCATCATCGTGTTTATGATGAGCAGACTGGATGTGGAGAAGCATATCGAGGAAGATCACAGGATCATCAAGGAGAATCAGAAAGCAGCAGTACTTGCAGCAGGCGGAACCTGGGAAGAAGACTAAAGATCGCACAGAATATGACGGATTTTTCTGTTGTTTCAGAACTGTTTTCTTGGTATACTGAACTCATATGAAAAGTAGTTTTCATGGGGGTGAAAGCAGCGATGGTCCGCATTGCGGTAGTGGAAGACAGTGAGCAGGACAGAAAGGCACTTCTGGACTGTCTTCACAGATACGAAAAAGAACAGAAACTGAAATTTTCCATTGAGGAATTTCAGGACGGAGAGGATATTGTTACCGGATATTCAGCGGATTATGATCTGCTTCTGATGGATATTGAGATGACTTTTATGAATGGAATGAAAGCCGCGGAGAAGATCCGGGAGCTTGATAAAGATGTGGAGATCATTTTTATCACCAATGCACCTCAGTATGCAATACAGGGGTATAAGGTGAATGCTCTGGATTATATGCTGAAACCGATCTCCTGGTTTTCCTTTTCAGAGAGTATGGGAAGGGCACTTTCCCGTGTAAAAACATCTGCCAGGGAGTATATCACCATTTCCCTGAAAGGCGGGAAACAGAAGCTGGATGTGGCGAAGATCTGTTATGTGGAGGTGCAGGATCATCTTCTGATCTATCATACGACAGAAGGAGAATACAAAACCAAGGGCACCATGAAAGATGCAGATAGCCAGTTCGATCCGGCGAAGTTTTTCCGTTGCAACCGGTGTTACCTTGTAAATCTGGAATATGTGGAGAATTATGTGGGAAGTGATGTGTGCGTAAACGGTGATGTGATCCAGGTAAGCCGCAGCAGACGGAAACCTTTCCTTGACGCATTAAATGAATATCTGAATGAGGTGGGCAAATGAATGCAGGTGAGGTGTTAAATACACCTGGTTATTACTATGCCGTAGCTTATACCATGTCAGGGCTTGTGATCGCAGGCTCCAACGAGAAGAAACTGAAAGGATGGAAGCTGGGAGCGGTAAGTTGCGTTCAGTTTGCCCTCCTTTTGTTATTTATGACATGGACACATGGAGTTGGAAAGGCATTGTTCCTTCCAGCTATGGTGGTGATCATTGGACTGATGTACGGGTATATTTACATATGTAACCGTTTCACGCTGCGGGAGGTTGGATTCTTTTGTGTGAAAGCTTTTATAAACGGAGAATTCGCAGCTTCCCTGTGCTGGCAGATCTTTTATTATGTTCATGAACTGACAGCATGTAGTTTCTGGTGGCAGTGGGTGATCATGGCAGTAGTTTATCTGGTATTGTTCGGGTTCCTTTTTCTTATTGAACGTTATCTTAAAAAAGATATAGAGGAGCTGAATGTGACCCGCCGCGAGCTGCTGGTGGTAATTATAGTTGCGACTGCTGTTTTCGGGATGAGTAATTTAAGTTATCTGGATCAAAACGGACTGTTCAGCGGACGGTTTGCCATGGATATTTTTATTATCCGTACACTGGTGGATCTAAGCGGGATGGCTGTGCTGTATGCCTACCATATACAGGTAAAAGAAATACAGCTCCGTCTGGAGAAGGATGCACTTCGGAATATCATGGAGATGCAGTATAAGAATTATCAGCTTTCCAGGGAAAGTATTGATGTGGTCAACCAGAAATATCATGATCTGAAACATCAGATCAGTCTTCTGCGAAGCCAGGCAGATACAGGAAAAACGAAAGAATATCTGGATAAAATGGAGCATGAGATCAAAGTTTATGAGACTCAGAACAAGACAGGAAACCAGATCCTGGATGCTGTACTTACCAATAAGTCCATGGTGTGCCAGAAGCGTGGGATTGAACTGAAAGTGATCATGGAAGGACAGAGTCTTTCTTTTATGGATGATATGGATATCAGTGCACTATTTGGAAACATGCTGGACAATGCCATCGAGAGTGTCAGCAGACAGAAAGAGACAGATAAAAGACTTATCTGGCTGTATGTTTCCAGGGAAAAACAGTTTGTGCGGATCCGCACGGAGAATTACTGTGATGAAAAGATACAGTTCCGTAACGGAATGCCTGTGACCACCAAGAAAGATAAAAGACTTCATGGTTACGGAATGAAAAGCATCTGTGCAACAGTGGAGAAATATGGTGGTTCTACAGTAGCAGGCCAGAGGGATAACTGGTTTGAACTGAAGATTCTGATCCCCCTACATGAAAGTGCTGTATAGAGGAATAGGTAAGTGCTTTTATGTCAATGAAGAACAGGGCATCCGATGAATACAGATGATACAATGAAAATGTGTGAATCAGAGCGAATTTTGTTGAAAATTAAAGCAAAAAACAGTTGACAGGCAGGAACCCTTATAATATAATAACTCAATGTGACGTAGTGCGAAGATGCTTGAGCCAATAGCCCCGGCGACGGCATTTTATCAGCGGTTTCGGACATTTCCGCGATTTATTTTGCACCCGCGTTTCCATTTACTTTTTTTCGCGGAAGTACCGCGGTTTGAGAAACATTATCGTTGATAAATAACAGGAGGTAGGACCATGCAGACTTATATGGCTAATCCAGATAAAATCGAAAGAAAATGGTATGTAGTTGACGCAGAGGGTTGCACTCTGGGACGTCTGGCATCCGGTGTTGCAAGTGTTTTAAGAGGAAAGAACAAACCTCAGTTTACACCGCACGTTGACACAGGAGATTATGTAATCGTTGTAAACGCTGATAAGATCAAAGTTACAGGCAAGAAGCTTGAGCAGAAGATTTATTATAACCACTCCGACTATGTTGGTGGAATGAAAGAAACCACATTAAAAGAAATGTTAGCAAAGAAACCTGAGAAGGTTATCGAGCTCGCAGTTAAGGGAATGCTTCCGAAAGGACCTCTTGGAAGAGCTATGAACAAGAAACTTTTCGTATACGCAGGACCAGAGCACAAACATGAGGCTCAGAAGCCTGAAGTTTTAACATTTTAATAGGAGGTAGAAAACATTGGCTAGCGCAAAATTCTACGGAACAGGAAGAAGAAAGAAATCAATCGCAAGAGTTTACCTGGTACCTGGAACAGGTAAAATCACTATCAATAAAAGAGACATCGATGAGTACTTCGGACTTGAGACTCTGAAAGTTATCGTTCGTCAGCCACTGGCTTTAACAGAGACAGAGGGTAAATTCGACGTGATCGTTAACGTTCACGGCGGTGGATACACAGGACAGGCAGGTGCAATCCGTCACGGTGTTTCCAGAGCACTCCTTGAGGCAGACAACGACTACAGACCAGCTCTTAAAGCAGCAGGATTCCTTACACGTGATCCACGTATGAAAGAGCGTAAGAAATACGGTCTCAAAGCAGCTCGTCGCGCTCCGCAGTTCAGCAAACGATAATTCCAATCGAATACGGAAATTTATTAAAACCCCGGAAAGCCTTGATTTTCCGGGGTTTTTCTTATGTCTGAAATTTTTAAAATTTTATAAAAAGTGGTGGATTTTGAAGCGTAGCACACAAGTAGCACACAAATTTGCCTGACAGATTTGGAAAAACTTGCTAAAATGCGGACAATCTCATATGTTTCGTACAGATCGCAGTATAAGACAAATAGGCTTGATGAATAAATATCATATAAGCAGAAACACCTTAAAAAAGTATATTGAGTATATTGCAAAGAAAAATCGCATATGATATAATGCCAGTAGGCAAAAAGATATGACGATGTTCCATGTGAACAAAGAACGAACCCCCGTATGTACCACCAATACATGCGAGGGTTCTTCTCTTTTTATTTCAGTGGTTGAGCATCCACTAGGCTATTCGTTGTCCTTGTTATGACTGTCTAACCATTTGCAAATGAGATGGCAAGTCACACCTGCCGCAACAGCCACCAAAAAAGATATGACTATTTCCATGTGTTCACCTCCCCCCGTTGCCGGGTTTCGGATGGACAACAAAAGTATTATATCATAGAACAATACGGACGGGAAGAGTAAAGATATAAATTCTAAATAAGCCGGGGAGACCCTTTATAGTCATCTTGCATGAAGTCAGGTTAATGCGGCAAGGTTAAAGAAAAAATAAAAAAGACTACTTATTGTAGAAGAAAATGAAATGGTTGAAGGTGTTGGTAGATGTCCTTTCGTAACACACATGTAGCACACAAAACGATGTAAAAGCTTTATTTTATAGGTTCCGCAGTTCTGCAAACGATAATTCCAATCGAATACAGAAATTTATTAAAACCCCGGAACGCCTTGATTTTCCGGGGTTTTTCTTATGTCTGAAATTATATAAAAAATGGATCGATTTTGAAATAAGGCTACCGCAATCCCACTGGCTTTAGACGGTGGGTTAAGGTAGTCAAAAGAGGAAACAGATGTTATACTTACATCATGGGAACATGGAAATCAAAAAACAGACACAAATATTTATTACAGTATCACATTATTTTTGTGTGTAAATATAGGAAGAAACTGTTGGCGTCAAAGCAAATATCAGATGATATCAAATAGTTTTCTTATGAAATATGTCAAAAGCATGGCGTGATCATCAGATATATGGAGACGGACAAAGACCATATATATTATATGCTGGAAACTAAATCGTCGGAGGTTATTAACAGTTAAATACAAATTATAAAATCATATAAGTACATGTTGAGTTTTATAAGATATTAGAGTAGAATATTATTGAAAGGAGTTGATGCT
>CAKROW010000020.1 GCA_934373235.1 uncultured Blautia sp. | reverse complement strand
CCCACTGCTTATTGCTTTTCGCAATTGAAGCAGGGGACTTACTTGATTTGGTTAAAATCAAAAAGGACTGCCTCCTCTGGGAGGCAATCCTAAGAAAAACAGAAAGTATTTGAAAAAAACTCTAATTATTTAAACGCAATTTCCACAGATTCATAAGCCATGGTTTTGTTATTCTGAAGCCGTATTCTTAATGTATAATTTCCCTTTCCGCCTTTTGCTTTAAATGACTTTTTGTTTTTGCTGAATCTTATATAAACATCATCTACTGTCTTTCCGGCTTTGTTTACTGCTTCTACTGACCAGACTGTCCAGCCTTTTTTGGGAACAAATTTGAACGTATTTGTTTTTTTGGAAAATTTACTGTAATTTACTGTAATCCTGTCTGTGTTGTTAAATTTACTTCCAGGAACCAGGGAACCGCCTAATCTGACAGCAGCAACCGGATTTGTATAGTTTAAGATCACGAATGGATATTTTAAAGTTCCCTTTATAAAAGTCGCTTCACTTTTACATTTAATTGTAAGGGTAGTTTTGCCGGCTTTTTTTGGATAAAAGGCATAATACTTATATCCTCCCCAGGAACTTGAAGCATAGGCCTTAACAGTTGCCATTGACTTATTATAAGTAAAAGTGTCTTTCTTCGGATGATACATTCCTATATCAATCCTGTCAGCCTTGTTTTTCACCTGTTTCTGCAGATAAACATATGCCTTACCATAGGTAATATTCTCTGCCGAAACCGGTACTGCTGAAACTGCCATCACCAGCACTGCAGCCAGTACCATTAACCTTTTCATGTACTTCCTCATAACCTGTTCCTCCTTATAGAATATTCAATGTAAATTCATTATATCTCCATTGATTTTACTTGTCAAACACGTGTTTTTATCCACTTTATTCATCAAGAAAGAATCCTGCAAGCAGGATTCTCCGCCTGCGGCGGGTCGCTTCAGCAACATAAAAAAGCACCCCGCACGCCACTTACGGCATGCAGAATGCTCCATCCGGGCAATCCGGGGAATCTCAGATATAGTTCATAAATCCCTTACCAACAACCTCGCTGCTCTTTGTTACCATCAGGAAAGCTTTTGGGTCGACTTCTTCAATAAAGCGCTGCAGAAACACAGCCTGTTTCACATCAACCACTGTCAGGATGATCTTCTTATCCCTGTGGGTATAAACACCTTCTCCGTGATAAACAGTGGCACTGCGGTTCAGCTCATTCATGATATAATCGCAGATCTCCTCCGGCTTCTCGGAAATAATGGTAAAATACTTGTTCAGCTTCATTCTTTCAATAGACTTGTCGATCAGCAGTGTCTTTGCCATAAGACCCAGCACAGAACACAGACCTGTAGTCAGGTCAAATACCATAAAAGATACAATTACAATCAGACAGTCCACTATAAAAAGAGCTCCGGAAATATTCATGGTTGAATATTTCCTGATGATCATTGCAACAATATCCGTACCGCCTCCTGACGCATTCTCAAAAAACAGAATTGCTGCTGCCAGCGCCGGAAGGATAATTGCAAAACAGAGTTCCAGAGTGATATTCCCTGTCAGGGATCCTGACATTGGGAAAAGCTTCTCAAATACATTCAGCAGTAAAGATGAAAAAACAGTAACATAACCGGTTTTTATCCCAAAATCTTTGCCCAGGATCATAAATCCGATCACCAGCAGGATCAGATTGATCACCAGGTTGATCTGCGAAGAAGTAAGGGGAATAAAATGTGCAAATACTACCGCCATACCCGAAACTCCTCCAAAAGAAAAGTTGTTGGGAAATTTAAACACATAGATACCCACATCCATCAGAATCACTGCAAATGTGATGACTACATATTCCAGCACTCTCCTCGGTATTAATTCTTTCATGAAAAAATGTCCTCCTGATTCCCTCAAAAAAATTTACGCTGTCCACAAAAAACAGCCTTATCCACTTTGTTTATCATACATCATATTATCTCAAAATGGAAATAAAATAATTTCATTATCTCACAGAATCAGGTAATGCTCCCTTTGCTACATGCGTTCAAAATACTTTTCCAGGAATTCTGCTACACCGTCATGGTCATTGTCCCCGGTTACTTCATTGGCAACATCTTTTACATATTGTTTTGCATTTCCCATGGCAACGCCGATGCCGGCGGCCTCCAGCATCTCCAGGTCATTTTCGTTATCTCCGAAAGCGATCACATGGGCACGGTCAATGCCCAGACGGCTGCGCAGCATGGCAAGGCCAACACCCTTATCCACACCTGCAGCATTAAATTCCGCATTTCCGCTGATGGAAGTTGTCACTGCCACATCTTCCATATCTTTCCATTTTTCACGAAGATCTCTGCTGTTATCCAGATTGTCAAAATAAATATTCACCTTCTCGGAACAGTCCAGGATATCTTTTCTGCCTGCAAGATTTTCTACAAATTCATGTCTGTCCAGGAAATAATCCACAAAAGTTTTTTCCAGTTTATCAGCTTTGGCAATAACAAACTCCCTGTCTGCCGCATCTGCGTAGGCAATACCTTTCGTGTAGGCTTCCCCGATCCAGCCACTGATCCCGGACTCCTGCACATCCTTAAAGATATCACTTACGATTCCCTCCGGCATAGGCTTGCGCCAGATCATTTCGTTCTTATCATAATCCCATACAACAGCGCCATTTTCCGTAATTCCGCATTTCACTCCCTGAAGAACAGAAAATTCCTCCGGGATCAGGATCCTTGTTCTTCCTGTTGCAGGAACCACGTAATGTCCCTCATCAATAAGCCACTGAAGAACCTCTCTGGTTCTCTCTGAGATCCTGTTTGCGCTGTTCAGCAAGGTTCCGTCCATATCCACTGCAATGATATATTTCTCCATGAGTCCTCCTTTTTACCGGCAAAAAGCGCATCTGCACTGCTCCGGAAAAATCCCCGCAGTAAAGATACGCATATTCCCTGTACTGATATCTGCTGTTTAAGACCAGACCCTGGAGCATGTTTGAAAAAGGCTTTTCGCCGGAATGACCTGTAAGGCGGGCATTCCCATTCCGCTCTGCACACCTGAAGCGCGAGGCTGCTTAGCTGTATTCAAACAGGCTCCCATACCGGGCTGACAGGAAGATCAACGGATACGCATCATAAAGGCTTCATATGGCCTTAAATCTTCTTTGATTCCTGTCCGGTCTTTATAGTTGGCAATCTTGACATCCGTTTTATCGGACATATATTCCGCAAGCCTCTCTGTGCTTACTGTATCTTCAGAAAGGTTTGCCACAACGATCCACTGTTCTGTGTCAGAAGTTCGGAGATACGCAAAAATCTTCTCATCCTCCGGAAGAAGAAGTTTATAATCACCCTCTGTGAGAAGCTTCTCCTCATGACGCAGGCGGATCAGATCTTTATAATAATAAAACACGGAATCATTTTTTTCCAGAGCTTTTTTTACATTGATCTCCTGATAGCGGTCGGAAATACGGAACCATGGCTTACCGGTTGTAAATCCTGCGTTCTCGCTGTCGTCCCACTGCATCGGAACCCTGGCATTATCACGGCTTTTGTTCCATACAGCCCTGCGAAAATCATCCTCAGATATAGTTTTGTTCTTAACCACCAGATCCTGATATGCGTTCCGTACCTCGATATCCTCATACTCATCAAGGGGGAACTGTACATTTGTCATACCGATCTCCTCGCCCTGATATACATAGGGAGTTCCCTGCATACCATGGAGAACTGTTGCATAAGCCTTTGCACATTCCTCACGGTAAGTAGTATCATTTCCCCATCTGGAGATCACACGAGGCTGATCATGATTCTCAAAATACAGAGCATTCCATCCCTTATTGTAAAGCTTGTTCTGCCACTGGGTCATAACATCCTTCAGTTCACGGAGGTCAAAAGGTTTCAGCGCCCACTTACGGTTTACGGAGCCCGGGATACGGTCGATGTTCATATGCTCAAATGTAAAGATCATATTCAGCTCTTCCCGTGTCGGATCTGTAAACAATCTTGCAACCTCCGGCGTGGAGCCCGGCGCCTCACCTACAGTCATGCAGTCATATTTTGAAAGCACTTCCCGGTTCATTTCATGGATAAACTCGTGAAGTCTCGGCCCGTTGCTGTGATATTTTCCTGTATAATACTTACGGTCATCAACCTTCGGGTAATTCGGGAAGGACTGATCCTTGGAGATAGATGCGATCACATCCATGCGCCATCCGTCAGCACCTTTATCCATCCAGAACTTCATCAGATCATAGATCTCCTTACGGACAGTTTCATTCTCCCAGTTGAGATCCGGCTGCTTTTTGCTGTAAAAATGAAGGTAATACTGGCCGCGCTCCTCATCGTATTCCCAGGCACTTCCACAGAAGCTGGAACCCCAGTTGTTTGGTTCGCTTCCATCAGCCCTGGGATCTTTCCAGATATAATAGTCACTGTAATCATTATCTTTTGATTTCCGGCTTTCCACAAACCATGCGTGTTCATCGGAAGTGTGGTTTACTACAAGATCCAGAACGATCTTGATACCATGCTCATGAGCTTTTCTGATCAGCTCATCCATGTCCTCGTTACTTCCGAAACCTGCGTAGATCTTCCGGTAATCACTGATATCGTAACCGTTGTCGTCCTGTGGGGAGTCAAAAACAGGACTGAGCCAGATCACATCGATCCCAAGGTTCTGAAGGTAGGGGAGTTTTTCAATAATACCCCGGAGATCACCGAAGCCGTCTCCATTGGAGTCCTTAAAGCTTCTTGGATAAATCTGATATACAACGGAATTCTTCCACCAATCTTTCATTTTTTATGTCTCCTTTATTTTTGCATTGAGCAGATATTTATAGTCCGTATTTGCCGCTTATTTATATCCGGTCAGGTGTCTTCAACACCCCTTTTTGCAGATAGTTGTCTTGATATTACTTTTTTTAGGTTTTTTTATAGGCGGACCACCCGGGATCCGCCTTTTCATAATTCTGATCTTTATTCCTTATCCTTAAGACTTATGCAATTCCAAGAAGAGAGAGAAGGATGCTCAGGATGATAACCCCTATGATCAGAACTGTGATGCTGATATTTTTCTTTTTCAGCAGATAGTAGCACAGAAGAGTCAGTCCAAGAGGAACGATCCCGACAAAGATCTGGTCCAGCATGTTCTGAAGGTTCAGAACAGATTCACCCTTCATAGTCAGTTCAAAAGTAGAATTAAAGGTTACCATGCTGGCTGTCATACCGCCTACCATGATAAGACCGACGATGCTGGCTGCTTTTGTCAGGATGTTCATAAGACCGCTTGCATAAACCTTCTGGATGTACTCAGATCCAAGTTTATATCCCAGGAATGTTCCGTAATATTTCACAAGGATAGACGGAATATTGAAAAGAAGCAGGAACACGATCGGTGCCAGAATATTTCCGGATGCACCAAGACCTACTGCGATACCGGCAGCAATAACACGGAGAACACCCCAGAAGATGGAGTCACCGATACCGGCCAGAGGACCCATAAGGGAAGATTTGACAGCGTTGATAGAGCTTGCGTCAAAATCATCCTGCTCGCTGTTTTTCTTCTCC
The DNA here is from genome assembly GCA_934373235.1 of uncultured Blautia sp. Taxonomy (GTDB): domain Bacteria; phylum Bacillota; class Clostridia; order Lachnospirales; family Lachnospiraceae; genus Blautia_A. The sequence goes on along the minus strand of CAKROW010000020.1, from coordinate 31,445 downwards.
ATGGAAGCAACAAGTCCCATAATAAAGGTTGAACATGTAATAGTTGTGTTGAAATAAGACATACTTCTTGTGAGGGCTGCTTTTTTGCCTTCCTCATCGTTTTTATAAAATTTATTGATAAATGGCATCAGGGAATAACAGAAACCGGAAGCTCCCTGTTTTGCCGGGCTTACTGCCGCATACAGAGTGAAGGAACGCCAGAACGCTTTTCTCAGCATTTTTCTTTCATCTGCAGGAATGGATTTTGTTAAATTACTCATGAGAAAAATTCCTCCTCTTCTTCATCAAGATATTCGTCAGAGCCACCTGCCGGGGAAACAGCTACTCTCTGTGCTGCAAGCTGGTTCATTCTGTAATCGTTCATGCCAATGGAAATGGCGATGATCACACCGATCACTGCAAGGGCGATCAGCGGAAGATCCAGGTATGCTGCAAGGACAAATCCCAGGAAGTAGAACATGCAGATCTTGTTGTCCCAGAGCATTTTCATCAGCATTGCCATACCTACTGCCGGAAGAAGTCCGCCGCAGACAGTCAGGCCATTCATAACAACATCCGGGATCGCATCCAGAAGTGCGCTGACTGCATCAGAACCAAACAGAATCCCAAAGAACGCAAACAGTGAATACAGTGCCCAGTTCACAGCCCACAGTCCATAGTGAAGAGCAATGATCTGTTTTTCCCTGCCCTCTGCTGCCAGACGGTCGAAGGTTTTTGCAAACATACCTACAATAAAGATGTAGAGAACGGTCTTGATCTGAAGACCAAGGATACCAATTGGAAGTGCCAGTGTCAGGGCAACCTCAGAACCTTTGCCGAGCATGATGGCAAAAGCGGTTCCTACGGCTGTGGCGATTCCCGGTTCTGCTGCGGAAGCACCACCGATATTTACAACTCCCATAAATACTGCTTCCAGTGAAGCTCCGATGATAACTCCTGTATGAAGATCTCCAAGAAGCAGACCTACCAGTGGTCCGATGACGATCGGACGGTTCAGCATGGTAAATCCGATCAGCTCTGCACCGCCGACACAGATAAATACGGCAAGTGCTACAAGAAATGCGTTTAACATTTTTTCTTTCCTCCCTTTATAAATTGTTGTATGGATCAGTCAAGCTTATTCAGCACATCCTTTACAAGCTTCTGCTCGTCGTTGGGTACCTGCTGCATACAGGTCTTCGGGTCAAGAGCTACCAGATCTTTCAGTGCCTGCTGCTCTGCTTTTGTCAGCATGATGGTTGGTGTCAGGACAAGTTTCTCGGAAACATCAATTCCGTCAAAACGTCCGGTATTTCCTACATTGAGAAATCCGATCTCACCAACGCTCTGTCTTACTTTCAGTGCATCCTTCACAGTTCTTGTAAGAACCAGGATACGCATCTTGGATGCTTTCGGGTTGTTCAGGATGCGGATAGCTTCATCTACCGGTTTGATCAGGGATTTGATTCCACCAGGCACTGCCATTTTAAGTGCCATCTTCTGTGTATTGTCATTAGCTGCCTCATCGTTTGCTACTACGATTCCCTGTACCCGGAGCTGCTTGGTCCAGGTCATTGCCACCTGTCCGTGGATCAGACGGTCATCTACACGAAGCGCTGTGATCTTTGCCGTGGAATTATCGTAGGACTGTGGTTCCGGTGCTTTCTTTGACGCCGGGACAGATTTCTCAGTATCAGATGCAGCGTTTTCTGCCGTCTGTGCGGTATTTTCTTTTACCGGAGATTTTTTCTCCCCGCCCAGGTCTACCACCTGAAGTTCTTCTCTGGCATCATCGACAAATTCCCGGATCTCCTCATCTGTCACATCATCGTCAGCCATCATCACCTGCATGAGGACCGGAAGGTTGGTTCCTGTGATCAGTGTTACGTTCTCCTTCTGGCTGTAACCCAGAAGCTTCTGGTTCACACTTCCGCCCATCAGATCTGTGAAAACGAAAATCCTGTCATTTTCGTGCTGTACAAAGTATTCTTCAAATTTTTTCTCCACATTGTCTTCCGGTGTTACGTAAGCATCGATAGTGGTGATCTCAGCCATCTTCCCCACTATCAGTTCTGCTGTATATCGGATACCGGAAGCCATCTTTCCATGTGTAGCGATCAGAATCTGTTTCATCTGGTATTCACTCCTTTTATTTCCCTTTGGTTATGTACCTAACCTTTACACCCATACTATAGCATCCGCAATAGCTGTTGTAAATAGGTTATGTACATAACCATTCAATCTGACAACTTAAAATTCATGGTTTTGTGCAGGTTGCATATACAAAAACAGGTCAGAAACACTCTTTTTCCCAAAGACGTGCTCTGACCTCTGTGATCGTCCTTCTACTGTTGTTCCTGCACGGATTTTCTGGTGATAAGGGATACCGGAAGCCTGATCTCCTTCTCCCGTTCTTTCTCCACTCCGTTGATACGTTCCATAAGGATCTCAACAGCCAGTGTGGCTTTCCGCTCCACATTCTGGCTGATCGTGGTAAGCCTTGGTACGGAAAATTCCGAATAACTGATGTTATCATATCCCGCAATTCCAATATCCTCCGGAATCTGTACTCCTCTGCTGCTGAAATAGCTGATCGCTTCCAGGGCATAAAGGTCTGACAGGAAAAACAGCGCAGTCTTCGGCTTCCGTCTCTGCAGGATCCATCCATAGCTTTCCTTACGCTTGGCATAATTCATTCCCAGAGGCGTAAACCGTACCTTCTGTCTGCTGCCGGCAAGCTCTTCACCTGCTTTTTTGGCACCAAGATAACGGAAATGATCCACACCGCTGTCTCTTCCCGCACATACCTGGATATGCTCATATCCACACTCCAGAAGATACTTTGTCATAAGATAACCGCCACTTTCATCGTCCAGGCCAATATTGATCACATTGCTTTCCTGGCCTTTCTCCAGCTCACCGTAAGCATCAATGGACACAATAGGCTTCTTGATCAGTTGGTATATCTTCTCACAGTTACTTTTGCTGAAAGAAATGGCGATCACACCATCCACATCCCATCCCATGACCATCTGAAAGATCTTGTCCGTATCCTTGGCAGAATACAGCATCAGGTAATAGTCCTGCTCCTGTACATATTTCTCAATAAATCCCAGGATCTTTCCATAAAAAGGATCTCCCAGGATCGAGTCTTTAAAGTCTTTATGATAATTGATCACAACTGCGATCAGATGGGATTTTTCGTTATTCAGAACTCTGAGTCCCATTTTCTGGACATATCCCATCTCCTTGATCAATGCTTCGATCTTGCTGATATTAGCCGGAGAAACTTTCTTGGTTTTTCCATGTATCACATTGGAAACCGTTGTTGTACTTACCCCTGCCCGCTCTGCAATTTCCTTGATCGTTGCCATTTTTTACCTCCGTTATCCTAATCCATCCAGATATTTCATGGCTGATGACGCTGCACAGGCACCATCTGCCACAGCCGTTACAACCTGTCTCAGCGGCTTTGTCCTTATATCCCCTGCTGCAAAAACACCGGGAATGCTGGTAACACAGTCTTCTCCCGCACATATATAACCGGCTTCATCAAGCTTTACCATGCCTTTCACAATCCCGGTATCCGGCTCCATTCCAACTGCCACAAAAACGCCATCCACATCCAGATCTCTCTTTTCTTCTGTTTTTATATTCCGTATGCGAAGTCCGGTCACCTCAGACTCTCCCAGAATCTCCTCAGCCACACTGTCCCAGATAACTTCCACATTTTCGCAGCGGAAGATCTGATCCTGGAGAACCTTTGTGCCGCGGAACACATCCCGCCTGTGGATGATATATACTTTTTTACACAATCTGGCAAGAAAAGCCGCATCTTCCAGCGCAACATCTCCACCACCTGTCACTGCCACCACTCTGTCCTTATAAAAAGCTCCGTCACAGGTAGCACAGTAGGAAACTCCCATTCCGGAAAGCTCCTCCTCCCCGGGTATCATAAGCTTCCTGTGGGCTGCTCCCAGGGCAAGTATCACTGCCCTGGCCTGATATTCGTGCTTCTTTGTCCGGATGGTCCTGATCTCCTGATCCAGATTTTCCAGGGAGCGGACCTTCTCCCTTACAGGTTCTGCTCCGATCCTCCGGGCATGTTCTCCCATAGCTTCTCCCAGATCCATTCCGGTTACTCCCGGCATCCCCGGATAATTATCTATCTCAGAGGTATCTGTGATCTGCCCGCCTGTGGCAAACTTCTCATCAATCCATAATATGTTCATTTTTCCCCGCAGGGCATAGATCGCAGCCGTGATCCCTGCCGGCCCTGCACCTAAGATCGCCAGATCATATATCTCACTCATTTTTTCTGCTCCTGTAAATTACTCACCTGGGTCACAGGGTATTCCACCTCCGACCCAGTATCCATGAATTGCTCATCCCTGCCGCAATTCTCACGATATAATAACATAGATTTCCATGTTTTCCAATAATATATAAAGAACCCACCTCTGAAAGGAATCCGTCATTCTATGTTTTATCATCTGCACCTGCGCTTTTTCAGAGCCAGACGTTTCCTTCTGATATCTCTGTTTACCTGTCTCTCTCTTGCTGTGGTGATCAGTGCCGGCTGTCTTTCCAGACGTTATCTATCTGAAAACGGAAAATTTGAGGCTTTTTCGGAAAAAGTCTTCAGAAATGAAGTCAGCGGAAGCTCCCTGAACCTGCACTATTCCCTGGCATATCCGGAAAAACAGGGGATTTCACCGCCGCCGGCCAGCCTCGGCACAGTAAACACTTCCATGGAAAAAACTTATAAGCTTTGCGAAAAGTACGAAAAAAAACTGAAAAGCTTTGCCTACAGCCGCCTTTCCCATGAAAACCAGATCACTCTGGATATGATGCTTCTCTATTACCATACGGTTCGTTCCCTGGATAATAATTATCTCCTCCAGGAACTCCTTGGCCCCAGTCTTGGCATCCAGGCACAGCTTCCTGTACTTCTTGCAGAGTATGCTTTTTATGAAAAAAAAGATGTTACAGATTATCTGAAACTCCTCACAACCATTCGGCCCTATTTTGAGAGTATCCTGGATTTTGAAAAAGCCAGATCTCAGGCAGGATTTTTTATGAGTGATACCACCCTTGACCGTATCCTTGAACAGTGTGAGGCTTTTATCAGAGATCCTGATTCCAACTATATGCTGGATGTTTTTGAGAAAAAACTGAAAGACCTGGGTCTTTCCGGCAAAGATATCCGGAAGCTCTGCCAGGCTCACAAAAAGCTGATCATAAATGAAGTGATCCCCGCATATCAGGAACTGATGGATGGTCTGGATACCCTCCGTGGGACCGGCCGTAATGACCGGGGGCTTTATTATTTCACCGGTGGCAGGGAATATTATACATATCTTCTGAAAAGCCAGGTTGGGACCTGGATTCCTGTGGCTCAGATCGAAAAAAGGCTTTCCTCACAGCTTACTTCTGATATCAGCGCCCTCCGGTCTCTGACCAGAGAAAATCCACAGCTTCTCACTGCCATATCAGGAGAACTGAAATTTAAAGAACAGTCTCCGAAAACCACCATGACCATCCTTCAGAAAAAAATGGAAAAAGATTTCCCCCCGCTAAAAAAAATTTCCTGGGAGCTCCGCAATGTCCATGATTCCATGAAAGATTATTTAAGTCCTGCCTTTTATCTCACTCCACCGCTGGATACCGGAAGCCCTAATGTGATTTACATAAATCCGGCCTCCTCCGGCAAAGGACTGTCTCTTTTTACCACACTTGCCCATGAAGGATTTCCGGGACATCTCTACCAGAGCGTTTATTTCGGAAGGCAGAAACCCTCCCATATCCGCTATCTTCTGGATACCTCCGGATTTGCGGAAGGCTGGGCTACTTACACAGAATCCTTTGCCTATGGTTATGCTGCAGATTATATACAGGAAAAAAATCCCCGGGAACTGGCACAGCTTGCCTGGCTGAACCGAAGTGTGAATCTGTGTCTGTACTCTCTTCTGGACATTGAGATCCATTACAGAGGATGGAGCCCTGCCCAGGCCGCCAGCTTCCTTAAGGCTTTCGGTATCAGCGATCCGGCTGTTGTCCGGGAAATTTACCAGTATATCGTGGAAACTCCCGCCAATTACCTGAAATATTACTGGGGATATTTAAGTATCCTGGATCTTCGTACCTCCCAGCAGAAACGCCTGGGAGACAAATTCGACCTGAAGGATTTTCACCGGAAAGTGCTGAAGCTGGGCGGTGTCCAGTTCCCTGTATTAGAAAAATATATCACTCAGATGTAATTATAACCTGTTCCTCAAACTCAGGTGTCCCAATTATTCAGCTTCGTACACCGAAATCACCGGGCACAGCACTTTATAAAATATTATAATTACCGCTACGCCTCAGTGCATCAGCCCTGCAAAGAAAAGCTCATAGAAATCATCCTCACCTTCCAGCATAGGAGAATTTTCACCGCCGCCGTTGGTGCTCCTCCTCATAGTGGCATAAAATTCTTCTCCTGCATTGATAAGTTCCATCTCATATACCGGATAACCAAGCTCCCTGCATTTGGCACAGAAGGCTGCCAGCGGATGTTCATCTTCCCTGGTAGCCAGAAGCTGCTGACGAAGGGCTTCGTCTCTGCGTGCTTTTTCCAGAAGCTGGTCAAGCATTTCTGTAATTTCCATAGGGGATTCCTCCTTTTTTTCTGTCTATTATACTACATCTTTTTCCAGCCTGTCACCTGTCTTCACAAGCTTCAGAAAATCTGCTATAATGACTATCACACAAAATTGATCTCATATAGAAAGTTAAGGTACATACCATGAAACGAAATGATAATCTCCCTTTAAATATCAAAGAACGGCGTAATGCCCGTACCAGTCTTCTGGCATCTGTGGGGGTTCTGGCTGTGCTGATCCTGCTTTTTAACCAGTTGGATTACCGCCTGATACGCAAACCTGCCCAGGATGCCAGGAAGAAGGCTGAGATCACCCGACAAAAGAAGGAAAATGAGGAGAATACTCCTGTTACCAGCACTGCATCTGTCATCGCAGTAGGGGATAATCTTTATCATCAGTCCCTGATCGATGCCGGTGAATCCGATTCCGGAGACTGGAATTATGACAAGATCTATACCCATGTCCTGGATGCCATTCAGTCTGCAGATGTAAAGATGATCGATCAGGAAACCGTTTTTACCACTGACCATGACAGCGTAAGCTCCTATCCGTCTTTTGCCACACCTACAGAGGTAGGCGATGCTATTATCAAAGCTGGTTTTAATGTTGTTGAATCTGCCACAAACCATATTGATGATTTTGGTTATGATTTCCTGGCCGATACTCTCAACTTCTGGAAAACCAAATACCCGGATGTGACCCTCATAGGTATCCACGATTCCCAGGAGGATGCAGATACTGTAAAGATCCGGGAGGTTAACGGTATTAAGATCGCTTTTCTGGATTACACCTACGGAACCAATGTGGGGGGGATTGAGGGACGTGATTATATGATCGATATATTTGACAAGACCAAGATCACCACCATGATCAAAAAGGCCAAAGAACAGGCTGACTGCATCATTTTTGTTGCTCACTGGGGCACTGAAGATGAGACTATGCCTTCTGAGTATGAGAAACAGTGGGCTGCCTACCTTATGGAACAGGGGGTTAATGTTATTATCGGCGGTCATCCTCATGTTCTCCAGCCGTATGGAAGACTTTCCGACGGCAAAGGTAATGAGGCTGTTGTCTTTTATTCTCTTGGCAATTTCGTCTCCACACAGCAGAAGCTGGAGGAACTTCTTGGAGGAATGGCAAGCTTTACCATACAGAAGAGCGAGCTTAACGGCAAGACTTCCATACAGATCCTTACACCCGAAGTTAAACCTCTTGTGATGCACTACAACAGTGACAGCGGAGAATTCGGTCCTTATATGCTGGATGATTACACCGAAGAACTGGCAGCCCAGAATGGTGTCCGCAATTACATTGGTGATGTTTTCACCCTTGCAAACCTGAAGAGCAAATATAATGAGATCATGTCCATGAATGTAACGCCTTCCACAGGTACGGATCTTCTGGATGTGACTATTGATACAGACCTGAATATGATCGATTCCTCCGGTAATATTGTGGAGGATAATGATTCTGTCACAGCAGAACAGTATTACGCACAAAAAGGAGTTGATATTAATTCTGAAGACAGCTCAGACAGCAGTTCCGGTGACAGCTCTTATGACGATTCTTCTTCGGATGACAGTTCCTACGATGACAGTTCCTACGATGACGGTTCGGATGATAGTTCTTATGACGATTCTTCTTATGATGATTATTCGGACGACAGCTCTTATGATGACAGCTCTTATGACGATTCCTCTTATGACAGTTCGGATGATGGTTCCTATGATGAGGAATAAACTGAATATCTGCAATCAGATTAACTTAACAATAAAGGATTTCCCCTGTCGTGGGTTCCTGTTACCGGATCATCCGGTGACTGGGAATCCTGACAAAGGAAATCCTTTTTTATATCTGTACAGCCAAATCTGCTGCCAGATGTATGATCTGTAACATTTGCGAATTAATACAGGAACACTCCTACTCCATAAGGTGCCAGCGGATAGGCAAATGAGAAATCCCGGTTATCACAGTTCTGCTTTTCTGCTTTGAAGATCTTGGGTTTCATCTCTCCGTTCTCATCGAGGATCAGCTTGTACTGTTTCTTCTTCGGAACACCAACCCTGTAATCCGGTCTGGCAACTGGTGTAAAGTTGCATACAAACAGCATATTATTGCGGCCCGTAGGAGATTTACGGATAAAACTGAAAATACTTCTGTCTCCGTCATTGGCATTGATCCACTCAAAATCTGCCGGATCATTGTCTCCGCCATAAAGTGCCGGATATCTGGTGTACATATGAAGAAGAGATTTTACATATTCCTGCAGCTTCTGGTGGTTCTCCTCTCCAAGGAGATACCAGTCAAGCTCCCTTGCCTCACTCCACTCTCTGAGCTGTCCGAAATCCTGTCCCATAAACAAAAGCTTCTTGCCTGGATGTCCGAACATAAAAGTATATCCAACCTTCAGGTTTTTAAACTTGTCCTCAAGTTCTCCCGGCATCTTCTCAAGCATGGAGCATTTCAGGTGAACTACCTCATCATGAGAAAGAACCAGTACATATTTCTCACTGTATGCATAAGTCATGGAAAATGTCATCTTGTTATGGTTGAATTTACGGAAGTAAGGATCCAGCTTCATATATTCCAGGAAATCATTCATCCATCCCATATTCCATTTCAATGAAAAGCCAAGTCCGTCATCCTCTGCCTTGCCTGTTACCATAGGCCATGCGGTGGATTCCTCCGCGATCATCACAGTTCCATGGTTTCTTCCCAGGACAACTGTATTCAGATGTTTGAAAAATTCAATTGCTTCCAGGTTCTTGTTTCCGCCATACTTGTTGGCAACCCACTCTCCGTCCTTCTTGCCGTAATCCAGATACAGCATGGAGGCTACCGCATCCACACGAAGTCCGTCGACATGGCACTCCTCCACCCAGAAAAGGGCGTTGGCAATAAGGAAATTCTTCACCTCCGGGCGGCCGTAATTATAGATCTTGGTTCCCCAGTCCGGATGCTCACCCTGTCTGGGATCGGCATGTTCATATACGGCTGTTCCGTCGAAGTTGGCAAGTCCATGGGCATCCTTTGGAAAATGTGCCGGTACCCAGTCAAGAATAACACCGATCTTCTGACGATGGAGATAATCAACCAGGTATTTAAAATCCTGAGGAGTTCCGTAACGTGATGTAGGTGCATAATAGCCGGTCACCTGATATCCCCATGAACCGTCAAAGGGATGCTCTGCAATACCCATCAGCTCTACATGGGTATATCCCATCTTCTTCACATATTCTGCAAGCTTGGGCGCAAGCTCTCTGTATGTATAGAATCCGTCTTCATCTTCTTCTGACTGAGGATGCTTCATCCAGGAACCCGGATGTACCTCATAGATCGCCATAGCACTTGTATCCGGGTCATAAGATGGTCTCTTCTTCATCCATGTGGCATCTTTCCACTTGTAATTGGTAATGTCTGTGATCCTGGATGCAGTACCTGGACGAATTTCCGCTTCGTTGGCATATGGATCTGCCTTATAAAGCTCCTCACCATGTGCGCCTGTAATATAAAATTTGTACAACTGGCCGATCTTCGCTCCCGGGACAAATGTCTCAAACACACCGATAGAGCCTACCTTTGTCATAGGACTGGTCTCTGTATCCCAGTCATTAAATTCTCCGATAACGGACACAGCCTGGGCATTGGGTGCCCATACTGCAAAATATACGCCTTTCTTCCTGTTCTGTGTTACAGGGTGTGCACCAAGCTTCCTGTAAATATCGTAATGTGTTCCCTGCCCAAACAGATACTGATCCAGCTCTGAAAACTGCAATTTCTCGCCCATCCCAAGTTCCTCCCTTTTATTCCAGCACCTTCTTCTGTGATCTGTCCACAGTTTCGTTATATTATTCCTACCTGGTGCTGAACACGCTGTTTTTTTAGCACTTTTAACATTGATTATGCCAATTTTTTGGTGTTTTTTATGTAATTATTATATCAATATCACTATTTTCAGTCAAGAAAAAAGCCTTTGATTCCATGGGATCGTGAGGTTTTTTTTCGCATATTTGTCTGTTATTCGACATTATGATGTTTTATGTTTAAAATAAAAAAAGACCAGAACAAATCTCTCTGCTCTGGTCTTTCTCTTATTTTTTAATATTCACTGCTGTCATCATAACTTCCATCATCGGAGCTGTAGTCTGAGCTGTCATCATAGCTTCCGTCGTCGGAGCTGTAGTCTGAGCTGTCATCGTAGCTTCCGTCGTCGGAGCTGTCATCAGAAGAGCTGTCGCTGGTATCACTGCTGTCTGAAGATCCATCACTTACATCGCTGCTGTCTGAAGATCCATCACTTACATCGCTGCCGTCTGAGGATCCATCGCTCACATCACTGCTGTCCGAAGAACCGTCGCTGATATCACCACTTCCGTCCGAAGAACTGTCACTGGCATCGCTGCTTCCATCAGAAGAGCTGCTGTCGCTGCTTCCGTTATATCCCGGAACTCTTCCTGCTTCCAGGGAGCTGTCCCAGAAATCTGTGTAGGAAGCGTTCTGCAGGGTAACATCCTTGGCTGCTGCAAGCTCACTGACAGTTACCAGTTTATATCCCTGTGCCACCAGATCCGGGATCAGTTTCTCCGCACATTTGACGGAAGGCTCATGGATATCGTGCATCAGGATAATAGAACCATCTCCCAGCGTGCTGTCTCCCATAATGGAATCATAATCTGCACTTGCGTCCATAAGCTTCCAGTCCAGAGAATCTGTTGACCACATAAAGAACGGTTTACCTACTGCATTAATCTGTTCCTCTGTGATAGCTCCGTAAGGTGCCCTGCATACAGTGGAAGCCTGTCCACATGCCTGGATCAGCGCATCATCTGTCTTCTGGAACTCCTGCACTACAGAATCCATATCCATGTTGGGAAGTGTCTGCTCCGGATGATCCCAGGTATGATTACCGATCTCACAGCCCAGGCTTACCATTCTCTGTACTGTGGATTCATATCCCTCCACATTCTGTCCCAGCATAAAGAATGTTACTTTCACGCCATTCTGCTCCACGCAGTCAAGAAGCTCCTCTGTATACTCACCAGGACCATCGTCAAAAGTAAGTGCGATCATCTTCCTCTTCTGAGTCGGATCATAGGAACCATCATCATTAAAGAAATAGTCCTTGGCTCCTATTGTGACCCAGCCGGTCTGCATATATCCGTTGGAATCAAAGCTGTATGTAGTTCCGTCAATATCTGCCAGACCACTGATATAATATGTACCATCCGGATTCTGATACCATTTGCCATTGTCATCCTGGTGCCAGCCCGGTGTCATGACGGAAAGCTTATCCGCTGCACTCTTGCCCTTGACAGGCATCACAGTAGCAGATGTATCCGTTGTATTATCTGTGCTGTCCGCTGTGCCTCCGGCAGAAGCAGTATCCTGTGTATTCTGGCTGCCTGCTGTATCACCGGCATCCGCCTGTACATTCACTGTCTCTCCATCTTTCGATCCACCGCCTGTCACATGGTTGGCAATGGGAAGTATCACTCCGCGGACAACAAATACCACCAGAAGGATAGCTGCAGCCACACAGGTTATCAGCTTCATCCTTCTTCGCATTCTCATCTGCCGCTGTTTCTGGCGCATTCGTTCGCGCATAACTTTTTTGTCCATCTTGTTTACATCCCTGTCTATTTTTAACTTCTTATTTTATATCGTGTAAACTTAATCATAACTCATTTCTCATTTAAATACAATGGCAATAACGCCTGTAATTCCCTAATTTTTTGCAGACATAAAGGGATAAACAGACAAATGCTTATTCTGTTGCTGTGGTATCCGGTTCTTCCTCAGTGACAACTGCTGTATCATCAGAATCCATTTCATCCTCTGTGGCTTCCCTGGTCTCAAGATCCTGGTCTACACCTTCCTCGCTGCTGCCTCCCTGAGTAGCATCGTCCCCGTTCTCGCCAACAGTATCGCCGTTTGCAACCTTATCCTGTACATTGGCATTATCCAGGATAAAATTCTCCACTCTCAGAAGCCCGATAGCCTCATCTACCGCCTTCTGGCCATAAGTATCTATCAGTCCTGCCAGATCCTTGGCACTGTACGCTTCAATTAACTGATCCTGGATGCTGAGCGAATCCGCATCCTCAAGAGTCATATTCTCTGCGTCCAGGATCCCCTGCACGATCAGGTTCTGTTTCACTTTATATTCTGCATACTGCTGGCTCTGCTCCTCAAAATCATCCATGGAAATTCCCTGTGCCTTCACAAATTCCTCAAGAGTCATATTGCCCTGTTTTGCATAATTTTCGTACTGGGTGTTGAAATCAGACTTGGCAGAATCAATGTCATCCTGTGGATATTCCTTCACCTCAGATGCTGAAAGAACTGTGTTCCATGCTGTCTGTCTCAGTGTATTCTCCGCATTGGTCTTGGCCTCTGTCTCCATAGTTTCACGGATACTCTTGCGGTACTCATCTGTGGTCTTGTAATCTGTGTGCGCTGCAACCCAGTCATCTGTAAGCTCCGGTGCTCTCTTGAAGCTTACAACCGTAACTTTGAATACAACCTCCTGGCCTGCCAGCTCCGCAGATGAATATTCCTTTGGGAATGTAAGATCCAGATTCTTGGTCTGTCCTTTCTTCATACCAATGACACCATCTTCAAATCCGTCGATAAAAGTACCGGAACCGATGGTAAGATCATAATTATTGGCTGTGCCTCCGTCAAAAGCCACACCGTCCTTGGTTCCCACGTAATTGATGGTGGCAATATCGCCATCCTGTACAGTACCCTCAGTTACTTCCTCCGCATTGGCCTGAAGCTCCTGCTGGATCCTGGCATCCACTGCATCATCTGTCACAGCCTCAACTGTATTATCCAGTGAAAGACCCTTATACTGTCCGATAGTAACATATTTATTCACATCATCCACAGATACCAGCCTTGTTTCCCCTGTCTTGTCAGAAGCAGCTTTATCCTCTGTTTTGCTGTCGGAATCATCTGCTGCAGAATCTTCATTTGTATCCTCTGTTTCGGAATCTGTATCACCGGAATCCTTGTCTGAGCTTTCTGTCTTCTCAGCGGAGGTGGGATTTTCTGTTTTAGAGGTGCCGCAGGCTGTTACAGTAAGTGCTGCACATAACATAAGAACAACAAGGTATGCTTTTTTCTTCATATTTACTCCCTTCGATATATCAATATCATCACATGGATGTCAGTCTGTTTTTATTATTTTTCTACGAGAGATTATAGCTTCTCAGAAGATTTTACCTGTAAACTCCATATTACAGGTATCTTACATTTCCGGTACAGGAGTCGGTCTTGAACTGTCCCATACCTCGGACACATCAAAAAGATCGCTGAGCATATCCGGATTGTAGTACATTCTGTAGCCGTCAAGATTTCTTCTCCCCTGGCGGAAATAACCCTTTGTGATCTGGACAAAATACTGGCTGGAATCTACATTGCAGAAATAATGGTATCCCCTGCTCTTAAAATATTTGTATTTGGCATTATCTGAGGAATAGCCTTCCCAGTCACCGATATCCGCACCAAAGGCAAAAATGATCATATCTGTTTTTCCAAGGATAGGCGCCACATATTTTTCCCATTTCTGGTTGTCTTTCTTAAGCTCCTTGGCTGTGGATGTGGTAGCGTTCCTGTGCCCCCAGGTGTGGCTTGCGAACTCCCAGCCATCCTGTCTCAGGGCACTGGCCACTTCCTTGGCTTCTTTTACTTCTTTATTATAGTCAAACTTGGGATTGGCTTTGAGAAAAGCTTTCTGGTCATCCTGGAGATTCTTTTTGGTTTTGTAAGCCACATCTGTCCTGTATCCGAACACTCCGTTATAACCGGTCATTGCAAGAATTCCCTTTCTTCCATGCCAGGAAAAATCCGGGTGCTCCTTCACAAAGGAATCCAGAAGAGGGACTACGTCATAATCTCCTACGGAAACGGAACCATCGTCCTCGATATACTGACATTTTACATCTCCGTTATCATCAACCACCATTTTGCTGGCAAAGCCATCTCCGTCCATATAGTGATAATAACTGCAGTCATCCAGAGACAGTACAAAAGGGATCTTGCCCTCCGGGACCAGGATCTTGCCCCGGCTCATGTTGCCATCCTCGCCTACGATCGCCATATCATGAGGACTTACCAGAACATAGCCTTTGTCATACATGCTCTGCATCATCTTGTTAAATTCACTGACTGTAGTCATCATCTGATTGTATCCGGCCTCATCGGAATCTCCGTCAAAAGCCTTGGATGTATCCACGATCAGAGAATGAAAAAATACATGTGTGATCTCCTCAAGAGGATACTCCACACAGGCGTCACGCATCTTCCTGTACTTCTTCACAGCCACTTTCAGTGCCTTGCTCACCGGATAATTCTCATTATTCCTCATAAGGATGATGGCGCCATTGTAATCATACTGTACTACTTTTTTCTCAGCCTGCTT
This sequence comes from uncultured Blautia sp., assembly GCA_934373235.1. Taxonomy (GTDB): domain Bacteria; phylum Bacillota; class Clostridia; order Lachnospirales; family Lachnospiraceae; genus Blautia_A. The sequence goes on along the minus strand of CAKROW010000020.1, from coordinate 16,400 downwards.
CAGAAGCTTCTTTACCTCATCATTCTCAGGCTCCGGGATCTGGATATCATCTGCGGAATCCGAACTTTCTCCAGAGTCAGAGCTTCCGGAATCTGTGCCATCTTTGGTGTCTGAACTGTCAGAATCTCCATTCTCCCCGGAATCCGAACCGTCAGAACCTGTGTCTGCCTCACTGGCCTCCCGTTCCTCGGTCTCCTCCTGAGACTGAGCTTCCGCTGCCGGTGTTTCATCTGATGCCGCATCCTCTGCAGCCTGTATATCCACAGCTTCCGGAAATGGCGGGATTTCACCCACAGCCAGTCCTGCTGCAAGCACAGCCGCCATGATCCATGCGCTTCTTTTTTTCATGATAATCGTTCCCCTTTCTTAACCAGGCCCCTCTTTTCAGTCATATATCAGCCCATAGGCGGTACCGGTGTCGGTCTTGTCGGATCAAATACCGCTTTTGCGTCAAAAAGATCCTCCAGAAGTTCCGGGTTGTAATACATTCTGTAACCGTCCAGGTTCCTTCTTCCCTGACGGAAATACCGATCCCGCATCTGTACAAAATATTTGCTTGAATCCACATTGCAGTAATAATTATAACCCTGGCCCTTGAGGTATTCAAATTTATCCCCTGAATAATCCTCTGCCTCTGTAAGATCTGTTCCAAACGCAAAAATAATGATATCTGTACCTCCGATGAGCGGATCTACATTTTTCTTGAATTTCTCTGTATCTTCCTGAAGCTTCTCCACAGAAATCTGTCCTACATTCTGATGTCCCCAGGTATGGCTGGCAAAAAGCCATCCATCTGCTTTCATGGCATCTGCCACTTTTTTGGCTTCCTGACGTTCCTTCTCCAGACTGAAATCCGGATGCTTATCAAGCCATTCTACTTTATTATCATCCAGATCTGCGGGGCGTGTCTCATAACTCTCATCTGTACGGTATCCAAGAATTCCATTATATCCGGTCAATGCCACGATTCCCTTTGCTCCACGGTAGGAAAAATCCGGATGTTCCTCAACAAAACGGTCGATCAGCGGAACCATGTCATAATCGCCTACAGAAACGGAGCCGTCATCTTCAACATATTCATTGCGGATCTTGCCTTCATCATCCACCACAAGTTTGGTGGCATAACCGTCACCGTCCATGTAATGATAATAACACACATCATCCTGCGAAAGGACAAACGGGATTTTCCCCGGAGGAAGAAGGATCTCCCCTTCGGTCATATTGCCGTTCTCATCTGCTGTCATCATATCCTTGATACTTACCATGACGTAGCCTTTATCGTACATGGTCTGTGTGATCTTATTAAACTCATCAATGGTAGTCATTACCTGATTATAGTCTGCTTCTTTGTAATCACCATCAAAGGCCTTGGACGGATCTTTGATCAGAATATGATAAAATACATGCGTCACTTCCTCAAGAGGCCAGGGTTTACAGGTTGCTTTTGTTTCCTCATACTTCTTCACTGCTGCCTGCATATCCTTGTTATCGTTATAGGAATCGTCTTTTTTCAGCACATCGATCGCCTTGTCATAATCATACTGGGCAGCATAAAGCTCTGCCTGGGTAAGGCTTCCCTTATTCTTACTGCTGTCTGATGTGCTTCCGTCTGCGGGATCACCACTGCTCTTACTGCTGTCCCCTTTTGTGCCTGCTGCTGTCTTATCTGCGGAAGTATCATTTCCCTGCTGTGTGGAAATACTTCCCTTATCTTTTCCTGAAAGTTTACTGCTGATCAGCCGTACGCCGCCTGAAATAACAAGTACAACTGCCAGTGCGGCCACCCCGATAGCAATACGCTGTTTCATCCTCTGCTTGCGGAGTCTCTTTCTGCGGCGTTCCAGCATACGCTGACGCCATTCATCATATTCCGGTGTACCAGGCTCCGGTCGTACCTTCTTTGGTCTTTTTTTCTCTTCCATCTTATGCTCCTTCATTTTATCTTTCTCCAAATCTACTCTTCTCTCCTTTACAGGAGTTATCTTCTGTCTCATATATTCTGCCAAAAAATTTCCATACTATTCCTGTAGAATCTAGCTTCTTCATTATAACCTGAACATATATAAATTTCCACCGTTTCCGCCCTGTATTTTGCTTAACTTTTAATTGCCTTTTTCTTAAAACAATGCTAAAATGAAGCTTGCGTAATGAATTTATTGCGAATAATACATATAGGGGGATATCTCATATGAGTAAAGTAACCATCGTCCTTCTGGTCATCCTCGTAATTCTGATCGCAGCAGTTGTTGCTCTCTATTTCTTTGGAAAAAAAGCTCAGAAAAAGCAGGAAGAACAGCAGGCACAGATTCAGGCCAGTAAACAGACTGTTTCCATGCTGGTCATCGATAAAAAGCGTATGCCATTAAAAGATTCCGGTCTTCCGCAGATGGTTATCGACCAGACGCCCAAACTTATGCGCCGTTCCAAGCTTCCCATTGTCAAAGCCAAGGTCGGCCCGAAGATCAACATCCTCATCGCAGATGAGAAGGTTTTTGATCTGATCCCTGTCAAGAAGGAGATCAAGGCAGAAGTCAGCGGACTTTATATTGTAGGTGTAAAGGGAATCCGTGGTTCTCTGGTAACTCCGGAACCTAAGAAAAAAGGCTTTTTCGCAAGATTCCGCAAAAACAAAAAATAATATGGCGTGAACGCACATATAAAATCATGTGACTGTCGGGAACAGGCAGTCCCGGAACAGGGAGCTGTTGCAAAATAGATGAGTGATCATCTATGGAGCAGCAGCTCCCTGTTTGTTGTATAAAAATGAAAAAGCAGGCTCCGAAGAACCTGCCATTCATGGTATGATAAATTATGTAAGGCTTGCTGCCGTTAAGTTTACAGGAGATGCTTTTCCCTCATAAACCGGTGTATCTGTTTTATGGGATTTAATTTTTCTGCAATGTATCTTTGTAATCTGAATATTCATCTGTGATTTTCTTTACGTATGCATCATAAGCTTCCTGTAAAGTATTATATTCCTTACCGTTATTAGCAATCTTCTGATAACTCTCAGCATTATACTGATGATCTGCAATTGCCATATATGGTGTTGTTATTTTGTTTCCTGTCCGCTGGGCAGTTGTTGATTCGGAAACATAGTATTTTCCATCTGCTCTGCAGACGATCACGGGAATTTTTGAGCCTGTCTGAACTGTACTGACATTTACAGAAGTCCAAAAAAGATAACGTCTGTTATCTTGCTTACCACTTCCCAAATATGCCCAGGTACCACTTTTCAGCAGACTATTAGCCTTTATTAAACCTGAAATCAGAGGAACCATTGTTGAGTTTGTAGCATTGGAATCAATTTCAAAATTATTATTATTACTTAACGCAGTCGTCAACAACCCGGAATCATTAAGTGGTCCCATCAGATTTTCCTTCATATCATACGGATATTTCTTTTCGCTGCTCCCGCTTCCGCCTGACCATTTAAATTTCACACTGTCATCAGCATTAAGAGAAACCTCGCAGGTTCCGTTGGCACCTGGAATCCCTTCCCAATTGGCAGTGTCCTCCTCACCTACTGTATGGGAAATTCCGGCGATGGTGATAGTTTCTGCGGACTGCCAGTCATCTATTTTCTGTTTCAGATAAACTGTTCTCTTAGCCTCTTCAGGATCTTGGCCATCCAGATTTATGTCTGCCAGCATTTCACCATACGCAGTGCGGACGTTTTCCAGATCAGTGGATTCGCGGCTTCGTTCCACATATTTTGTGTAAGCTGGTGCCAGGAGTCCCACAAGGATCGCCAGGATCGCGATCACGACTACAAGTTCAACCAGGGTAAAACCTTTATCTTTTCTTCGCATGTATTTACCTGTAAATAAAAAATTAAATAATAGTTATGCCAAGGACAAAATATATACTTTACCCCTTAAGCTATTTAAAAAATGATATCACAGAATCTCTTACTGTTCAATATTTGCAGAAAAATATTTCATTTCCCGTTTACAGTACAAACTCTTTGCTGTCCCTTGGCTGCACCTGGATCGCCAGATAGCAGTCAGCCACAGGCTCCTCATTCATATCAAGGGCATATTCCGCTTTCATGTGGATGTTGTCCTCGCTCTCCCGGAATTCCAGGCTGGTAGCGGAAATCCCCATCTTAAGAGTACCGTATGGTGTGGAATAAAAGGTCATGTTCTTCTTTCCCTGCTCAAAGACCATATGTACATTAACCTGGCCTTTTTTGCTCACTTCCAGTCCTCTGGAAGACATCTTTATGTAATTAACTGTAGGCTCTGAAGTATCATCAAGCATTTCCTCATATCTGAGATAATGGGAACCATTACGGAAATAATACTGTCCCGGAACCACGATCTCAATAGGCTCCTCATCGCCCTGGTCTTCTATGATCTGAAGGCCCCTGACATGGATCAAAACATCTTTTTTCATATGATATCTCCTAATATTTCTCAATATCTATCTTCTGTGTCTTCTCTACATTGTAAGGCAGGATGGAATTGGCAAAATCCTTGAATTTCTCTGCCAGGTCACTGACATAGAAACGATAGGGAAATTCCTCCTGTACATTCTCATCCCCGGACAGATCCTCCCTCTCCAGAAGCCTTCCAAGCTCAAGTGCTGTCTCATAAGCCGGATTCACCAGACGTACCTCTTCTCCCATAATCCTGCGGATGGTGGATCTCAAAAGAGGATAATGGGTACATCCAAGAATCAGTGTATCCACCTGTTCATCCTGAAGTTCCTTAAGGTAACGTCTCGCCACCTCATCTGTCACAGGATCGTGTGTCCAGCCCTCCTCCACAAGGGGAACAAACAGCGGACACGCCTTACCGTAAACTGTGATCTCCGGATCCAGGCGCTTAAGATAGGAAGCATGGATGCCACTGCCTACGGTTCCCTCTGTTCCGATGATCCCCACTCTCTTGTTCTTGGTCTCTCTGGCAGCCACAATGGCTCCTGCCTCGATCACACCCAGAATAGGGATATCCAGCTCATCTCTCACCGCATCCAGGGCAAAGGCACTGGCAGTATTACACGCCACCACAATGGCCTTCACCTGCTGTTCCTGCAGAAAATGGATGATCTGCCTGGAATAGCGGATAACAGTCTCCCTGGACTTGCTTCCATAGGGAACCCTGGCTGTATCTCCAAAATATACGATTTTTTCTGAGGGAAGGTTACGCATGATCTCACGTGCAACCGTCAATCCTCCGATCCCGGAATCAAACACACCTACAGGTGCATTTCTGTCTATATTCATGAATTCTTTTCTCCTGACAAGCTTTTGGTTTATCCATTGTATCACCAATCAAAAGCTTTCGCAAGCCAGAAGGATATCTTCACCTGTGGCTCTTTTTCGGAAGAATCCGCCCCTTTTTCCCCATATTCCTGAAAACAGAATTCCGGATACATGGTTCCCCACCAGGCGTACAGCCGGGGAATACTGTCAGAACAGGCAGCCCATTCTGTGCTTCTGTCCCGGCAGGCAAAACCTTCTGTCAGGACAGCCACCGCCAGAAGTACTGCTGCCAGCCATAACCCGGTCCTTTGTTTTTTTAACCGGTCCTTTAATCCTTTCATATACAAGTTACCTCCTGTATCTCAAGTATTGACAGCGCCATTCCGGTCTATACACCTGCTGTGGGATCACTTCTGTTTTTTTAACCGGATCAGGGAGCCACTGCAGGGTTGCAAATATCCGCTTTAATAATCCACATAAAGGAGATCATCTTCCAGCCTGATCACCGGAAGCCGTGGCAGGGAATCATCTTTGTACATCTGATGATAAATTTCCCGCAGAGTCACGCCTTTTTTCTGTTGTCCGGAAATACGGTTTTCCTGGATCCCTTCCAGATACTCTCCCACAGAGCTGTCCGCTGCACCTTTCCACTGAAGAACAGAAGCAGCATCACTGCTGTAAAACACATACAGATCCTCGCCTGCATGAACCTGTTCCTTCAGATAATCCATAAATTCACGCCATTTTCCCGAGGTGATCAGGCTGTCTCCCAGGATCAGCACCTCCAGATGTCCCAGGTCCAGATATTTATCCTGGGACTGGTTATATTTTTCCAGAATCATATCAAAATCTGTTCCCGACAACATCAGGATCTCCTTCTCCTGGGCATCCGGCTTCTCCTGACCGGTAGTCTCTGTCAGATCCGGCATACTGTAACTGAGGCAAAATCCTTCTTCTGTATAATCTGCCCCTATTGCCAGAGGGTAGAACCTTTTTTCCGGCTCAACTGCCGCACAGCCCGCCATAAATATCCCTGCTGCCAGTACCAGAGCCGGAAAAACGGCTGCCCGGACCTTTCCTGCAGATATCTTTCCCCTGCTTTTTCCCGCCAGGACCAACTGTATCAGAAGCATCCCAGGAACAAATATATATGCCAGATAATCCTGGTAATGATCTTCTATCCCGCCTCTGCCTGTATCTGCCACAGAAACCATATACCCAAGCACAGGAACCCAGTATCTTCCTGTATAAAAACCGCAGCGCTTTGCCACCTGCTCTCCATAATGGAACAGACTTCCCAGCGAAAACAAAAGTCCGTATATCAGTATCCCCATCCAGATCACATCAAACCGCGCCAGCACATTTCCGGGAAGATCTGCGCCATCCATCAACGGCAGCACCGGAAATTTCTCTGACTGAAGCCGGTTCCACCCGAATACTCCCGGAAGAAGGATCTGCATACCCACCATCATGGCACATACTGTAAGGATTCCTCCTGAAAGTGCTTTTCTCGAGGTTCCCGGTTTTTCTACCTGGGAAAGCGCAAAAGGCAAAAGTCCAATCCCGGAAAAAGCGCAGATCATCCGGTAAGTATCCTGCACATAACTTTCAGCATCTCCAACATCTGTCACCGGCATCTCACCAAGCCAGTCCAGTCTTCCCTGTCCTGCACAGACCGCCATCATCAGGATCAGCCCTCCTGCAAAAATGCCGCCGGACACCTCCGCGATCCTGCCACGCCTCTGCATCCCTTTCCCAATCCCCGCACTGCACACTGCCGCAGCCAGAAAAGAAAGCCACTTTCCCGAAATTCCCGATACCAGGCTTACAGGCACGATTTCCTCCAGAAGCTCCAGAATAAATCCTGCGGTAAGTATGATATAGATGAGGAAAAAAGCGCCCACAGCATATGCCGGTATTTTTCCAACATTCTTTCCCGGGTCTGTGCACACCGGTGTAAGGCGTATAAGGAAGATCACATAAAAGCCGAGAATGATCCCTGCTGCACAGACTCCTGCAATCCCATCAGTTCCCAGCATCTGTCCATCCTTAAACAGGCACAGAAAAAACGGTGACACAAAAACCAGCAGGATCTGTCTGTAGAGCTGTCTGTGGGAAATCCTGTTATTTTCTGCAAATCTCATTTTTCCCCTCCTTTTTCACTGAACCTGTATCATTTTTTTCCATCCGAAGCCTGCGTTTCTGCTCCTCCCTTGCATACAGAGGACGAATTTTCCGTTTGCGGAAAGGATATCGGAGGATTTTTCCACCGCTTTCCCGCTGTTGATCGTTTTTTTCCACAAAAGGTACCAGATAAGGTACTCCGAAACTTAAAAGTCCTGCAAGGTGAGCCACCACCAGGTACCCGCCAAGAACTATTCCATAGATTCCCAGATATCCTCCAAGAAACAGAAAGCCATATTTCAGAAGCCGGAAAGCCGAGGCAAATTCTTCATTTGGAATTGCCAGGGAGCCAAGTGCTGTCAGAGCCACAATGATCACAACCACGGGGCTTACTATATTTGCTTCCACCGCCGCCTGCCCCACGATCAGACCGCCAACGATCCCCACCGCATTTCCCAGTGCTCCCGGAATCCGCACTCCCGCCTCCCGGAGAAGTTCAAAGGACAGTTCCAGAAATACCAGCTCCACCACACTGGAAAAAGGCACCCCCTCCCTTGCCTGGGAAAAAGAAAAGATCAGGTTTGCAGGTAATATCTGGGTGTGGAAACGGATCATTGCCAGATAAAGTCCCGGAAGAAGGGTTGCCGCAAATACAGCCAGATACCGCAGTACCCTGAGAAAAGAGATTATTTCAAATCGGTTGTACCAGTCCTCACTGCTTTCCATAAAGCTCTGGAAAGCTCCCGGAAGGATCAGGACAAACGGTGAATTGTCACAGATCACAACCACCTTGCCGTTAAGAAGTTCCTGGGCCGCCCGGTCCGGACGCTCTGTTGTATGGAACTGGGGAAAAGGAGAGTACCATTGTTCTTCCGTAAGCTGCTCTAGCATTCCGCTGTCCAGGATCCCATCAATCCTGAAAGAATCCAGCCGGTCCTTTATCTCTTCCAGAAGTTCTTCCTTTACAATATCCTCTATATAAAGAATCTGCACAACTGTGTGGGAACGGACACCGCACTGCTTTTCCTCTACTTTCAGCCTGGTATCCCGAATACGTTTTCGCACCAGAGCTGAATTGATCTTTACGCTGTCGCAAAAACCCTCCCTGGAACCCCGCAGCACTTTTTCTGTCTCTGCCTCAGAGACACCTGCATTTGGATATCCTGTACTGGATATCTTCATGGCACGGTCATATCCATCCACAAAAAATACCGCATTCCCAGCCAGCATGGCAGCCATGGCTTCCTCAAGTGTCTCAAGCTTCTGCACATCCGCGATCCCCAGGCTGTTATGGTCTATAAATTCCCGGATCTCATCACCGGAAATTTCCCAGAAATGGTTCACCATCTTGCCTATGGCAGAGTCATCCAGCATCATATTGGAAACTGCCACCTCGATATAAACCATCAGACAGTCTGCTTTTGGCCCTTCCCCCAGCCTCATGGGCCGGATCAGGATGTCAGCACAGTTTTCGCATTTTTTTCGTATATATTGTTCATTTTTCCGCAGTGACACAGAGATTTTCGTACTTTCCATATTTCCGCCTTTCCAACCAGAAACTTTCCATATTCCGATAACAAGCCAAAAAAAGAAGAGATGCATTACACATCTCTCCTAATATATCCATTCCGGAATTATTTATTCAGTACCCTTCCGGCCGGTACGCTCCGCATTTTCCGCACGGATAGTCCGGATGATGGCACGGCGCTGGTTTTCCAGATGCATAAAAGAGATCTCCTGGGCTCTCTCTACATTTCTGGACCGGATAGCTCTTACAAGCTCCTCATGCTCACTGACAAGCTGATTCCTGGTATCCTCTTCCTTCAGGTACTCTACACGGTAGCGGTACATCTGTTCCCTGAGATTATTCAGTACCTGGTTCAGCCTCTTGTTATCGGAAGCCTGATATATGATCTCGTGAAAAGCTACATCAGCCTCTGCAAGACGTACCAGATTTCCCTCAGCTCTCGTTCTCTCAAATTCCCTGGCTGCCACCCAGAGCCGTCCAAGCTCCTCCTCTGTGATCAGCTTGCAGGCCTTCTCAATAGCCACATTTTCCAGTGCAATACGCACTTCAAGAACATCATTCAGGTCCTTCTCCGTAATGCTCGCAACCTGTGCCCCCCTGCGAGGGATCATTACTACAAGGCCTTCCTGCTCAAGCTTACGCATAGCCTCACGGACCGGAGTCCTGCTTACTCCCAGTTTTTCTGCGAGGGCTATTTCCAGAAGTCTTTCTCCAGGCTTCAGCTCACCCTTTAAAATTGCCTGCCGCAATGTGTTGAACACTACATCCCGAAGCGGCAGATACTCATTCATATCCACAGAAAAATCACTTGTCATTAACTACTCCTCCATCTCTGTTGTAAATCTCCGTGGCAAATACGGTTTTTGCAAGACCACTTTTACGCAGTTTCTTTGCTGCCGCTGCCATCTTATCCCTGCTGTCAAAAATACCAAATACAGTAGGACCGCTTCCGCTCATCATGGCACGGATAGCTCCGTTCTCTTCCATAAGGCTCCGGATCTCTCCGATCACCGGATACTGGCGGACGATTCCCGGTTCAAACACATTCTCCATCCTGGATGTAATACCGTAAAGGTCGCCTTCACGGATAGCTCCTATCATTCCGTCAATATCCGGATGCCGGGTGATCCCTGCCAGATTCAGGTTCTCATACGCCACCTTTGTGGAAACATTGATCTTCGGCTTGCCTATGAGAACATAACACTCCGGAACTCCCGGAAGCCTGGTCAGTTCCTCACCGATCCCCTCTGCAAGGGCAGTTCCTCTCATGATACAGTAGGGAACATCAGCTCCTACCTTCACGGCACGCTCCATAAGCTCCTGCTCCGTAAGCCCCAGATGAAAAAGGCGGTTCACGCCTACAAAAGCTGCTGCCGCATCGGAACTTCCACCTGCCATTCCCGCTGCCACAGGAATAAATTTCCGGAGCTTCATGGAAATACCTTCCTGGATGTCAAACTCCTCCATAAGCATTTCCGCAGCCTTATACACAAGGTTTCTTCTGTCAGAAGGAATAAACGGAAGGTTTGTGCTAAGCGTGATCCCCGGCCTCTTCGTCTTTCTGATATCCAGCATATCATACATCCTCACTGTCTGCATGATCATACGGACATCATGATATCCATCTTCTCTCTTTCCCAGGACATCCAGTCCGAGATTGATCTTCGCCATTGCCTTTAAGCGCATAAAACCCCTCCATTTGTACTTTGTATACAGTATTTATACCTGTATTTTATACGATTTTAACTGTTATTTCAACAGCAAAATCCAACTGTTTTTCTCATTTTCCCTGATTTTTTCTCAATTAACCTTCTACTTTTTTTACTACCAGCAGAGGTGTTCCGGACTCCGGCTCTTTTTCCCCAAGGTCATTTAAAGAGCGGATCTCATCCACTGTGGTATAAAAACGCCTGGCAATGTCCCACAGCTCCTCCCCTGGTTTTACCATATATACAAGGATTCCCGGCATTGCCTGGATTTTTTTCATATCAAGAGGTTTTTCCTCCACCTTGTCGATCACCGGGATCTCCTGTCTTTTCACTGTGATAAGGTTCAGTCCTGCTGCTGCCTTGATCTCGATCTCATTTCCGTCCACCATAGATGCAGAAAGCTGCTCCAGATCCGCCTGAAGATACCAGGCACAGTCCTCTGTGATCCCTCTTGCTTCCACCACATGGGTAAAGGGGAGCATGACTTCCATGGAATAAAAAGGCATCTCATCATTTCCCATGATATACAGAATCTTAAGCTGGATGATCCCTTCTGCCTGCACACCGTTTTCTACGATCCTGGTCTTGTCGATCTTTACCTTTCCCTGGCTGTGACAGAGCTGGAGTACTTTTGCCTGGTCATTTTTTACCTGTACCCGGTCACTGATCCTGCACCTGGAAAAATTCCTTACAAGCAGGCTCTCCAGAAGCTCATTTTCTGCCACCGGAATACATTCCTTTGATGGTGTATACACATCCATCACAAGATCCAGCTCTTTTTCCTGGTATAATTTCATATCCAGCTCCAGCACAACATCTGCCACCAGGATCCGTTCCTCACCGTCTGCATCCGGTTTTACCTCAAGGCTCTGGTGCATAACAGCCGTTTCGATATTTGGGATCAGTTCCTCTGTACAGCCTTCACATTCCACCTCTCCTGTAAATGGAAGGGAATATTCCAGCCACTGCACCGGTGCTTCCTGGTCATCGGATCCATACATGGCAAATACACACAGTTCTCCCCTTGCCTTTACCATATTTTCCTCCGGACGCAGATCAAGCCCCTGTATATTTACAGTATACCAGATCAGGCTGGAAATATTAGGCTTGTTGGATGCCAGGGTGATCTCATCCTTGATCCGCAGGGTATCCTTTTTATGTATTTTAAGTCCCATAAAACGGACATGGCGTTTTTTCACAGAAATATCCCGGGGTTCCACAGATACAGGAAGATGGATTACCGCCAGCTCATTGACACTTGCATAAAAAGTCACCAGGGCCTTGATGTTCAGTTTCCTGGAATTGATAAGGTGGATACTCAGATCCTCAATCTCCCACTTCAGGCACATTTTGTCACCGTTTGTGATGTTTTCCAGGTTCAGAGTTTCATCAAATGGCAGTTTTGCGGACAAACTGCTGATTTTTCCTTCCTCTTCCCCCACATAGAGAAGATCTGCGATAAGATTTCCCCGAAGATGTCCGTGACCGTCGCTGAGCCTTACTTCATCCATGGATACCATCCCTTTGTTCTGGATCATCCGTCCGATATCCGGCCTGGAATCCGGCACATTAAAATCCACGTCAAAAGTAACCTGGCTCATGGCCTTGCTTTTTATACGAAGTACCTGCATATTTTCTTTTTTTAATTCCATACTTCCATCCCCTCTTCCTGCTATTTTACTGAAAGACTACTGATTCTCTGTGTGCTTTTGTTCTTATGACAACGCAGGGATATGAGGGAACGCCGGCCTCCTTAAGATCCCCCGGACCTATGAGCTTTGTCGCAAAAAAAAGTGTATTTTCTGTCGCTCCAAGTTCTTCCACCTGGATGCTGTAACCGCCACTCATCTGTCTGCCGTAACCTTTGGCAAGATACAGGTCTTCATCTTTTTCGTAGGTTATCTGAAATTCCTTTTCTTTCTTTTCCTCTATGATGTTGGACAGCTCCCTGGGAATTTCCTGTTTTTTTATAACTGTATAGGAAACCGGTTTTCGCTCCTCTTCCTCAATGCGGATCAGGCTGCAGCTGCACAGGGAACAAAGCATCACAGCCATCCAAAGCAGAAAAACTGCTCTTTTCATAATATTCTCCCTGTTTTTCTGCATTACTCAATATTAATTCTATGTAATATCTCCGGATTTTATGTACTGCCGTCCTTGCAAGTATGGGGATTTCTTCGTATAATTATGATATATATCATTAATACGAAAGGATAAAGCCATGATACGATTTATACTTGTCTGTATTACAGTTATCCTGTACCTTGTCCTCACCATTCCTGTACTTCTGGTGGAATGGGTCATCGGCAAATTCGCTCCCATGGCAAAGGATGTCAGTTCCCTTCGCATGGTCCAGTGGATCTTCCGTGTGATCCTGAAGCTTACAGGAGCTGATATCACAGTTATTGGCGAGGAAAATGTACCAAAGGATACACCAGTACTTTATATCTGTAATCACAGAAGCTATTTTGACATCCTGCTCACCTACAGCCGCTGCCCTATCCGCACCGGTTATGTTGCCAAAAAAGAGATGGAACGTTATCCTCTTCTCTCTGACTGGATGCATAATCTTCACTGTCTCTTCCTTGACCGTCAGGACATCAAGCAGGGGCTGAAGACCATCCTTCAGGCAGTAGAAAATGTGAAATCCGGAATTTCCATATGTATCTTCCCGGAGGGTACCCGCAACAAAAATGAAGATGAGACAGAGCTGCTTCCGTTCCATGAGGGAAGCTTCAAGATCGCCACTAAATCAAAATGCCCCATTATTCCTATTGCCATCAATAATTCTGCCAGTATCTGGGAGGCCAGTTTTCCCAAAATGAAAGCTTCCCATATTGTCATCGAATATGGCAGACCTATCATCCCGGAAGAACTTGACCGGGATACACAGCGTCATCTGGGGGCTTACACACAGAATATCATCAGAGAAATGCTTATAAAAAACCGGGAGCTGGTATGATCCAGCTTCCGGTTTTTTTTGCGGATTGTAAAGCGGACATCCATGTTCCCTCTGCCATATGTCCATGAATCCAATCCTTATATATTCTGTTGTTCAAATCTCATCTCCCGGGATATCTTATTAAAAAGATGATCCTTTGTCTCATGGTATTTGTGCAGTTCTTTCCTCAGTTGTGATCCGGACTGTATGCAGACCGCCTCTCCCACAGATGCCTGCAGTTCATTCTTGATATCACCGCTGATCTCCTCCAGACACTCCAGAAGAACCGGATTAAAAGCTCCGCAGTATCCTTTCCGGATCATCTCCAGGGCCTCTTCGTGAGAATATCCCTTCTTATAGGAACGTCCGCTTATCAGGGCATCATACACATCTGCCAGAGATACTACCTGCGCTGAAATAGGGATCTGCTCACCCTTCAGCCCGTCCGGATAGCCTTTGCCATCATACCGCTCATGATGCCATCTGCATATATCTGATGCGATCCTTACCAGCGGTTCTGTTCTGTATATATCAAGATTATCCAGGATCTCTGCTCCGATCAGCGTATGTTTCTTGGTAATCTCATATTCCTCATCTGTCAGCGCACCTGGTTTATTTAATATCTTATCATCAATTCCGATCTTTCCGATATCGTGAAGAGCAGATGCAGTGGTGATCATCAGACGTTCCGGCCAGGACAGGTCATACGCATCACTTTTCCGGACAAGCTTCTCCAGAAGCATTGCAGTGATCACGTTGATATGGAGAACATGTATCCCGCTCTCTCCGTTTCTGAACTCCATGATCTGGCTGAGGATCCCGATCATCATACGATTGTTCTTTTCTTTTTCGTAGATCTGATTTGTCACAAGAGAGAAAAGTCTTCTCTGTTTTGCATAAAGGGTAATGGTATTTCTCACTCGTCTGTATACCACCTGGAAGTCAAAAGGACGCTTGATATAATCAGAAACTCCCATATCATAGGCACGTCTCACAAAGGAATCCGAGTCTTCCCCGGATATCATGATAACCGGGATCTCTTTCATCGATGTATCACGGTTCATATGCTCCAGAACACCGAATCCGTCCATTTTGGGCATAACTATATCAAGGAGCACCAGGGCAATATCTGTCCTGAAACGCTCCAGGATGTTCAATCCCTCCTGTCCGTCAGCCGCTTCCAGGATATCATAATCACTTTTGAGGATCTCTCTCAGGATCATACGGTTCATACCGGAATCATCAATGATCAGGATCTTTTCCCTGCCCTGCATCTCCCGGCTGATGTCTGGCATCACAGAAGAATGGCCGCCTTTCCCATGATCATGTTCTGTAACTACCATATTTTTGTACTGTTTGGCCTGGTACATAAAACGGTCTGCACGGTTCACGGCCTGCTCTACAGTTTCATCCTCAGTCATCACCCCGCCAATACTGACTGACAGGCGGAGCTGGGGGTATCCCGGCACCCTTGCATTGTGTATCTCTTCCTGGATCTGTCTTAGTCTATCCCGGAACGTATCTTTATCAATATCCGGCAGAACCAGAAGAAATTCGTCTCCGCCATAACGGATCAGGATATCTACCTTTCTGATACAGCTCCGCACCACCTTCACTGTGGTATCAAGTGCACGATCCCCGGCAAGATGTCCATAGGTATCGTTATACAGTTTAAAATCATCCAGATCCAGCATGGCAACCCCGAAATGCTCTGTGAGGGATCTTATCTTCTCTTCGTAATACCGACGGTTGTATACACCGGTCAGTGCATCTTTGTAAAGCTTGGTGTCATAGTCTGTCAGCCCGCTGATCAGGATCTTCTGATCAGCAGATATAAGCAGTTCATCGTCTTCCAGGCGATTCAGCAGTTCCATTACATATGGTTTTCCATCGATCTCCATATATTTGCCGGTTACATGATACAGATCAGAGCTTACCATCTCCAGCTTGCCTATCTGTTTCTTTTCCCTGAACGCCCTTCTTACCACACAGTTTTTACATTGAAGCCTGTCATTCCACAGTTGCCTGCACACACAGGGTTCACCTGAAATCCCCCGAAGTTCGGGAAGCCTCTCATTGGATAACTGCTTACCATCCAGCAGACGGACAACAGGAAACACTTTTTTCATCTGCCGGATCATCTCCAGAGCAGCTTCCATTGTCATCCTTTTATCAGTCTCCATAATATTCTTCTTTTCCTTTATACTTTGTATCCTTTGTTTGAAAATTATATGCTAAAAATATAATTGATTATATCACCAAAGTGAACAATTGCATAGAAAAAATCCTCCTGGATCTGATCTACATTGAATCCAGGAGGATCTTATATTCTGTGATAATGCTCTAGCTGTGACGACAGCCCAGAATTTTTTCCGCATTTTCAATCCGCTCTTTTGTTGGCGGATTGATTCCCTTCAGCGGATAATCAATATGCAGGTTTTCCCATTTGAAAGTTCCCAGTGTATGATATGGAAGAACTTCCACTCTCTCAACGGTTTTCAGTGTTCCGATAAAATCGGCCAGGCGGAAAAGGTAATCATCACGGTCATTACGTTCCGGTACCAGCACGTGACGGATCCACATGGCTACGCCCATATCGGAAAGCTTCCGGGCCATGGCAAGGATATTTTTGTTGGTACATCCTGTGAGGATCTTATGCTGTTCCTCGTCAATGTGCTTGATATCCAGCATGACAAGATCTGTATATTTCATCAGCTCTTCCCATTTTTCATGCCATGGTCCTTCTTCTGTGTAAGGATTGCCGCTGGTATCAAGAGTTGTGTGGATTCCCTGTTTTTTGGCTTTCTTAAAAAGCTCAGTGAGGAAATCGATCTGTAACAGTGGCTCGCCTCCACTCACAGTAATACCGCCCTTACTTCCCCAGTAAGA
>CAKROW010000019.1 GCA_934373235.1 uncultured Blautia sp. | reverse complement strand
TTAATTGTAGAAGATGATAAAGAATTAAGCCAGCTATTCCAAAAAGTGCTTGAGAAGAATGGATATCAGGTCAAAAGCGCATCGGATGGAGCACAGGCATTAGAAGTACTGGATAAGGAATATATTGATCTGATCATTTCCGATATTATGATGCCGGTTATGGATGGTTATGAACTGGTATCGGAACTTCGTTCAGCAGGATATCAGATGCCGGTACTTATGATCACTGCAAAAGGTTCCTTTGATGATATGCGTCAGGGATTTCTTTCGGGAAGTGACGATTATATGGTAAAACCGGTAAATGTGAATGAAATGATTTTAAGAGTCGGAGCACTGCTTCGCCGTGCACAGATACTGAATGAACATAAAATTGTGATCGGTTCAACAGAGTTTGACTATGATGCAATGACGGTTACAACTGATAAGGAGAGTTTTGTTTTACCTAAAAAAGAATTCCTGCTTTTATACAAGCTTGCAGCTTCGCCAGGCAGAACATTTACAAAACAACAGTTAATGGATGAAGTATGGGGATATGAGACGGAGGCAGATCCACATACGATAGAGGTACATATAGGAAGAATCAGGGAGCGTTTTAAAGATAATTCGGATTTTGAAATCATAACAATGCGTGGAATTGGGTACAAGGTGGTGAAAAAATAATGGAACAAAAGAAGGAAAAAGGATTGCGGATCCGCTCTTGTCTGACTGGTGCAATCTGTCTGGCGCTTGTATTTTCAACAGTCATATCTGCTTTATTATTTGCTTTTTTGAACCATTTTTTTAATCTGCCGGGAAGTATACCTGTGCTTGGATGGCTTTTGATTTTTAATACGCTGATTGCAGGGCTGATCGCTTCCTTTATAAATGCAAAGTTACTGGAACCAATTACCAGACTCAGTAAAGCAATGAAGGCGGTTTCTCAGGGAGATTTTGAACAGCATTTGGAAACGAATAGCCATATAGCAGAAGTTGGAGAATCCTATCAAAGTTTTAACGTGATGACAAAAGAGCTTCGTGCAACAGAGGTGCTGCAGATGGATTTTGTATCCAATGTTTCTCATGAGTTTAAGACCCCGATCAATGCCATTGAAGGGTATGCAATGCTCCTTCAGGGAGAAGAACTGTCTCCGGATCAAGAGGAATATGTGGAAAAAATCTTATTTAATACTCAAAGACTTTCCGGATTGGTTGGTAATATTTTGCTGTTATCCAGGTTAGAGAATCAGAATATACCAATGAAAAAAACAGAATATCGTCTGGATGAACAGATCCGTCAGGCATTTCTTTCGTTGGAAACAAAATGGTCAGAAAAAGAAATAGGTTTTCAGGTAGACCTGGAAGAAGTTAAATATATTGGGAATGAGGGGCTTTTTATGCATATCTGGATAAATCTTTTAGATAATGCGATTAAGTTCAGTCCTGCAAAGGGGACGATCACAATGTTTCTGAAACAGGAACAGGATTCTGTCAGGTTCATTCTGGAAGATGAAGGACCGGGAATAGAAGATGCTGTGAAATCCAGAATATTTGACAAGTTTTATCAGGCAGATGGTTCTCATAAAGCAGAAGGAAACGGTCTTGGCCTTGCACTTGTAAAACGGATTACAGATAGTGCCGGAGGGACGATCAAAGCAGAAAACCGGGAATATGGTGGATGCAGATTTGTTGTAGAGCTTCCAATGCAGAATATATTTTGTGGAGATAAGAAAGAAGCAGTCTAAAATACGGCAGCGGTTATTTGCCAATAAAGCGACACCAAAGACATTGAACCGTGCAGCGGGCGTGATCCTGGTGGTACCGGGAATTGTGGTTATGGAATTTTAAAAGGAGAGATATAATGGATCTAAGTAAAATATCTATAAAAAAAATCAGGGAGCTTATTGTGTTTACAGCACTTCTTGTAGTCGCCCTGTGGAAATTTGATGTGGTGCTCGATGTGCTGAAAGCAATATGGGGGATCGTATTTCCCTTTGTACTTGGGGGAGCGATCGCATTTGTGACCAACGTGCCAATGAGCTTTTTGGAAAAGAAAATTTTTGGAAAGGTAAAAAAAGAAAATAAAATAGTCGCAAAACTGGAAAGACCGATAAGTCTGCTCCTGACGATCGTATTTGCGATTGGGGTGATCGTACTGGTGATGTTCGGCGTGATCCCACAGCTTACGCGGACAATGGGAACCCTGATGATGAGCATCGCTGATTTTATTCCGCAGATGCAAAGCTGGATCCGGGAATTTTCCCATAATAACCAGGAAATCATGAAGCTGGTAGATCAGGTACAGTTTAATCCGGACCAGGCGATCAAGTGGGGGATAAGCCTTCTTGGAAACGGTGCAGGAAATATGATGAATACCACAATGTCAGCAGTGGGGTCCATAGTCAGTGGACTGGCAACCTTTTTTATTGCTTTTTCATTTGCCTGCTATGTCCTTTTTCAGAAGGAGAAGCTGCATGTACAGATCCGAAAAGTATTTTTCGCTTTTCTTCCAAATAAAAAAGCAGATGCTTTTCTTAAAGTCTGTTCTCTGACTTATCGGACATTTGCAAATTTTCTTGCAGGTCAGTGTCTGGAGGCAGTGATCCTCGGCTGTATGTTTGTTATTACACTTAGCATTTTGAGGATGCCGTATGCACTTTTGATTGGAGTTCTGATTGCATTTACAGCATTGATTCCTATTTTCGGGGCTTTCATCGGGTGTGCAGTAGGAAGCTTTTTGATCTTTATGGTAAGTCCGAAACAGGCAATTTTATTCATAATAGTATTTCTGGTGTTGCAGCAGATCGAGGGAAATCTGATATATCCTCATGTTGTTGGTGAATCTGTAGGCCTGCCGTCAATCTGGGTGCTGGCAGCAGTTACGGTTGGTGGTAATCTTATGGGAATTGTAGGGATGCTTATTTTCATTCCGTTGTTGTCAGTGTTCTATACTATTTTTCGGGAATTCGTATATCTGCGCCTGAAAAAACAATATATCAAACGGGTAACAACGACAGAAATAGAGAAATATACGGAAGAGGAAATTGCCGATATAGAAGGAATACAAAAAAGTAAAAATGAAGAAAACTGAATTTGAAGGGCTGAAAATCGGTCTGTTCAAGGGAAGAAAATAATATGATTACGATCAATAATAACGCAGGCGCAGGAAGGGTTAAGAGTTCTTGCGCCTGTATTCGTTGGGAGTCATTCCGAATTGCTTTTTAAAAGCAGTCTGAAAGTGACTCTGGCTGGAGAAGCATAAAAAGGTACTGATCGTGCTGATGGATTTGTTGGTGTAATGCAGTAATTCTTTGCCTTCCTCCAGTTTACAGCGCAAAATAAATGCACTGACAGAAAAACCAAGAGTCTTTTTAAAATAAGCAGAGAAATAGGATTTGCTGAATCCGACATAGGCTGCAACATCACCTACCGTAAGATGCTGGTTTGTGTTTTGCTGAATGTAGCGGATCGCCTTTTGGATGCACCCGTCGGTGGAGACAGGTGCTTTTGAATTTGCTACTTTTTCCGCAAAAGAATATCCGATTTTTGACAGAAGGTCATACAGTCTCTCAATGCTGTTCAGCCTCTCTGAGGACTGGATAAAATAATCGGAAAGCTTATAAGCGATGTCATAATCCAAGCCGCCCTCTATTGCAGCCCTGGTGCAGATGGTAGTGGTAATGATTATGTCATTCCTAAGCTGACGAAGCGCAGTAGAGCCGGTAACACCGAGATGGTAATTACTGTCACTGAATTCAATATTTTTAAATCCACGGTAGTTACCGGTCCGTACAAGTCGTAAAATCTGTTCCTCGATGGCATAGGTCTGGTTGTGCTGTTGGTTTTCCTTAGTCTGGTAGGTTTCCTCCAGTAATGAAGCATCTGTCAGCGATATCTGTACAGAAGCCCCCGGCTCTGAAGCTGTAAGCTGCTCAAGAGTCAGTAATTCTTCATGGATACAATAATTAAGGAACAGACATTTTTTTAATAAAGAATTCATGGAAAGGCAGGGGATCTGGCGGAGAAAGCTGTTAAAGTCCATACGTTCACTGTTTGGAACCGTGTAATCCCTGTATAATTGCTGCAGGTCAGATTCCGTGTACGGAATATTAGTTACAGGTCCGAAAATAAGAGCTCCGTTTTCCAGATGGTCTACCTTCAGTGAACAGAAAAAAATACCATATTTCGTGGTACAGTACGAAATCCTGTTTCTTGAAGCCAGAAGCTCTTCTGTATATTTCTCCGGGGGATAGGTCAGGTCCGTCTGTTTCGGCATACAGAAAATACATTTGTTACTTTCAAAAAGATACATTGGAATGTTGGAATCCGGATAATACATTTTAATAAAATCTATCAGATTATATGAATCTTTCATAACAACCCCCATATCATGCATTTTATATATTCCATCGTAATTAATTTTTTTATATAAGTCAATAAAAAAACACTGAATAAAAGTATAAAAATATAAAAAATAGTTTAAATATGAAATAAACATAGGCCGCTTCAAGTTATTATAGAATCACGATAAAGATAAGAGCGGACAGAATGAAATCATACATAAAGCATCGTAATAAACGGAGGTAATAGCATGAAGAAAGAGAAAATCCAGGAACTGATTTCCCGGATGACATTGGAAGAAAAAGCCGGAATGTGTTCCGGAGCCGACTTCTGGCATCTTAAGGGGATCGAACGCCTTGGAATTCCCCAGGTGATGGTAACAGACGGACCTCACGGAATCAGAAAACAGGCAGAAGAAGCCGATCATCTTGGGATCAATGAGAGCGAGAAGGCAGTCTGCTTCCCGGCCGGCTGTGCAACTGCATCCAGCTTTGACCGTGATCTGATCCGCAGACAGGGAGAAATCCTTGGCCAGGAATGCCAGGCAATGAATGTCAGCACGATCCTGGGACCGGCAATGAACATCAAACGTTCCCCATTATGCGGAAGAAATTTCGAGTATTATTCAGAGGATCCATTTGTGTCTGCAGAAATGGCAGCTGCAATGATCGAAGGTGTGCAGAGTAAGCATGTGGGAACAAGCGCAAAACACTTTGTGGCAAACAATCAGGAAAAACGACGGATGACAAATTCCTCGGATATGGATGAGCGGACATTAAGAGAAATCTATCTGGCATCCTTTGAAGGAGCTGTAAAAAAATCAAAGCCATGGACTGTCATGAGTTCTTATAACCGCATCAATGGAAAATTTGTGGGAGACAGCAAGGAATACCTGACAGATATCCTCAGAGATGAATGGGGCTTTGACGGCTATGTGGTTTCCGACTGGGGTGCAGTCAACGACAGAGTTTCTTCACTGTCAGCAGGACTTGATCTGGAGATGCCTCCGGGGGATTACGAAAATGACAGACTGATCGTAAAGGCTGTTCAGGAAGGCAAGCTTGATGAAAAGACTGTGGATCTGGCATGTGAAAGGATCCTGGATGTGATTTTCCACTATACAGAGAACCGTGATGAAAACGCTGTATTCGAATATGAAAATGATCACAAGGCAGCAGCCGATATCGCAGCCGAATGTATGGTACTCCTGAAAAATGATAACCATATCCTTCCTCTGAATGGAGACAAAAAGATCGCTTTTATCGGAAAATATGCCAGGGAACCGAGATATCAGGGAGGTGGAAGCTCTCATATCAACAGTTGGAAGGTGGAATCCGCACTGGAAGCTGCAAAAGTAATTCCGGAGCTTGCAAATGTAACCTTTGCAGAAGGCTATCAGGATGAAAAAGATGAGGTTGTAAAGGACCTTCAGGATGAAGCAGTCAGAACAGCGGCTGATGCTGACGTTGCAGTTCTGTTTCTTGGACTTCCGGATAACTTCGAATCAGAAGGCTATGACAGAAAGCATATGGAGCTTCCCAACTGCCAGAATGAACTTGTGCAGAAGATCCTTGAAGTGCAGAAACATGTGGTAGTTGTCCTTCACAACGGTTCTGCAGTACTTATGCCATGGAAGGATCAGGTAGAGGGTATCCTGGAGGCATATCTTGGAGGAGAAGCAGTCGGAAGGGCCGTTGCAGAAGTTCTCGCAGGAAGAAAGAATCCATGCGGACGTCTGGCAGAAACATTCCCTCTTCGTCTGGAAGATACCCCTTGTTATCTGACCTACGGAAAAGGCTTTGACAATGCTGATTATCAGGAAGGCGTGTTTGTAGGCTATCGCTATTACACCACCAGAAAAATGAAAACAGCATTTCCGTTTGGTTACGGATTATCCTATACAACCTTTGAATACAGTGATCTTCAGCTTGATAAGAAAGAAATGTCTGATAAAGATACCTTAGAGGTAAGCGTCAAGGTAAAGAATACCGGAAACCGTGCAGGTAAAACAGTAGTTCAGCTTTATGTAGAAGCACCTGAGACAGAAGTTGTCCGTCCGGTCAGAGAACTGAAAGGATTCGAAAAGATTTTCCTGGAAGCAGGAGAAGAGAAGACAGTCACATTTACACTGGATGAGAGAGCCTTCGCTTACTGGAATACATTGATCCATGACTGGTATGCAGAGGAAGGAACTTATAAAGTGATGATCGGTGAGAATGCAGATCAGATGTGCAAAGGTGAAGAGATCACAGTACATACTATAAAAGAACTTCCAAAGACATATTCATTAAATACCTGTCTCGGAGAGCTGATGCGCGATCCGAAGGCACAGGCTGTGATGGGACCATTTATGCAGGGAATGGCACAGAATGATGCGGCAAAAGATATGGCAGAAGCACAGGAGAACGATACATCAGGAGCTGTGAATCAGGAAATGATGGCAGCGATGATGGAAGGTATGCCGCTTCGTCAGCTTCTTAGCTTCGTTCCTGGAATTAAAAGAGAAATGCTGGAACAGATGGTTGATGCTTTAAACGCTTAAGGAGAGAAAGAATGGGAAGGACAAAGAAAGAACTTGGTCTGGATTCCATGGGAATCCAGAAGACAATGAGACTTACAGATTATCTTGGTGATGGTCTCGGACAGTTACCACTGAATATTATGAGCAGTCTGGTTGGACAGCTTACCTACTTTTACACGGAAAAAGTAGGTCTTGCAGCAGGAATGGTTGCCACCATGCTTCTGATCGCAAAGATCTTTGACGCATTTTCAGATCTTGCAATGGGAAAGATCATGGATGCAGGTAAGTCACCAAAAGGAAAATGTCGTCCGTGGTTTTCAAGAATGGCAATCCCGGCACTGGTATCTATTATTTTACTGTTTACAGTACCTAAAAATATAGGAAGCGGTTTACAGGCTGCCTATGTGCTGATCACAAACGTACTGATCACAGCAATCGTATATACAGCAGTGGCAATCCCTTATGGCGCACTGATGGCTATCCGTACCGAAAGTTTTGAAGAACGTGGTAAAATGGGAATCTTCCGTACAGCATTCGGATACATTGCAGGAATGGTAATTGCCATCCTTCTTATCCCTATCACAAATATGCTTGGCGGAACACAGAGTGCATGGATCAAGGTAGCTGTGGTCTTTGGTCTCATCTCCATGCTTTCATTGATGATTCTTTATAAAGTATCAAAAGAAAACGTACAGATCGTAGAAAAAAGTGAAGATGATGATGTACCGTTTGTGGAAGCTATCAAAATGCTTTTCAAAAACAAGTACTGGGTCATCATGCTTGTACTTCAGTTTCTGATAAATATTTCTTACAGCTTAACTACATCCGGTGGAACATATTATGCAAAATACATTCTTGGAAATGACAATATCGTAGCACTTCTGGGAGCAGTGGGACTGGTTCCTACCTTCCTTGGATTTATCCTTACAGGACCATTGGTATCCAAGCTTGGAATGACAAAAACATGTAAGGTTTCCTGTATACTTGGAGCAGCAGCCTGCCTGGTAAGAGTATTTACCCCTTACAGCATTGCAACTTGTATTGCAGGTGGAGTTGTAACTACTTTTGCCAACATCCCTATGATGTGTCTGTTTGGAGCAATGGTAAATAACTGTGTGGAATATAATGATTATAAATTCGGAAAACGAATCGTAGGTATGACAAACAGTGCAAACTCTTTCGGAATGAAGATTGGATCCGGTATCGGAGCATCTCTGATTGGATGGCTGCTGGCAGCTGCGGGATACCAGGCATCTCTGGCAACTCAGCCTGGCTCCGTTGATATGGCAATCTTTGCATTTTCCATCTATATTCCTCTTGCAATCTTCGTGATCATGTTTATCTGTCTTATGAAGAATGACCTTGAGAAGAGATATCCGGAGATCATGGCAGAACTGCAGAAAAGAGAAAAGGCAAACTAAATGCTGAGACTAAAGGACGGGGCTTACAATAAGGTTCTGTCCTTTTGTGGATTTATTAATTGGAGGAAATGAAATGAGATTATATGATTTAAGAACCGAATATCGGGTAAACCCTGTTGGATTAACTGCCGAAGCACCAAGATTCTCATGGAAAATGGAGTCACAGGAAAAGGATACCTTACAGACTGCGTATGAAATTCATGTGACAGATGAGAATGGTAACATTGTCTGGAACAGTGGGAAAAAAGCGTCTGACCAGTCGGTTCTGATTCCTTATGAGGGTGAAACGCTGGCAGATGAAAAGCTCTACAAAGTAAAGGTACATGTAGCAGACAATCACGGAAATACCGAAACTATTGAAGGTACATTTGAAACGGGAATTTTTGACAATACAGAGTTTAAAGCGCAGATGATCACAGGTGATTTCCCGGAAGAAGAGACAGCCTGCCCGGTATTTGGAAAAGCATTTGCAATTGATAAAAAGGTAAAGAAGGCCCGTCTGTATGCAACTGCACATGGTGTATACGAGGTGACATTGAATGGACAGACAGTCGGCGATTACCGTATGGCACCGGGATGGACAAGCTATCATAACAGACTTCAGTATCAGATCTATGATGTGACAGAGCAGCTTGAAGCAGAAAATGAAATCGCGATCACAGTTGGAAACGGCTGGTACAAAGGAATCTTAGGCTTTTATTGTCAGCCGAA
Source organism: uncultured Blautia sp. (assembly GCA_934373235.1). Lineage (GTDB taxonomy): Bacteria > Bacillota > Clostridia > Lachnospirales > Lachnospiraceae > Blautia_A. The sequence continues at coordinate 30,583 of CAKROW010000019.1, read as the reverse complement.
TCAGTACGGTACACAGGTGGGAGCATTTGCGGAGCTTCATGTTGAATATGAAGATGGAAGTAAGGATGTGATCGCTACCGATGAAACATGGTCTGTAAAAACTGGAGAGATCCGTTACAGCGAAATTTACATGGGTGAGACAATCGACACGGATGCACCGGAAATCACAGAAGGAAATGTTGTTGTTAAAGATTTTGACAAAGCAGTATTAACAGCACAGGAGAATGAGCCTGTACGCATTACAGAGAAGATTGCCGGTAAAGAACTGATCGTTACACCAAAGGGTGAGAGACTGGTTGATTTCGGACAGATCATCACAGGTGTTGTTGAGGTTCATGTAAAAGGCGAAAAAGGACAGAAGATCGTGATCCGTCACGCAGAGGTTCTGGATAAAGACGGAAACTTTTACCCGGAGACACTTCGTCAGGCAAAATCAATCGACACATTTATCTGTAACGGAGAAGAGCAGATATTCCGTCCCCATTTTACATTCCACGGATTCCGTTATATCTGTGTGGAAGGAATGGAAGAATTTACAGCAGATCAGTTTGTTGCCTGTGTGACACATTCTGATATGGAAAAGACAGGTGATTTTACCTGCTCTGATCAGAAAGTAAATCAGTTACAGAGCAATATTACATGGAGTCAGAGAGATAACTTCCTCGACATCCCGACAGATTGTCCGCAGAGAGATGAACGTCTTGGATGGACAGGAGATGCACAGGTATTTTCCTGGACAGCAGCATTTAACAGAAATACAGCATTGTTCTATACGAAGTGGATGCGTGATGTGGCAGCAGAATCTTCCCTGGAAAAAGGTGTACCCCATGTTGTGCCGGATATCCTGGGACAGTACAGTTCATCTGCATGGAGTGATGTAGCAGTTATCGTTCCTTGGGTTGTTTATCAGATTTATGGCGATAAAGGTATCCTGGAAGAGAACTGGAAATGTATGCATGAGTGGGTAGACTACATTAAGAACAACTGTGAAGAGAACGGTCTCTGGCAGAGCGGATTCCAGTACGGAGACTGGCTTGCACTGGACAAAGAAGAGAGCGCAGACAGAACAGGTGCGACAGACAAATATATGATCGCCAATGCGTACTATCTGTATGTGACAGAGCTTGTAAAGAAAACAGCAGAGGTGCTGGGAAAAGCTGAAGAAGCGAAAAAGTATGGGGATCTTTATGAAACAACTTTGGATGCGTTCCGGAGAGAATATTATACAGAGACAGGACGTATCGTAAGTGAGACACAGACAGGTGCAATTATTTCACTGTATTTTAATCTTGCAAGAGAAAAAGACAGAAAACGTATCCTGAATACACTGCTTACAAATATTGCAAATCACAAAAATCACCTGGCTACAGGATTCGTTGGTACTCCATATATCTGTCATACTCTTTCTGAAAATGGAGCACATGAGATGGCGGCAACTCTCTTTATGAAAGAAGATTATCCGTCATGGCTCTACGCAGTAAATATGGGAGCAACAACAATATGGGAGCGTTGGAATTCTATCAAACCGGACGGAACTTTTGATGAATCAGGAATGAACTCCCTGAACCATTATGCATATGGTTCTGTAGGAGACTGGATGTACCGCAAGGTTGCCGGGTTATCTCAGTTAGAGCCGGGATATAAGAAATTCCAGGTAAAACCAATGTTTGTAAAAGGAATTGAAGAGTGGGGCACAGAGTTTGAATCTGTTTATGGAAAGATCGTGGCAAACACATCCTGTAAGAATGGAAAGATCCATGTGCATGTAGAAGTTCCGGCTAATACAACAGCTATAATTGTTCTTCCGAAGAAAGAAGAAGTGCACGAAGTTGGTTCCGGTGTATATGATTACGAATATGCAACAGAGACATGCCTTGCAGTAGAGCGATTCAGCATGGACAGCACCCTTGGAGAGATCGTGGCAGAACCGCTGGCAGTAGAACTGTTCAACCAGATGGCACCGGGAATGCTGGAAGGTCCGATGATCCAGTTTGCTTATGGAATGACACTGGCAGAGCTTCTTGGTGCTGCGCCACAGGCGAAACCGATGTATGAGGCAGTAGTGAATGCACTGAATCAGAAGGAAGCAGGAAAAGGGATCGATTGAGTATGAAAAGTAATGAGATTAATATATCCATATATTCTGCCATATGATGGGAAATATTATCTCTATGGAACCAGAAGTGAAGAGAAGTAAGAAGAATCAAAAATTCTGGACGAATAAAATAATACAAAGCAAAGCTCATACTTCGAATGTAGGAAAAGCCGAAAAATGGTTAGGATATTTGCTCGGTCCTACAGGCGCGTTGTTGTTAAACGCGGTATTGGTTATGCAATAGACCATACTCATACTCCAAAAGGCCAAAAGCAACAGGGTAATACAGGACAGGGTTGTGCAGGAAAATCTGTCAGTGTTCATGAAAATGAACGCTGGCAGATTTTTTGTCGTGAAAAGAAAATTAATGGTTTTCGGGTATTTACAATATGGGAAAATTAAATTATAATACAAATATGAAAAAATTAAACCATTAAAAGGATTAAACCATGAAACAAAGGAGGGACAATGTATGTCAAATGCACAAAGGATCAAAGAGTATTACAAGGCACTGTTAAAAGACGGAAGGGTGCATACCAGACAGGAACTGTTTGAATATGTGAAGACACAGGATGACAGCGCATACACAAACGGGATGTTAAGTGGCGCACTTAGATCGCTGGTAGATGTGGAACCGGAATATAAATGGATGGGAAGAGGAATGTACCAGATGACGGCTCACAGCAATGGAGACTGCTATGCGGATCGTCTTATTTCCAACTATGTCCGGATACTTAAGAATGCAGTAGCTCAGATCAATAAAGAAGAAGTAGATGCCTTTGAGATCCTGGAATTTACAGAGGAAGACAGGGAGAAGATGAAAGAGGTTAAGAACTGCATCCGCAGAATGGAGAATACCATAAAGAAGCTGGAAGCATGAAAGTGAGAAGAACAAGATGAACGATAAGATCGTAGTCTGTCTGGGAAAAGGCGGGCAGAGAGATATGGCGGAATCCTTTTCAAGGCGTACAGGTGCGTCAATTCAGGATAAGCCGGGGGATTATCTGACAGTCCATTTTGATTCCAAGGGGGTATCACTGTCGGGATTTGGACTGACATATCAGGGAGATTTTGTGGAAACCATGCTGCACAGAGTGACCAATGGAAGATTGCAGCACGAGATGCTGGTCAAGGCCGCCAGGTCAGACAAAGAGGGCAGAAAGGCTATTGATGCCACTGCCGGAATGGGGGAGGATGCCTTCCTTCTGGCTGCACAGGGATATGAAGTTACTTTGTATGAGCAGAACCCGGTGATCGCGGCACTTCTGAAAGATGCTATCCGCCGTGCGAAGAAAAATATGGAACTGAAAGATATTGCCAGCCGTATGAAGGTAATAGAAGGAGACAGCGTGGAATGTATGTCCAGGCTTCTGGATCCTGTAGATGTTATCTACCTGGACCCCATGTTTCCGGCAAGACAGAAGTCAAGCCTGATCAATAAGAAGCTGCAGCTCATCCAGAAGCTGGAACCGCCCTGTTCAGAAGAAACAGATCTTTTTGATGCTGCGATCAAGGCAGACCCGGACAAGATCATAGTCAAGCGTCCCCTGAAAAGTGTATGTCTTGCAGGCCGTGAGCCGTCCTATACCCTTAAGGGTAAAGCGATACGGTATGACTGCTATGTTCTGTAAAAGGAGAATGATGCCATGAGTTTTAAATTAGATTTCACCGTGGAAGATCATATCTATGCGAATCGAACCGGAAATCTGAGGGCAGAAGCTGTAGGAGTCGTAAAGGGAGAGAAACATTTTCCGGTTTTTGAGGAAAACAGGGTATTCAAGCCGCTTACAAAATCCAAACCCTTTTCCACGCCCCTGTTTGCCTATGCAGAGGTATTCTGGTCCGGTGTGATCAATGGATTTTTTGTACAGGCACCAGTTTATCACTTGGCATTTTGCAGAGGGTATGAGAAGGAGAGTGGGAAGTATTATGATTACGGAACTGTCTCTCCCTTGATCTGTCACAAGGGACAGCATCTTCTGAATCTTCTTGAATTTTTCAGGAAGTATCCGGATGACAGGGTGGATATCGATCAGTATGTGAATTACTGTCAGATGTTTTATGATTACAGGGATATCTTTGAATCAGGATATTTCAGAGAACACAGGGAGACTGCCGAAGAGCTGGCCATGCAGGTGCTTATTTCTGTCTTAAAAGGAGATCAGAATTATCATTACGAAAATATAGCATTTGTCTGTGATGATTCAGGAGAGATCCTTGGAATGGCACCGGTGATCGACCATGAATTTTCCACATATTTTATGTTCCCGGATAAATTTTCCAGGCACATATACTGGTTTGATGAGCTGGAAAGATCCATACAGGGACGCCCGGTTCAGTCTGGAGAATATGATTATATTACCAATGAAACAGAGAGACATCTCATGGAAAAAAGTGCAGTGTGTCTTCATGGAAATCTTCTTTATATCAGAGAACATTATCCGGAAGTGACAGATAAATTCCTGAAAAAACTGGAACAGTTTGAGACTGCTCTTGAGGAAAACAGAGAACAGTTTTATCTTGAGAAGAATCCGGAATATCCATATTATGCCAATTCCATGGGATTTATGGTGGGAAAGGCCAGATATAAAGACCATGATGAGCAAAAAGCAGAGGAGTATGAGACACAGTATGGAGGTAAAGGAAAGGAGATCAATTTCGAGATCATAAACAGCCAGATCATCTATGAGATCAAAAAGGTGATATGGGATATGAAAAATATCCTGATACAGAGATAACAGGATAAAATCCTGTAAATACAGAAAGGGTAAGATATGAATATACAGATTTTTGGAACAAAGAAGAACTTTGACAGTAAGAAAGCAGAACGTTATTTTAAGGAACGGGGAATCAAATACCAGTTTATTGATATGAAAGAGAAAGGTCTCAGCAAAGGGGAATTCAATTCCGTATGCCAGGCTGTAGGAGGATATGAGAAGCTGGTGGATGAGAAGTGTAAGGATAAAGATATCCTGGCTCTGATCCGTTATCTGGCAGAGGAAGACAGGGCAGAAAAAATACTGGAAAATCAGCAGGTGATCCGGACACCTGTTGTAAGAAATGGGAAGCTTGCAACAGTGGGATACCAGCCTGATATCTGGAAAAACTGGAACTAAGGAGATCAAGATCATGTTACAGAAACAAAAGAAACTGACAAAGACCTGGGTAGTGGCAGCTTTTGCCTGTGTATGCTGTGTTTTGTGGGGAAGTGCCATACCGGTGATCAAAACAGGCTACCGGATACTTCAGGTTGACTCAGCAGATACGTCCAGCCAGATTGTTTTTGCGGGAATCCGTTTTGCACTGGCAGGTATTCTGGTGCTGATCTTTGCATCTGTCAGTGAGCGGAAGGTTATGATACCAGACAGAAAGATCCTGAAGTATGCAGTGCCGGTATGCCTGGCGCAGACAGTGATACAGTATTTCTTTTTCTATATTGGTGTATCTCATACTTCCGGTGTACAGGGTGCGATCATTACAGGAATGGGGAATTTTATTGCCATACTGTTATCCTGCCTTGTATTCAGAAGTGAGCGCATAACCGGAAGAAAGATGGCAGGATGTATTCTAGGATTTGCAGGAGTAGTTATCATTAATCTGGCAGGCAGTTCCCTGAATATGGAATTTACTATGATGGGAGAGGGATTCCTTCTTATCGGTCAGCTTGCATGTGGAATGTCCACAGTGCTTATCAATATTTTTTCAAAAAAGGTTTCGCCGGTAATATTAAGCGGAACACAGTTTACAATGGGAGGCATTATCCTGTTTCTTATAGGAAAGGCAATGGGAGGACATCTGGATCATATGAATCTGGCCGGTGCAGTACTGATACTGTATTTGGCAATGGTATCTGCTGTGGCATATACCCTGTGGTCAGTACTCCTTACCTATAATTCTGTTTCCAGAGTGGCGATATTTGGCTTTGTGAATCCGTTATGCAGTGTGATCCTGTCAGCACTGGTTCTTAACGAAGTAGCACAGGCATTTAATATCAACAGTCTGATCGCACTGATTCTGGTGTGTGTGGGAATTTATGTTGTAAACTGCAGGGAAGAGGGATGATCATATGGAAAATACAATTTTGATCTGGTATCTTGCTGCTGTAAATCTGATCACCTTTACGGCTTTTGGGATCGATAAATGGAAAGCAGTACATAAACAGTGGAGAATACCGGAGAAGACACTTCTGGGATTATCTTTTATCGGAGGCGCTGCGGGCGGTCTGGTGGCTATGCATCTGTTTCACCATAAGACCAGAAAAAGAAAATTTGCGGTGGGTGTACCATTGATGCTGGTACTGCATCTGGCAATGGGATATTTTGTTATGTATATGCAGCCGTAGATTGGGGGTACGGATTCATGAATTCTAATTTTGAATATTATAAGATATTTTATTATGTGGCAAAATATGAGAATCTTACCAAGGCAGCGGCCGTGCTGAAGACCAGCCAGCCGGCAGTGACCAGGACGATCCATAATCTGGAGAATGAGCTGGGGTGCAGGCTTTTTATCCGAAGCAAAAAGGGGATGAAGCTTACTCCGGAAGGTCATGCTTTTTACGAATATGTTGCTGCCGGATGCTCCCAGTTTTTTCGTGGAGAGAGTAACTTAAGCAGCCTTCTCAGCATGGACAACGGAACTATTTATATCAGTGCGACAGAGACTGCACTTCATTGTTATCTTTTTCAGGCAATGGGAGAGTTTAACAGCCGGTATCCCAATGTACATTTCAAAATCTTAAATAACAGCACCACAGATTCCGTCAATGCAGTTAAGGAGGGAAAAGTTGATCTGGCTTTTGTTTCCACAAGCTTGCAGGTAGCGAATCCTCTTAGAATGAAGGTACTGAGGAAATATCATGAAGTGCTGATCAGCGGAAGCCGTTTCAGGGAGCTTCAGGGTAAGACATGTTCGCTGGAAGAACTGACCAGTTATCCATGGATCAGCCTTACTTCGGAGACTCTTACAAGAACATTTCTTAACGGTTACTTTGCGGAGCACGGGCTGAAATTTTTTCCGGATATGGAACTGGCGACTACTGATATGATACTTCCGGCTGTCAGATATAATCTGGGAATCGGGTTTATCCCTGCGGAATTTGCCCAGGAGGATCTGAAAACCGGAAGAGTGTTTGAGATCAAAGTAAAAGAGGCACTGCCGGAGAGAAATATTATCCTCATTTATGACACGGAGTATCCCCAGAGTGTGGCCTCTAAAGAATTTCAGAAATTTCTGAGTGAGAGATATCTGTATAAATAAATATAAACCATGACTGTGTGTCGAAGGGGTAAATGTCACTCAGAATAACCTGCTGCAGGCGGAGAATCCTGCAGGCAGGTTGTGATTATCTCATATAATGGTTGGTGTGTATTATCCTGTCAGATTATTTATGCCACTCCCAGTTTCTGATCTCCTCAAGATCCTGACCATACTCAGCGATGTACTGCTTGTGTTCAACAAGCTTGTCGTTCATCTTCTGAACAAGGAAGGAACCTCTGTTTCCAAGCTGTGGAAGATGCATGATAACATCTTTTACAAGGTTGAAACGATCGATCTGGTTCTGTACACGCATATCGAATGGAGTGGTGATAGTACCTTCCTCCTGATATCCGTGAACGGAAATGTTGTGGTTGTGACGTTCATATGTCAGCTCATGGATCAGTGTCGGATATCCGTGGAATGCGAAGATAACAGGTTTGTCCTTTGTGAACAGTGCGTCATATTCAGCATCACTGAGACCGTGTGGATGTTTGTGGTCAGATTCAAGTTTAAATAGGTCGACAACGTTTACAACACGGATCTTAAGCTCAGGCATTTCATCGCGAAGGATGGTAACTGCTGCCATTGTCTCAAGAGTTGGTGTATCACCGCAGCATGCCATAACAACATCCGGTTCCTCGCCGCAGTCGTTGCTTGCCCAGTCCCAGATACCGATTCCCTGTGTGCAGTGCTTAACAGCCTGCTCCATGGAAAGCCACTGGCAGCTCGGGTGTTTGGATGCAACAATAGCATTGACATAGTTCTTGCTCTTGATGCAGTGATCGAAGCAGGAAAGGAGGCAGTTGGTATCCGGTGGGAGATACATACGTACTACGTCTGCTTTCTTGTTGGCGATGTGATCAAGGAATCCAGGATCCTGATGTGTGAATCCGTTGTGATCCTGCTGCCATACGTTGGATGTAAGGATGAAGTTCAGGGATGCAATCGGCTGTCTCCAGGAAAGCTGGTTGCAGACTTTAAGCCATTTAGCATGCTGAGCTGCCATGGAATCTACGATACGGATAAATGCCTCGTAGCTTGCGAAGAAACCATGACGTCCTGTAAGAAGATATCCTTCCAGCCATCCTTCGCACATATGCTCGCTGAGCATACTGTCCATGATACGTCCGTTTCTTGCAAGGCAGTCATCTGTGTCAAGCATTTCTGCGTTCCAGTCACGGTTCTGTGCCTCGAATACTTTGTAGAGACGGTTGGACATACTCTCATCCGGTCCGAAGATACGGAAGTTTTTGTTCTCCTCATTCAGTTTGAAAATATCACGGATATATCCGCCAAGTTCGATCATATCCTGTGCTTTTGTCTTACCAGGCTGAACATCGATTCCATAGGAACGGAAGTCAGGGAGACGAAGATCTTTCAGAAGAAGTCCGCCGTTTGCATGTGGGTTTGCACCGAGACGAGCATCACCTTTAGGAGCAAGCTCTGCAAGCTCAGGGATCAGACGGCCGTTCTCATCAAAGAGTTCCTCTGCATGATAGCTCTTAAGCCATTCTTTAAGAAGGTCAAGATGCTCAGGAGATTCCATGGAAAGCGGAACCTGATGTGCACGGAAGGATCCCTCGATCTGCTGTCCGTCAACAACCTTCGGGCCAGTCCATCCCTTTGGTGTACGCAGAACGATCATTGGCCAGAATGGACGCTCAGGATCGTTGTTTTCTCGTGCGTTTTTCTGGATAGCTTTGATCTCTTCGATAACAGTATCCATAGTCTCAGCCATCTTTTTGTGCATTGTCATCGGGTCATCACCCTCAACAAAGTACGGTTTCCAGCCACAGCCCTTGAAGAAGTTCTCGATCTCCTCGTGAGAGATACGTGAGAAGATAGTCGGATTGCTGATCTTGTATCCGTTCAGATGAAGGATCGGGAGCACAGCACCGTCTGTGATCGGGTTCAGGAATTTATTGGACTGCCAGGAAGTTGCCAGGGGGCCAGTCTCAGCCTCGCCGTCACCAACAACGACAGTTGCAATAAGATCCGGGTTATCAAATACAGCACCAAATGCATGAGCGATAGAATAACCAAGCTCACCACCTTCGTTGATGGAACCTGGTGTCTCAGGTGCACAGTGGCTTGGAACTCCGCATGGGAAGGAGAACTGCTTGAACATTTTCTTCATACCTTCCTCATCCTGGCTGATGTTCGGATAAACTTCACTGTAGGAACCTTCCAGATATGTGTTGGCGATCAGGAAGTTTCCACCGTGTCCGGGGCCGGAAAGAAGGATCATGTCCAGATCATAACGTTTGATGGCACGGTTGCAGTGTACATAAACAAAGTTCTGGCCAGGTACAGTTCCCCAGTGACCTACGATCTTTTTCTTGATCTGATCCATGGTAAGCGGCTCTTTTAAAAGCGGGTTATCGAGAAGATAGAGCTGACCAGCGGAAAGGTAGTTGGCTGCACGCCAGTACGCATCCATTTTGTCCAGCATTTCCTGAGATAACGGCTGTTTCTCAAGACACATTTTATTGTCGTCCATGTTGGTACCTCTTTCTTTTTAGTAAAATGTTCGTTGTTTTTTTAACGAAGTCAATATAACATTATAAGAAACAGATGTAAAATAGCAATTTTTGATTAAAACCATAAAAATTTGATATGGATAGTAACAGTACAAAAATTATCAGAAAGGAACCTGAAATGTTGTACGATCCAATACCGGCACAGCAAACATAATGGTCAGGTCTTGAATTTATAATGCAGTATGATAAAATAAAATCACCAAAAAATGAGTAAATATCTTAAAATATCAGAGTACCAGATCAGGAGGACGATACGATGGAATTTCAGAAACTTATGGAACAAAGAAGAACGATCCGTAAATACAGTGCAGAAGGCAGGATTACAAAGGAAGATATTCTCACACTGATCCAGGCTGCACAGGAGGCACCAAGCTGGAAGAATTCCCAGACCGGAAGATATTACTGTGTAACATCTGAGGATATGGTGAACCGCATCCGTAAGGAATGTCTTCCGGAGCTTAACTTTGCAAAGACAGAAAATACCTCCCTTATCATTACCACATTTGTACATGATCATTCAGGATTCCAGAAGGATGGAACTGCGGACAATGAGCTTGGTAACGGATGGGGCTGCTATGATCTGGGACTTCAGAATGAGAATCTGATCCTCAAAGCAGAAGAGCTTGGCTATGGAACTCTGATCATGGGACTTCGTGATGCAGATAAGATCCGTGAAGTTCTTGCAATCCCTGAAACAGAGACTGTTGTTGCCGTAATCGCAGTGGGAAAGGCAGCGGAGGAGCCGGCACGTCCCAGAAGAAAGGATGTTCAGGACATCGTTAAATTCTACGAATAAAATTCTGGCGACAGTGATCTTTCCTGTTCTTCTTTTTGCAGGAGTGAGATTATGATCCGGAATACATTTTGCCCAGGTTGTTGTGAACTGTAACAAAGAGAGGTTTGAAATGGATATCATACACGAAAATGAATATACCTATTTAATGAAAAATACAGCAGAACCGTATCTGTCACTTCGCAGAAGAAATGCCTATGTGCCTGGTGCGGATTATCCTTTCCACAGAGAAGACATGCGTATTGTAGGCAAGCTCCATGTGCAGCGTTATCTGGCTGATGATCCCCGGGGCGTGATCGTTATAAGTCATGGGTTTACAGAGGCAGCACCTAAATATGACGAGCTGATCTATTATTTTCTGCAGGCCGGATATCATGTGTATATACCGGAACACTGTGGTCATGGAATGAGTTACCGTCTTACGGGAGATCCGTCCCTGGTGTATGTAGATACCTGGAGACGGTATGTGAGGGATTTTCTGAAGGTATGCCGTTACATCAGAAAATCACATCCGGATCTTCCGCTGGATCTTTTTGCACATTCCATGGGCGGGGCCATCGGTGGAATTGCGGCAGCATGGGAACCACAGTGGTTCAACAGGATCATTCTGAATTCTCCCATGATCCGTCCTCTTACAGGCAAAATTCCCTGGCCTGTGGCAGTGGCTATTGCAGAAGAGAAACGTCTCACCGGAAAGGGAGAAAGTTATGTGGCAGGAAAGAAGCCTTACAGTGGAACCGGAACCTTTGAGAAGAGTTCGGCTACTTCAAAGCCCAGGTATGAGCGTTACTCCAGGATGCGTCAGAAGTATAAAGAACTTCAGACATGCTCCCCTTCCTATAGCTGGCTCTGGGCATCTGCCAAGATGAGCTGGTATCTGAGATTCCACGCATGGAAGGAATTTACAGCACCGGTGCTGGTGTTCCAGGCAGAAGATGAGGATCTTGTATCTGTCCGTGCGCTGCGAAGATTTGCAAAAAATATCAATGACCATGGAATGACAACCTGTGAATATGCCTGCCTTCCGGGAACAAAACATGAAATATACAGCAGTGATGACAATACCATGAGTCTGTATGTGAATAAAATACTGGACTTTTTAGGACAATAAGCAGGAATCCCCGGCAATTATCCTTATCAAAATTAATATGGATTTTGTCTGACAGTTTACCGGAAAGGCAACTGTTGACTTTTGTTTTTTAGCGTGCTAATATCGAGAATATAGGAAAACGAAGACGTTTTGCTGTTATTATTGCAAAGCGTCTTTTTATTTTATCAGCAGTGATAAAGAGTGTGCGGTAAACAGATAATACAGAAAAGGAAGAATGCTCTATGAAAGAATTGTTATTTTTGCTTGTATTGTTTGTTTCTAATGTTATTCAGGCTATCACAGGGTTTGCCGGCACGGTACTGGCGATGCCGCCATCCGTTTATTTGCTTGGGCTGGATCATGCAAAGGTGATCCTGAATGTTATGGCCTGGCTGTCCGGACTGATGATCGCAGTGACCGGATATCGACATATAAACTGGAAAGAATTGCTTAAGATGTCAGCAGTCATGTTGGTTGGAATGTTTGCAGGGATACAGATCTGCCGGATCGTGAAATCTGAAGATATTCTTTTGACAATATATGGAATCATAATCGTCGCAGTTGCATTAAAGAATCTGTGCATCCATACAGAGAAAAAACTTCCGGATCTCATTTTGTGGATAGTCCTGATCCTGGCAGGAATAATTCATGGCATGTTTGTATCAGGGGGAGCTTTACTTGTGATCTATGCAACACAGGTACTGAAAGAGAAAGAAGAATTTCGTGCGACAGTGGCCCCTGTATGGGTGGTGCTGAATTTTTTTCTGATGGTTACTCAGTTCAGGAGCGGGCTGGTCGGAAGGGCAGATATTCGGCTGATCTGTATCAGTATCCTGCCATTACTTATAGCTACATGGTTAGGTAAGAAGCTGGTGTGTAAAGTATCCCAGAGGGTATTTCTGAATCTGACTTATATACTGCTTCTGATATCCGGAGTATCTTTGATTGTCTGATGTGGTTGATTACAGGAAGATACGGTGTAGAAAGGTGTATAAATATGGCAGTAACATTGCGTGAGATCATGAAACAGGTACAGCATCTGGAAATGAAGCTGGTGGCAGGAGAGACGGGGCTGGATCATGAAGTGTCATGGACTCATATGGTAGACAGCGACACGATCTCTGCATTTCTGCAGGGACAGGAGCTTACTTTTACAACTGGATTAGGATTGAATGAAAATCTGACTCTTCTTCGTCTGGTAAAGGAAGTCTGGAGAAATAAAGCCAGCGGGATCGTGATCAATACAGGACCTTATATCAGTGAGATCGGACAGGATGTTATTGATTTTGCAAATGAAAAGGGATTCCCGGTATTTGAAGTACCGTGGAAGATCCGAATGGCTGAGATCATGAGGATCATATGTTTTGCAATAACAAAAGAGCAGCAGAATGCAATTGAAATTGCAACGGCACTGAACAATGCCTTCTTATGTCCGTCGCAGGAAGAACTGTATGTTTCGGCACTGATGAGAAAAGGGTATTTTACAGACAGTGCATATACGGTTGTGAATGTGCGTGTTCTGGAAGATACCAATCGTGTAACAGGAACAAGGCTGGAGCAGATTTTATCTAAGCTGAGCAGTCATATCCGCTGCAATTATAATGGGATTTTGAGTTGTGCCCAGGATAAGCAGATCCTTCTGGTTTTGTGTGATTATTCTGATGAATCATGCAGAAAAGTTATAGAGAGGATTTATCAGATGCTGTGCAGGGTGGCACATCAGAAGGAACAGATCCTTGTAAGTGTAAGTAAGCAGATTTCCGGGCTGAGACAGCTTTATAAAAGCTATCAGTTTGCAGAAAAAATGTCGGATCTATTATGTGTCTGCCAGGTTCCGGGAGAGAACAGAACAGATAACGGAAAGATTATTTTTTATAAAGATCTCGGGATTTACAGGGTATTGCTCACACTTACAGATAAAGAAGCAATAAAAGAATATCTGGCAGATACAGTAGCTCCATTATATGAATATGATGAGATGAACCACTCAGATCTGGTGGGAGTACTTCAATGCTACCTGGCTAATGACTGCAGTGTCAAAAGTGCGTCGCAGGAGCTGATCGTACATCGAAATACAATTAATTATAAACTTGGAAAGGCCGCCGAGATACTTGGAAAAAACCTGTCTGATTTTGAGGTGCGCTTTCAACTGAGGCTGGGCTTCCTGTTATATCAGATGAATGAAATGTAAAACAAAAATGCGGCAACAGAATAATAATGTTTGTGCTGCAGCACAAAAATAATTGGATAGATGTCTATTGCAGACAGCCAGTGTCGAGAGTAATATATGACTCAGATAAGACAAAGGCGTCTGGTTCACAAATGAATGTGGGCCGGGCGCTTTTCTTATTCTACAACAAATAATAAGTTTGTTTACCGCAAAAATGAACAATATTTAAACCTGAATTACAGATAAAGAGGAGGAAATTATTATGAGTTTAACAGGAAAAGAAGTAGCACAGATGCACAAAGATTATGTGATGCAGTCATGGGCAAAATCAGGAGCAGATACTTTACCGGTAGAAAAAGCCGAGGGAATTTATTTTTATGATTATGATGGCAAAAAATACGCAGATATGGCTTCACTTCTGGTGTGTTCCAACCTCGGACATGAGCTTCCGGAGATCGTTGAGGCGATCAAGGAACAGGCTGATAAGATGTGCTTCATGGCACCGGCATATGCATCAGAGCCTAAGAGCGTGCTGGCAAAAATGCTTGTGGAAGCAGCCGGAGCAGATACATACAAGAGAGTCTTCTTCACAAATGGTGGAGCAGAATCCAATGAGAATGCCATTAAAATGGCACGTATGGTAACCGGAAGAACCAAGATCTTTTCCTGCTACAGAAGCTATCATGGAGCTACACTTGGAGCATCCAATGCATCTGGTGACTGGAGAAGATATGCAGCAGAGATCGGTGGAGCAAATGGATTTGTACACTTTATGAACCCTCAGATGTATCGTGATGGATATACAAAGGGAGTTGATGATGCAGAGGTAACGAGGAAATATCTGGATGCGCTGGATCTGCAGCTCAGATATGAAGGACCCGGAAATGTGGCAGCGATCCTGATGGAGTCTATAGTAGGTGCAAACGGTGTCATTCTTCCTCCGGACGGATATATGGAAGGTGTTCGTGCACTTTGTGACAAGTATGGAATCCTCCTGATCTGTGATGAGGTTATGGCAGGATTTTACCGTACAGGAAAAATGTTTGCATTTATGAATTTCGATATGAAACCGGATATCATTACATTTGCAAAAGGTGTTACCTGTGGTTATGTACAGCTGGGCGGATGTATTGTAAGTAAAAAGGTTGCAGAGTATTTTGAGGAAAATGTTCTTCAGTGCGGACTTACCTACAGCGGACATACACTTGCATGTGCGGCTGGTGTGGCAGCAATGAAATATTATAAAGAACACGACATCGAGGGCCATGTTGCTGAGATGCACAAGATCGTTGCTCCGTTTATGGATGAGATGGTAAAGAAGCATAAATGTATTGGTGAAGCAAGATGTATCGGTTTGTTCGGTGCACTTGAAGTAGTCAAAAATAAAGAAACCAGAGAGCCGATGCAGGAATACGGCGTACCTGGACCGGTAATGCCGTGGATATTTGCAGAATTAAAGAAACGTGGCTTTGCAACCTTCGGACGTGAGAACTTTATTGAAATCTGTCCGCCACTGATCATCACGAAAGAGGAGTTGGAAGAGTATCTCCCGATCCTTGATGAAGTACTTACAATGGTTGATGAAAAATTTTGTGACTGATAAAGCAGGAGGCAGCCTATGAACTGGGATTATCTACAGCCGGTAAAAATTCATTTCGGCAAGGGCAGAGTGAAAGAAATCAAAGAAATAGCCAGAGAGCTTGGTTGCGAAAGAGGCCTTCTGGTGGCAGGACCGTTTTTCTTTAAAAGCGGTCTTGCCGAAACGATCATAAAAGAGTCAGAAGGAATGATAGTTGCTTCCTTTGGAGATGTTTCTCCAAACCCGGACGTTGCAGAGGTAGATGCCTGTGCGGAAGTGATCCGACAGAAAAATGTCGGATTTGTGGTAGCCCTGGGTGGAGGCAGTCCTATGGATTGTGCCAAAGCAGCTGCCAGTGTAGCTCTGACTTCTGATTCCATCCGTAAGTATCATGGAACCGGAGTAGCAATGCCGGAGAAACATCTTCCACTGATCGCAGTCCCTACGACTGCGGGAACAGGAAGTGAAGTGACCTGTGTATCAGTTCTTTCGGATCATGCAAATGGAAAAAAAGCGCCGATCGTATCAGAGGGATTTTATCCGGCAGCAGCTATCATTGATCCGGAACTTACTTATACAATGCCTCCGCAGGTTACAGCAGGAACAGGAATTGATGTTCTTTCCCATGCGATCGAAGGCTATTGGAGTAAAGGCCATCAGCCAATCTGTGATGTACTTGCAATGCATGCGGCAGAGCTGGTATTCAAATATGTTTACAGAGCATACAGGAAACCAGATGATGAGGAAGCAAGGGAGAAAATGTGCGAAGCATCTTTGATCGCGGGATTGGCGTTTACTTTACCGAAAACCACTTCTTCCCATGCGTGTTCATTTCCATTGACCAATATTTATCACATCCCGCATGGCGAGGCGTGTGGCCTGACCCTGGATTATTTTATAAGGATCAATGCAAAAGGCGAAGGTGGTGAACGTGTAGAGGAATTTGCCAGAAGGATTGGATTCAAAGATGCAGAAGAGATGGCGGATGCGGTTCTTGAATTAAAGAAAAAAATGGGATTGCGGTGTGATCTGAAGGATCTTGAGCTTGACGATGATCAGATCGCGGAGCTGGTTCGTATCAGCAGGCACCCGAACCTTTATAACAATCCGGTAGAGATCACAGATGAGATGCTGGATGAGATGTATCGATATCTGGCCGGAAAGTGAAATATTTTGATTGAATACTGAAAGAAATAATGGTAATATAGAAAAAGACGATGGAGTCCGGATACTTGGGTATCTGGGCTCTTTTTGTATTTATGGATGGGAGATGAAAGATTATGAAACTGATCACAGCAATCGTAAGACCTGAAAAAGTGATGGATGTCATCAAAGCACTGGAGCAGGAAGGATATTTTGCTTTTTCAAAATGGGCAATTTCAGGAAGAGGTAAGGAAAAAGGAATTCAGGTAGGTGATGTCCTTTATCAGGAAATGGCAAAAAATATGCTGTATATTACTGTTGGGGACAAAGAAAAAGATGAAGTTGTAGATATTATCATTAACAGTGCAAAGAGTGGGAAGTATGGACACTATGGTGATGGAAAAATTTTTGTTTCTGATATCAGTGAGGCATATACTATCAGTGAAGAAACCAGAGAAGATGATGACGAATAATATGCTTGGTGAAGCAGGAGGATATATATGGGTGAAAGAAATAAAAGAACAAAATTAAAAAAATCCATGGGACCTGGTTCGATCTGGGCAGTTGCAGTCGGTTCCATCATTGGATGGGGATGTTTTATACAGGGTGGTCTCTGGACAGAACGTGCAGGTGGACCGCTCCCGCTGTTTCTGGGATTTCTGGCAGGCGGCCTTTTAATGATCGTGGTAGGCTACAGCTATTCTTATATGATCGCAAAATTCCCGGTAGCGGGTGGTGAGTTTGCCTATGCATATAAAGGCTTTGGAAGAACTGCTTCGTACATATGCGGATGGATGCTGTCACTTGGATATCTGTCTATTGTAGCTTTGAATGCAACGGCACTTCCGGTACTGGCATCCTATATTTTTCCAGGAGTCTTTAACAGAGGCTATCTGTATACGATCGCAGGATATGATGTATATATGGGGGAAGTCGGATTATCCCTGTTCTTTATCATACTTTTCGGAATCATGAATTACAAGGGTGCGAAATCTGTAGGAAATCTTCAGCTTGCGATGGTACTTATCATGTGTGCAGCAGTTGTTGTATCAGTCATCGGCGTGATCGCAACAGGACATTTTGATGCTTCAAACCTGCAGCCGGCATACGGAGCTGAAGGCAAGTCTCTCGGAAGCGGTTTTGTATCTATCCTGGCATTGGCGCCATTCCTTTATGTAGGATTTGACTGTATTCCGCAGGCAGCAGAAGAATATGATTTTCCACCACAGAAGTGCAAAATGCTGATCATTTCAGCATTGATCGTAGGTGCTTTGATCTATGGTGCAATGGCACTGGTGACAGATTGTGTTGTTCCCTGGCAGCAGGTTCTGACTATGACAGATGCGAATGGAACTCTTGTAAAATGGCATACAGGTGCAGTTCTTGATCTTGCAATGGGAAAAATCGGTGTGTGCTTTGTGGCACTGGCAGTGTGCATGGGGATTTTTACCGGTATGAACGGATTCTTTATGACCTCCAGCCGTCTTTTATTTGGTATGGCAAGAGCAAAAATGCTTCCGTCAGCTTTTGAAAAGGTTCATCCGGCGCACAAAACTCCGTCCATATGTGTTGGGTTTACCATGATCATCTGCTGTATCTGCCCGTTTTTCGGCAGAGAAGTGATCGGCTGGGTTGTAGATATGTGTTCCGTAGGTACTGCGTTCGGATATTTTTTTACCTGTGCAGGTGCTTATATTCTTCTGAAAAAATATGGCGATGATACAGATACAAATAAAATCCATCCGGCAGTAGCGATGGGTGGCTGTGTGATCTCTGTTGCAATATTGCTGCTCCTGATCGTGCCCGGTTCTCCGGCATTTATGGCTCCACAGTCCTTTGCAGCACTGATCGTATGGGTACTGATGGGAGTTACCTTCTATTTTGTTTCAAAGAAAAATTTTGCGAAAGTCACTAAGAGAGAAATGGATTATCTCATTCTTGGAAATGTACAGGTAGTTCGGGGACTGAGAAAAGGAAAAGACCAGGGAAGAGTTGTGCAGGGAAATATTGTAGCTGAGCAGAGTAATAAATCTTAAAAGATAATGAAACGGCTGCAGGCCCATAATGCTTCCTGGGTAACAAAAAAACTCCCACTCAAAAAATGGGAGTTTTTTTGTTATCGGAGTATCATATTTGCAAGGGGTGATTTATAAAGTATCTTGACAGAGGTACCGATCCTGTTATATTATTAAACCTAATAAAGGGGAGTAACCTACGTTTGGAAATCTGCGTTTGCAGTGTCGTCAGTACGGTGGAAACATCCGGCGCTGCAGGGAAATGGTGAGACTTTTATTGCATTTTTTGTTATGCAATAAGGGTTTCTTTTTTTATATTATTTTATCAAAAAAATCCTTTATTGCATAAAAAGATCACAGTTGGTGAATATTTGCAAAAAAGGAGGAAAAGGTAATGAAAGAAATTTATCAGCAGACAGCAGAAGAAGTTCTCGAGGGTGTGGAAAGCAGGGAATCAGGGCTTACCGGGGAACAGGTCAGACGGTCCAGAGAGAAGTGCGGATGGAATGAGCTTGCAGAAGGAAAGAAAAAAAGTATTTTGCAGATCTTCTTTGAGCAGTATAAGGATTTTCTGGTGCTGATCCTGATTGCATCGGCAGTGATATCCGGTATGCTTGGAGATGTGGAAAGTGCAGCAGTTATCCTGATCGTTATCACGATCAATGCGATCTTGGGAACCGTGCAGACAGTAAAGGCTGAGCAGTCCCTGCAGAGCTTAAAGAAGCTTTCCGGTCCGGAGGCAAAGGTATTACGTGATGGTGTGGCGGTACAGCTCCCGGCAAGAGAACTGGTTGTAGGAGATGTGATCCTTCTTGAAGCCGGTGATATGATCCCGGCAGATGGAAGACTGATTGAAAATGCAAGTCTTAAGGTCGATGAAAGTGCTCTTACCGGAGAAAGTCTTGCAGTTGAAAAGAGTATGGACACTATTTTGGAGGAAGCACCGCTTGGTGATCGGACAAACATGCTGTTTTCCGGAAGCTTTGTCACATATGGGCGTGGTAGAGCGGTTGTAACGAATGTAGGAATGCAGACAGAGGTTGGAAAGATTGCGGGACTTCTGAAATCGACTTCGGAAAAACAGACGCCACTTCAGGCGAACCTGGATGATTTTGGAAAGAAGCTTTCTATCCTGATCCTGATATTTTGCGGAATTCTGTTTGCCATCAGTGTATTTCGCGGTGAGAAGATCAGCAGTGCATTTATGTTTGCGGTAGCACTTGCAGTTGCAGCGATCCCGGAGGCATTAAGCTCTATCGTGACAATTGTTCTTTCTTTCGGAACACAGAAGATGGCAAAGGAGCATGCGATCATTCGTAAGCTTCAGGCTGTGGAAGGCCTTGGAAGCGTATCTGTTATCTGTTCAGATAAGACCGGAACGCTTACACAGAACAAAATGACAGTAGAAGACTATTATATTGATGGAGAAAGGATCACAGCAGCGGCAATTGATGTGACAGATCCGGCACAGAGACGTCTTTTGGATCACAGTATTTTATGTAATGATTCAACAAATGAAAATGGTGTGGAGATCGGAGATCCGACGGAAACGGCATTGATCAATCTGGGCAGCCGGTACGGAATAGAGGCTGCAGAGGTAAGAAAGCTTTATCCAAGGGAAGGAGAACTGCCCTTTGACAGTGACCGTAAGATGATGTCAACACTTCACAGGATCGATGGGGAGAACCGGATGATCGTGAAGGGTGCGGTTGACAGGCTTCTGGAGCTGACAGACAGGATCTGGACGAAGGACGGAGTGCGGGAAATCACAGAAGCAGATAAAGAAAAGATCCAGCGACAGAATCAGGAATTTTCTATGGAAGGGTTACGGGTACTGGCATTTACCTATCGTGAAATTCCGGAGAACCATGTATTGACGACAGAAGATGAGAACCATCTGGTATTTCTTGGCCTGATCGCTATGATGGATCCGCCGAGGGAAGAATCAAAGGCTGCGGTTGCAGAATGTATAAAAGCGGGGATCCGACCGGTCATGATCACAGGAGACCATAAGATCACAGCAGCGGCAATTGCAAAGAGGATCGGGATCTTACATGATCTGTCGGAGGCCTGTGAGGGTGCTGATATTGAAAATATGAGTGATGAGCAGCTGAAGGAATTTGTCCCGAATATTTCCGTGTATGCAAGAGTGTCACCGGAGCATAAGATCCGTATTGTCCGTGCATGGCAGGAGAAGGGGATGATCGTGGCAATGACCGGAGACGGTGTGAATGATGCTCCGGCATTGAAGCAGGCAGACATTGGTGTTGCAATGGGAGTGACCGGAACCGAGGTGGCAAAGGATGCCGCAGCAATGGTGCTTACAGATGATAATTTTGCAACAATTGTAAAAGCAGTGGAAAACGGACGAAATTTATATCAGAATATCAAGTATGCGATCCAGTTTCTTCTGTCAGGAAACTTTGGTGCGATCCTGGCAGTTCTTTGTGCATCCCTTACAGGACTTCCGGTTCCCTTTGCACCGGTACATCTGCTGTTTATCAATCTTTTGACAGACAGTCTTCCGGCGATCGCATTAGGCGTGGAGCCACACAGCAGTGAGGTGATGAATGAGAAACCAAGATCAGCAGACGAGTCAATACTGACAAAGGATTTTCTTGGTAAGATCGGTCTGGATGGCCTGGTGATCGGTGCAATGACGATGATCGGATTTTTGACAGGATATCACCAGAATGGTGCGCTGCTTGGAAGTACCTATGCCTTCGGAACACTTTGCCTGGCACGTTTGTTCCATGGATTCAACTGCAAATCAGATCATCCGGTTATCTTTACAAAACGATTCTTTAATAATAAATGGCTTCAGGGAGCATTTGCACTTGGTGCGGTACTCATTACCGTTGTGCTGACGGTTCCCGGCCTTCATCTTTTGTTTAAAGTAGAGACGCTGGATCTGATGCAGCTTGGCTGTGTATATCTGTATGGGTTTGCAAGTCTTCCGATCATTCAGTTGCTTAAATGGATACGCATGAAATTAAGGAAAAGAGAAGAATGATAGTGGATATAAGTAAAATATCTGTAAAAAAGTCCGGGAGCTTATTGTGTTTAGAGCATTTCTTGTGGTCGCCCTGTGGAAGCTTGATGTGGTGCTCGATGTGCTGAAAGCAATATGGGAGATCGCATTTGCGGTTAGCTTGATCGATATACGACGGAGGAAATTGTAAATAGTGACATATCAGAGGGAAAATGGTATGATGGATTTGTATTGGGATAGTTAAAAAATATTATATTTAAGGGGGAGTTACCATGTGGTTTGTGTTTGCATTGCTGTCTGCTGTATTTGCGGCGCTGACCTCCATACTGGCCAAGATAGGTATTGCCGGCGTTAATTCGAATCTTGCAACAGCAATTCGAACGATGGTGGTGCTGGTTATGGCGTGGGGAATGGTTTTCCTCACAAATACCCAGGGAGGGATCACAGCGATCAGCAAAAAAAACTGGCTGTTTCTGATCCTTTCAGGTCTGGCAACGGGGGCTTCGTGGTTATGCTATTATCGTGCTCTGCAGATAGGAGATGCATCGAAGGTTGTGCCGATAGACAAGCTGAGTGTCGTGATCACACTGGTACTGGCATTTGTTTTTCTGCATGAGAAATTCACAGCAAGATCGATGATGGGATGTATTTTGATCGGTGCGGGAACATTATTGATGGTTTTGTAAAAAGGCATAAGAAAATTATATACAAAAGGAGAGGGTTATGAAAACACGAAAGAAAATTTCAGCAAGGCTGCTGGCAATCATGCTTGCTGTCACATTGTTGCTTCCCCTTACATGGAATGTTCCGGTGGAAGCGGCAGAGACAAAACAGATCGATGTTTTGTTCAGCCATGATACACATTCGCATTTGAACAGCTTTTCAACCATTGTAGATGGGGAGCAAAAAGAGGTTGGCGGATTTGCAAGGATCAAAACCCTGATCGATGAAAAGAAGCAGGAAGATCCGGACACCCTGGTGCTGGATGGCGGCGATTTTTCCATGGGAACACTGATCCAGACCGTATACGATACGGAGGCGGCAGAGCTTCGGATGCTGGGATATCTGGGGTATGATGTGACGACTCTGGGGAATCATGAATATGATTATCGCTCAAAGGGACTGGCAAATATGCTGGAGGCTGCGAAGGATTCCGGTGAGACAGTGCCGGCACTGGTGGTGTGCAACGTGGACTGGGACAGCATGGAGCAGGATGGATTAAGTGATGGTCAGAAGCAGATCCGGTCGGCATTTGAAGACTACGGTGTGAAGGATTATGTAGTAGTTCAAAAGGGAGATGTAAAGGCTGCAGTAGTCGGCGTGTTCGGTAAGGATGCCCTGGAATGTGCACCGACCTGTGAATTAAAGTTCAAAGATCCGGTTGAGGCCGTAAAACAGACGGTAGAAGAGATCAGAAAAAATGAAAAAGTGGATATGATTGCCTGTGTGTCCCATGGAGGAACCTGGGAGGATGAAAACAAATCGGAGGATGAGATCCTTGCAAAAGAGGTGCCGGATATCGATCTGATCATCAGCGGACATACGCACTCAGAGCTGAAAGAGGCAATTCAGCATGGGAACACATATATCGTATCCTGCGGCGAATACGGAAGAAATCTGGGATCACTTTCCATGACACAGAAGCAGGACGGACGGTGGGAGCTGACATCCTATGAGCTGATCCCTGTTTCTGACGAGATAAAACCGGACCAGGCGACACAGGAACGGATCGATGCCCTGATGGATACAGTGGATAAGAATTATCTTGCCGATTTTGGCTATACAAGGGAAGAGGTTCTTGCTGAAAATGATGTCGAATTCAACAGTCTGGAAGAAATGGGCACGAAGCATGAAGAGCTGAATCTTGGTGATATCATGTCCGATGCATACATATATGCAGTGGAGAATTCCGGGTATTATGATGGTGATCCGGTTGATGTAGCCGTTGTTCCAAGCGGAACTGTGCGGGATACATACACAAAGGGTGATATCACAGTAGAGGATGTTTTTAATTCCTTTTCACTGGGGATCGGAAAGGACGGTGTGGCCGGATATCCGCTGATCAGTGCATACCTGACCGGAAAGGAGCTGAAGCTGGCAGCGGAGGTGGATGCTTCTGTTTCGGATTTTATGACAACGGCAAGGTTATATTGCAGTGGATTGAATTTTGCATATAATCCACATCGGATGATCCTGAATAAGGTGACAGATTGTTATCTCACCAGGACAGACGGAGAACGGATCGAGATCCAGGATGATAAGCTGTATCATGTGGTGACAGATCTGTATACCGGCCAGATGCTTGGTTCAGTGATGAAAATGTCCTATGGACTGCTGTCCCTTGAACCGAAGGACAGAGATGGGAATCCTATTGAAAATCTGGAGGATCAGGCGATCATGGAAGGTGACAGGGAGTTAAAGGCCTGGGATGCGATCGCAAGATATATGCAGTCCTTTAAAGATACAGATGGCGATGGAATTGCCAATGTGCCAGAATATTATGAGACGACACATGGACGTAAGGTTGTGGAGGACAGCAGAAATATCATTGATCTGGTAAAGCAGCCCAATAAGTTTTCGGCAATGATCGCAGGTATTTGTCTGCTCTTTATTGTGATCATTGTGCTTGTGGTATTTCTGATCCGAAGGATGATCCGCAGGATCAGAGTCAGAAAAGGAAAGAAAAATTCTAAATAAATATACGGCTGAGAAGAAAGCTGTCGTTTTAGCGGTTGTTAGATCGCAAAGGAGCAGGAAGCATGAGAGAAAGCAGTAAGAAAAACATGCCGGACATTATGGAGGCAATATTTGACGCAGGATATTTGATATTTGATCTGATCGCAGGAATTCTTTTCTTTGTATTTTCGAAGGGAAACCCTTTGTTTATCCTTTACGGAGTACTGACATTGACACTTTGTGGAGGAGATGCTTTCCATCTGGTGCCAAGGATCATCAGAGCTGTCCATGGAAGCAGTGAGAAGATTAAAAGACAACTGGGAATCGGATTACAGGTATCTTCGATCACGATGACTGTATTTTATATTATTTTACTGTATGTATGGAAGCTTACCTTCCCGGAGCTGAACGCACCGGCTGCAGTGGAAGCAATGATCTGGATCTCTGCGATCATCAGGATCGTGGTATGCTTCCTTCCCCAGAATAACTGGTGTACAGATGATGGAAATATGAAATTATCCATCCTGAGAAATGCAGTTTTTGCAGTTACCGGTATCGGTGTGATCATTCTGTATGCGATCTCCGGAAATACCAATGGGTATCACATGACAAGAATGGTTGCTGCGATCATCATTTCCTTTGGATGCTATCTTCCGGTAACCTTATTCAGCAAAACAAAGCCCAGGGTCGGATTACTGATGATCCCGAAGACCTGTGCATATATGTGGATCATTGCAATGGGACTTCAGCTTCTGTTCTGATATAGACAATATTCGCCTGACCAGAATCCGGTAAGCCCCTGCGTATTACTTTTGGCAATACTGCAGGGGCTTACCGGAGTTCTATTTTCTGACAGATTTCCTTCGGCTTTTCTTGGCTTCATAAAGAGCCTGATCTGCAGATTTCATTTCTTCTGCGATCAGAAGATCTTTTTCACAGATGATCTGCGTGAAACCGATGGAGATTTCTATATAGTAAGGCTTTTCAGACCGGAGATTGAAGTCATTGTTTTCGCAGCGGATCTGTTCAACAAAAGTATTTCCTGTCTGAAGATCTCCGGGGATGAGGACGCAGAATTCATCCCCGCCGATGCGACCTACGATGCCACTTTCGCCGGCCTGCTTTTGGAGGATCTTGCCACAGTGTTTTATGGCGAAATCACCTTCTGCATGGCCGAAAACATCATTGATCTCTTTGAGATGATCCAGGTCTGCAAATAAAATCAATGCTGTTTTTCTTTCATTTTCACGGTTAAATTTCACCGCCTTTTCCATAAAACCTCTTCGGTTCATACATCCGGTAAGTGGATCGTATTCTGAGATAAAATTCAGGACTTCATTTTTTTCCTGGATTTCCTGTACCAGATGTTCCAGTTCCATCTGCATGTTTTTCTGCTCTTTTGATAACTGAAATAATCGGAGCATATTTCCTATCTGACGGCTCACCAGATAAAACAGAATAATGTTGGAAGGATTGATCTCAGCAGCCAGAATACCGTACTGTATTTCTCCGGAGAACAGACAGAAAACACAGAGATTGTAATGATCACCAGCATGCCGGATCCTTAAATGGTTGTTATTAAACCTGTTGGCAAGGATTTTGGGACGTCTGTCCTTCTCAAAGGAACAGATTTTATTTCCTACCTGACAGGCAGCAAGGTACAGTTCATCCGGACAGTTCCAGTTTTCGTTCTTATAGTGAGTAACCGGCTCTTTCAAAATATAAAGATATGAGCTGGCAGCCTGAAGGGCTGATAATTTAATTAATGCATTTTTATACAGTTCCTGTTCATCTTCAATAGCAGAGAGCATATCTCTGGATATCAAAGGAAGGAAACAGCTCTGCTGGATGAAATCTTCCATTTGATTTTTTTCTCTGCGTATCATGTAGCAGCCGGATTTTTTCTGGATCAGACGTTTCTTTAAAAGCAGGTTCCGGACAGCATCTCTGTTGATTTCTGTCTGATTTAATTCAGTTTCCAGCCAGTCATCTACATATTGATCCAGGTGCTGTATTATAGGGCGTATGGGCAGTCCTCTGAACTCCGGGCTGGTCATCAGAGCCAGAATACCGTTTTTTACATTTGATTCACTTTCAGGAAGCCTGAAATCAGATTCCAGCAGTTTATTCAGATATCTGGCAAAACTGATTTTTAAGATCAGATCAGAGCTTTCCGGAAGGATCTCTTTTAAGATTTCTGATATTTTTCGGTCAGAAGCCTTCTTCCATTCGGAATATTCAACATCGTTGGCCCTGGATGACATAACCTGCTTCTCATGGCAACCACAGGATTCACGTATCAGTACTTTGGTTGGAACTGTAATAATATGCGAATGTTTTCCTTTACAAAGCTCTGTTGCACCAATAACCGCCATATATCCCATATCCTTGGAACTCTGCAGTACAGTGGTAAGTGGCGGATCCATAATTCCTGCAAGTTCAAAATCGTCATATCCGGTGATCGCAATGTCCTGGCCTACGGTCAGTCCGCGTTTTGTACATTCCTTGTAGGCTGTGTATGCCATGCAGTCATTGGCACATATCATGGCATCCATATGAGGAAAATTGTCCAGGAGTTCATTAACCTGTGTCTGGGCATTGGAAGAAAAGTTGCCATATCGGATCCTGCTCTCATCGAAAGGAATATGGTATTTTTTCATTACATCCAGAACTGCCTTTTTTCGCTCTTCAGCATCTGTAATACCTTCGGGACCTGCGAGGTAAGTGAAGTCACGATATCCATGATCTTTTACCAGATGTTCCACGAGTTCATACATTCCGTTATAGTTGTCACTGATGATAGATGTGGTTCTGGCACCTGTATATCTGTCTTCCAGGATGATTCTTGGAATATCACTGAATTTTTCAAGGAATTCTTTCTTGCCTTTTTTACTGAGAAAAAGGCTTAAGGAGCCATACTCGATAATCAGGGCATCAATGTCTGCGAAGGCCTGATAGTCGTAGACAACATTAAACTGATAATCAAAGTCATTATCAAAAGAACATTCTTTGTTGATAGTGTAATAATATCCGCTGTGGATTCCAAGAAAAAAGACAACATTTATCTGCATATCTGCAGAAGCGTGATAAATTCCGTCTATTAAATCTACTATATGAGGAGAAATGGCATTTCCGATCATAACACCTATCGTGTATTTCTTTTTCATTTTAGATTCTCTTTTCTAAGATTTCTGTTACCTAGAGCGTGTTTGAAAAATCATTCCCGCAATCTGCACGCCCCACTTTGCGGTATATTTTGCCCAAATTCAGTTGCCGTAGCCCGCTACGGCGCCTTCATCCGGACAAAATCTCCCACAAATTGTGACGCACATCTTGCAGAAAGCCTTTTTCAAACATGCTCTAGTGGATGGAGCTTTACGGGCAATATATTTGTATAATGATTATAAAATAAAAGAGGAATATTGTTAAGGTGAAAAGTGAAATTTATAATGATTAAATCCCATAAATTCACGTGGTATGTATCGGGTTTTCTGTGACCTTCACTCACAGAAATATCCTGTGGGATATTATCGGTGAACAGTAACGATAAAATTGTAGTGGACTTTATTTACTTTCTTTCTTTATCATAGTAAAAATATAAAGCTTTTCTCTTATACATTTGACAGAAAATATGCTATAATTCGTAGAATCGTCTTTTCTGTGCAAACAAACGTACTGATTGAAAAGACAAAATTAAATAAGGGAAGGGTTATAGAATGTTATCTGTTATTGAATCAGTGAATGCTGCCGTAAACAATTTTATCTGGGGCGTTCCTGCGATGATCTGTATTATCGGCGTGGGTCTTTATTTAAGTATCCGCACGAATTTTCTTCAGATCCGTAAATTCCCCTATGCCATCAAAGTTACCATCGGACGTATGCTGCGGAAGCGTGAGGCATCAGATGGAAGTCTGACCCCATTTCAGGCAGTTTGTACAGCTCTGGCAGCTACAGTGGGAACGGGAAATATCGCAGGTGTGGCAGGAGCTATTGCCATCGGAGGTCCGGGTGCCGTATTCTGGATGTGGGTATCCGCACTTCTTGGAATGTGTACGAAATTTTCGGAGGTTACACTTGCAGTACATTTCCGCGAAACCAATGCCAACGGAGATCTGGTTGGAGGACCAATGTATTACATTAAGAACGGTCTTAAGAAACACTGGCATTGGCTGGCGTATCTGTTTTCTGCTTTCGGTGTGCTGACTGTTTTCGGAACCGGAAATGCAACACAGGTCAATACCATCACAACAGCCATTGACTCTGCGCTGATCAACTACAATGTGATCGGTGCAGACAATACCTCTACGGTAAATCTTGTTATGGGAATCATTCTTGCGATCCTTGTAGCGATGATCCTCCTTGGCGGAATCAGGAGGATCGGTCAGGTTACAGAGAAGCTGGTACCGTTTATGGCACTGTTTTATATTATTCTTGCCGTCGGTGTGGTTATCGTTAACTGGAAGAATGTTCCGGGAGTTTTCGGATCCATCATCAGCGGAGCTTTTAATCCGGCATCTGTAACCGGTGGAGCGGTAGGAAGCTTTTTTATGAGTATGAAAAAAGGTGTTTCCAGAGGTATTTTTTCCAATGAGGCAGGTCTTGGTACCGGCTCCATCGCACATGCCTGTGCAGACACCAGAAAGCCTGTAAAACAGGGATTTTTCGGAATCTTCGAGGTTTTCACAGACACTATTGTGATCTGTACACTGACAGCGCTGGTTATTCTTTGCAGCGGAGTTTCCGTAGGCTATGGCGAGGCTGCAGGAGCAGAGCTTACCATCAGCGGCTTTACCAGTACATACGGAAACTGGGTTTCCATCTTTACAGCAGTTGCCATGTGCTGCTTCGCATTTTCCACTATCATTGGATGGGGACTTTACGGAGCCAGATGTGCGGAGTTTCTTTTTAAGGAAAAGGCGATCAAACCGTTCATGGTGCTTTATTCTCTGGTGGCGATCGTTGGCGCAACTGTTGACCTGGGACTTCTCTGGAGCATTGCGGAGACTTTCAACGGTCTGATGGCAATCCCCAACCTGATCGCAGTATTCCTGCTTTCCGGAGTGGTTGTGAAACTGGTAAAAGAGTACCAGGAGTAAACTGATATAAAATTTTACAAAAATCAGATAAAAAATCTTGACTATCAAAGAAAACAGAGTTAGAATTAATTCAACTTGCTAAAGAGTTAATGCATAATAGTTGTAAATTCCATGAAGGGAATCAGTAGAGACAGAGGAAACGTCTTCAGAGAGCTGCGGTTGGTGTGATGCAGTGTCGGAACTGTCTTGAATATCATCCCTGAGAAGGAAAGCCGAAAGTTTCAGATAAGTAAGTAGGTTTTCACGGGTGCTTCCCGTTACAGAAGACGCGTATGCCGGTACGTTGCAGAATCGTGCTTGTTTCAATGGAGAAACAGGGTGGTTGCGGAATTTTATATCCGTCCCTGAAAAGGGGACGGATTTTTTTATGTCACAGGAAATTACTCCGTAATGTTCCAATGACATAAAAAAAGCCCTCCGGGCAGGATCACACTGCGTCGGAAAGGAATTATGTCGCTGAAGCGACCCGCCGCAGGCGGAGAATCCTGCTTGCAGGATTCTTTTATATCCAAAAACGATTTCAAACCACAGGGTAAGGATCTGAAACCGGAAAAATACACAAAAGGGGAAAGAGTATGAAAGTGTACAAAAAACTCATGAACGCACTTGCGGCAGTAGAAAAAATCGTACTTGTTATTTCTACATTGCTGATCCTTGTGCTGACTGTGGGAAATGTATTTTCCCGCAAGGTCATCCACCGCTCATGGTCTTTTACTGAAGAGCTTGTAGTAGCGGTGTTCGTTCTTATTACACTTCTGGCAGCAGCGCTTGCCTGCCGGGAAAAAGGCGGACTGGTAAGCCTGACACTGGTTACTGACCGTCTTCCGAAAAAACTGGAAAAACCATCTGTGATCCTGATCACGGTTCTCAGCATTGTTTTTTCTGCGATATTGTTTAAGTATGGTATGGATAAGGTTCTCACACAGCTTGCCAATGGTAAGAGAACTTTCGTACTGAACTGGCCGGAGTGGATCTTCTGGTCCTTCGTGCCCATCGGAGCAGGCTGTATGATCCTTCATTTTATTGAGTACTGCCTGGACTTCTGTCTGAAAAAAGATGATGAAAAGGAGGACAAATAAATGATCAGTGCAATCTTATTTATCTCCTTCTTTATTTTCCTGATCCTGGGACTTCC
>CAKROW010000018.1 GCA_934373235.1 uncultured Blautia sp. | reverse complement strand
GTGGATTGGATGTAGCAGGTGTCCTTATTTTATGAGAAAAAGGAGCAATTCAAAATGAAAAATTATAAAAAATATATCAGAGAAGAATACAGCAGGAAATTTGATGATCTGATGATGAATACGTTTAATTATGTTATGCAGGAAGGTGAGCAGATCGTTCAGTGTAAAGCACCATACCCGGCATACTGGTTTATGTCCAATAAGGGTTATCTGTTTTCAGCATATGGTAATAAGATCAAAGTAGTGAAACCAAACCACAGGTATACAGGGACAAAGAATAAAGATGGCAGTCGAACGGGACAGGATTGGTATTACGAGTACAAAGTTCAGGGACAGAAGCATAATAAACATGTTACTATGTACAGGGTAATGAGTGACTGTTTCCTGGAGAATGAGTTTGAATCTGATGATAATGAGATCCACCACATCAGAAAAAAGAACCAGTATAAGCCAAGTGAAGGAAAAGAGTGCAAGCGTGCAGAGAATTTGCAACTGCTGCCCCGGGAGATTCATAAAAATCTGACATATTATGCAAGCAAACCGGACGCAGAGCATAACAAAGAGATGGAAGAGAAGATAAAATATGATTATCAGGTAAAAGAATTTTCAAAGTCACAGGCTGGTGTCAGAACGGTGATTGTTCCGGAAGATTATATATGGGTTATTCAAAAACTTAAAGGATGTAATCCAATGCAGGAATATATTTTTGTAAATAATAAGGGTAAGCGAATGACAACAAATGTAATACGGCGGAGAATGGAACGAACGTGTAAGCAAATACACATCAAGCCGAAGTCACCACATAAGGCAAGAAGAACTTTTGCTAGTATTCTTCTTGACAACAATGTGGATGAAAGAATGGTTATTGATCTGATGGGACATACAGATATTAAATGCACAGAGGGATATTATCATAAAAATAGACGTTCCATAGATCGAAAAAAGAAATTCTTAGCAATATACCAGACTTTAGAACAGATAGAATACAGAAACAAATGTTCTGATTACCTTTTAAATAAGAAAGTTCCGGAAACCCTTATTTTTGGACAAAAAAATAAAGCTGCTGACGGGAATCGAACCCGTGACCTCCGCCTTACCAAGGCGACGCTCTACCGACTGAGCCACAGCAGCATGTGCGGACTTGTTTGCCGCTCACAATTGGATATGTTATCAGATAAAGTCTGAATTGTCAATATAAAAATATAATTTTTATATATTTATTTTTGAGGGGATTTTTGATGTATTTTTTTCGCCAAAAATCTTTTAAAAAAACAAGGTTTATGATAAGATTATACATCAGGAAAATTTCGATTAGGAGGGAGATCAATGGATAACGAGACAGTTTCCAAGAATTTTATTGAGAATATTATAGACAAAGATCTTGAAGAAGGCGTATATGACACCGTGCATACACGTTTTCCACCGGAACCGAATGGTTACCTTCATATAGGACATGCGAAGTCCATACTTTTGAACTATGGACTGGCTCAGAAATACAACGGAAAATTCAATCTTCGTTTTGATGATACCAACCCTACAAAAGAGAAATCAGAATTTGTGGAATCCATCAAAGCGGATGTGAAATGGCTTGGTGCAGACTGGGAGGACAGACTCTTCTTTGCATCCGATTATTTTGACCAGATGTATGAGGCAGCAGTGAAGCTTATCAGGAAAGGTAAGGCCTTTGTATGTGACCTGACAGCAGACCAGATCCGCGAGTACAGAGGAACACTTACAGAGCCTGGCAAGGAGAGTCCGTACAGAAACCGTACTGTAGAGGAGAATCTCAGGCTTTTTGAGGAGATGCGTGAAGGTAAATATGGTGATGGAGAGAAGGTTCTCCGTGCCAGGATCGATATGGCATCACCGAACATGAACATGCGAGATCCGGTTATCTACCGTGTAGCCCGTATGACACATCACAACACAGGAGATAAATGGTGTATCTATCCGATGTATGACTTTGCTCATCCTATCGAGGACGCTATTGAAGGTGTGACACATTCCATCTGTACTCTTGAGTTTGAGGATCACAGACCGCTTTATGACTGGGTGGTAAGAGAACTGGAATATCCGCATCCACCGAAGCAGATCGAGTTTGCCAAACTGTATCTGACAAACGTTGTAACAGGTAAACGTTACATTAAGAAACTTGTAGAGGATGGTATTGTAGACGGATGGGATGATCCGAGGCTGGTTTCCATTGCTGCGCTTCGCCGCCGTGGATTCACACCGGAATCTATCCGTAAATTCGTAGAGCTCTGCGGTGTTTCCAAGGCTAACAGCTCTGTTGACTATGCAATGCTTGAATATTGCATCCGTGAGGACCTGAAGCTGAAACGTCCGCGTATGATGGCAATCCTTGATCCGATCAGGCTTGTTATTGATAATTATCCGGAGGGACAGGTAGAGTACCTGGACGCTCCGAATAATATGGAAAATGAGGAGCTGGGTACCAGAAAGATTCCTTTTGGCAGAGAACTTTATATTGAGCGGGATGATTTTATGGCTGAGCCGCCTAAGAAATATAAACGTCTCTACATTGGAAATGAAGTACGTCTGATGAATGCGTATTTTGTAACCTGTACAGGATATGAGGCTGACGATGACGGAACGATCCGTGTCGTACACTGCACATATGATCCCGAGACCAAAGGTGGAAATGCTCCGGATGGACGCAAGGTAAAGGGAACTATCCACTGGGTAGAGGCTTCCAATGCAGGTAAAGTAGAAGTAAGACTTTATGAAAACATTGTGGATGAGGAGAAAGGCGTTTACAACAAAGAGGATGGATCCTTAAATGTAAATCCCAATTCCCTCACTGTGACAAGCGCATATGTGGAGCCTGAACTTATGAATGCCAAAGGTTATGACAGCTATCAGTTTGTCCGCAACGGATTTTTCTGTGCGGATATTCACGACTCCAAAGAGGGCGCACCGGTATTCAACCGCATCGTGTCTCTTAAGAGCTCATTCAAGCTGCCAAAGGCCTGAGAATAAAACATAAAAAACGCTGTGACTGACAACTGCCATATCCTTTTTGCAGGCTATTCTGCAAAGAGGATATGACAGTTGAAAAAAGTCACAGCGTTTTTTGGGGTTCAGGGGAAATCCGGCATATATTGAAGAAAACAGTACTCTATGATATACTGAAAGACAACTGAAAGGGAGGAACTGAAGATGAATAAGATCATACTTGCGTCTGCATCTCCAAGGAGAAGTGAACTTCTCCGTAAAGTGGGAATAGTGTTTGAAGTGCTTCCCGCAGAAGGTGAAGAACGCATTACGTGTACCAGTCCCCAGGAAGTGGTAAGTGAGCTTTCCCTCCAGAAAGCACGTTTTACAGGGATGAAGCTGGAAGAACAGGCAGAGCCTGGAGTGATCGTGATCGGAGCAGATACTGTGGTGGCTTTTCAGGGAAAGATACTGGGAAAACCTCACGACAAAAAAGAAGCTTTCCATACGTTACAGAAGCTTCAGGGGAATACCCATCAGGTATATACCGGTGTGACAGTGCTTGTGAGGAAAGAGAACCGCTGGGAGGAGCACACTTTTTATGAATGCACAGATGTGATGTTTTATCCGGTCTGCGGGGACGATATACAGAAATATGTGGATAGTGGAGATCCTCTTGACAAGGCAGGAAGTTATGGGATCCAGGGACCATGGGGTGCCTATGTGAAAGGAATCCACGGAGATTATAACAATGTGGTAGGTCTTCCTGTTGCAAGACTGATCCATGAAATGAAAAAAATCGGAATAGACCTGAGAGGATGATTAAAATGATAAAAGCCTGTATTTTTGATCTGGATGGTACACTGGCAGATACACTGGAATCCATGGCCTATGTTGCCAATGAGATCCTGGAATGTTTTTCCCTGAAAACACTTCCGGCAGATAATTTCAGATACTACAGTGGGGAAGGGGCAGACATGCTGATCCGCAGATGCCTGAAGGATGCAGGGGATGAGAATCTGGAGCATTATGAGGAAATCCGTGAACTGTACCGCAAGAAATTTGACCAGGACCCTCTGTATAAGGTTGTTCCATATGAGGAGATGCCGGATACGATCCGTGAGCTGAAAAACAGAGGTTTAAAGCTGGCTGTATGTTCCAACAAACCTCATATTGCCGCACAGAAGGTAGTGAAGGCTCTTTACGGAGAAATCTTTGATGAGGTTCTGGGACAGCAGGAGGGTATCCGCAGGAAACCGGCACCGGACGGACCGCTGAAACTGGCAGAGACATTTAAAGTGGCGCCGGAGGAATGTATGTATGTAGGTGATACAAAGACAGACATGGAGACCGGTAAGGCAGCAGGTATGCTGACTGTTGGCGCACTCTGGGGCTTTCGTGACAGGGATGAGCTTATAAGTAACGGTGCAGATATACTGGCAGAAAGTCCGAAGAAGCTTCTGGATATTTATGAGGAGAAAAATCATGATTAAGATGGTGGCAAGTGATCTGGACGGAACTCTTCTCCTGAATGGAAGCCAGGAGCTTCCGGAGGATATTTTTCCCCTGGTAAAGAAACTTAAGGATATGGGGATTCTTTTTGTGGCGGCAAGTGGCAGGCAGTATGCCAACATGCTGCGGCTGTTTGCCCCGGTTAAGGATGATATGGCGTTTATCTGTGAAAATGGCGGCCTGGCAGTGGAGAATGAGGAAGTGCTTTACTGTGAAAGCTTTGATAAAGATCTTGTAAGGGAGATCATCGATGCCATTGTGGCAAAGAAAGATGCGGAATTTTCCTGTTCCACCAAAGATTTTTATTATATCATGCCAAAGACCGAGCACTACAGGCATCTGATGGAAGATGTGGTAAAAAACCGGTGCAGGATCATCCGCGATCTGGATGAGATCACAGCACCCTGCATGAAAGTTGCCGTTTATGAGCGGGAGGGCATCACAGAGGAATCCATCCGTTACTGGAAAGAACGTTTTGGAGACCGGTGCAGTGTTGTGACTTCCGGTTTTGCCTGGGTAGATTTTATCCCATTTACCACAAACAAGGCAAAGGGGATCCGTGAATACCAGAAGCGCCTGGGAATCACGCCGGATGAATGTATTGCTTTTGGAGATGAGTATAATGATATGGAGATGCTTAAATCTGTCACCTACAGTTTTGCCATGAAACATGCAAAGCCCGGAGTGAGGGAGATGGCATCCTATGAGACAGAACGAGTACAGCCTGTACTGGAAAAACTGATTCGGGCAGGTGGAAAGATAGAGGAGGTAATCTGATGTATACAAAAGAATGTGTTGAAACTTTTCTGAAAAACCAGCAGCAGCTTTTTGATGAGCCGGTAGCGGATGACTACGAGGAGGCAGAGGCTTTTCTTGAGGACTGTATGGCGGTTGAACTGAATTCTCTTAAAGAAGTGAAGAAATATCTGGAGGGAATGGGCGCTGATGTGGAAGGTATTTCCCTGAAAGAACTGGAAGAAGAAAGTGAAGTGTTCAAACTTCCCAGCGGAAAATATCTGATCGTAGAGGGATAGAAGTATCCGCAAGAAAAGACAGGATTACATATTGTAAGTGAAGGTATGCTAGAGTGTATTTATGAATGGCAGACAGATGCTATGTCCGGGGACATCTGAAATGAAAAGGAGGATGAAATATGCGAAAAAGCAGGATACTGGCAGTTCTTACAGCAGTATTTATGGTGATTTCCATGCTTCCGTCTGTGGCTTTTGCAACTGCGGAAGCGCCGGTGGGAACTCTGGATGGAAAGCTTAAGATCAAGGGTTCCGTGGCTGTGGGAATCACATTAAGTGCAGATTATACAAAGGTGAAGCCAGAGGGACTTACAGACGATGATGTGACCTTTTCCTGGTCAAGGAAAGACGGGGAGACACTTACTGAGGTAGGTACAGATAAGACTTATAAAGTTGCCCAGGAGGATCTGGGATATCCGTTGGTCTTAAAGATCACAGGACAGGCTGAGAAGGGATATTCCGGGGAACTTTCGGTGACAACAGCACAGGCTGCGGCTACAGAGGAAGAGGCCAGGACACTGGCAGCAGAGCTGGAAGCAAAAGAGCAGGCGGAAGCCGGAGAAAGTACGGAAGAAGCCGGAAGTACATCAGAGGGTGAAGGTGCAGAGAACACAGATGCCGGTCAGGACGCAGAGACTGCCGGAGGGTCTGAAAATCAGGGTGCAGTCCAAAACGAGAGTACAGAGGCAGGTTCCGGTACAGAAGAAAATGCAGAAGAGAATACCGAGGGCGTCCAGGAGACATCCGGAGATGAAAGTGCTGAGGAGCAGCAGGATACAGAGACGGATCAGAATGCATCCACAGACGAAAATGGAGAATACAACCAGGATTCTGATGGCGTTGTTGAAATTGGCGGAAATCAGGAAGAATCCGGTAATGATCAGAATGCAGATCAGGATGTGGAAGGCGGTCAGAACACAGATGCAGACCAGGATGTGGAAGGCGGTCAGAACACAGATGCAGACCAGGATGTGGAAGGCGGTCAGAACACAGATGCAGATCAGAATGTGGAAGGCGGTCAGAACACAGGTGCAGATCAGGATGTAGAAGGCGGTCAGAACACAGATGCAGACCAGGATGTGGAAGGCGGCCAGAACACAGATGCAGATCCAAATGGCGGTGCTGGCACCGGAAATGATCAGGATGTGATCCAGGTGGACGGAGATCAGGACAGAAATGCTGAGGATGGCAAGAATGAATCCGGAAAGGCTTCTGATTCCGAAGCAGATGACAGCCAGAAAACCGGCAATGCTTCAGACGGTTCCGGGACAGTGGCAGAGGATTCCATAACAGTGATTACTGATAACGGAGAGGGAAGTCTGGATTTCGGAAGTGTGAAGGAAGGATATACAGAACCTCCGGAATTCCAGTATGTAACCTTTAAAAATGAAAGTACACAATCCCTGAATTTCAGGGCAATTTCACCGGAGCATTTTCTGGTGCAGGATATTACAGAGCCTCTTAATGCCGGAGAGAGTGTAACAGTAGGCGTGCAGCCAAGAGAGAATCTTCCGGCAGGCGATTATAATGAAACGATCACTTATGAGACTGAAGAGGGAGCAAAGGCAGCTTTTGATGTATCCTTTACTGTAGCCAAGGCAGATCCGGAACCAGATCCAGAACCGGAACCGGATCCGGAATATGACATTTCCGTGGATAATCAGGAGCTTGATTTTGCAGATCTGGAAGAAGGATATACAGAAGTAACAGAAACTCAGACATTTACTGTGTATAATAACAGTACAGAGAGTGTGACGCTGGTTCTGTCGGAATCAGATTATTTTGATATCACACCATTATCCGGAGATTCCAACGGACTTCAGGTTCCGGCAGACGGGGAAGCAGCTTTCAGTGTTTCACCTAAGGCGGATCCTGCCCTTTCAGCCGGAGATTATACAGATGACCTTGTTGTGGGAATTGAAGAAGATGAAAGTATTACAGCTTCTGTAACGGCATCTGTAAAAGTAAATGCCGCAGCAAATGTGGTAGTATCTGTAAAAGCAGAACCAGGATCCCTGAAGTTTAAAAGTGCAGAGGAGGGATACAGCCAGAGTCCCCAGGCGAAAACAGTGACAGTCACAAACGATGGTACTGAACCGGTATCTCTTTCCCAGCCGGAGTCAAAGAGCTACGTGATCGGGGAGCTTTCTTCAGATTACCTGGAGGCCGGTGATACCGCGACCTTTACAGTGGCTCCAAAAACAGGACTGGATGCAGGTGAGTACAATGGAAACATCAATGTAAGGGATATCGACGGAAATATTATGGCGAAGGTTGCGGTTGCTTTTACAGTGACAACGCCGGATCCGGTATACAACCTTACGGTAGTACCGGACAGCCTTGATTTCGGAGGAAGGGCAACGGGATATGAGAATATACCGGATGCTCAGACTGTGACTGTTACCAACAAGGGCAATATGACAGCTGCTCTGGATCAGCCGTCAGCAGATTCATTTACA
Organism: uncultured Blautia sp.; assembly: GCA_934373235.1. GTDB lineage: Bacteria > Bacillota > Clostridia > Lachnospirales > Lachnospiraceae > Blautia_A. Next base: position 33,955 of record CAKROW010000018.1, on the reverse strand, counting down.
GTAGGAGAACTTTCAAGTCAGACACTGGAACCTGGTGAGACAGCAACATTTACAGTCCAGCCAAAGGCGGGTCTTGCCAAAGGAGAATATCTGGAGGATATCTCTATTGGAAATGACGGAGGTATGGAGATATATACAACTGCATATTTCAGTGTGTCAGAAAGTGTAAACAAGCTTACAGGTGTGAGAAAGCCATCAGACATAACAGGCCTTGCAAACGGAACTGCAAAGACAGCCGAAGCTCTGAAACTTCCTTCTGCAGTTACAATTACTACAACAAAGGGAGATATGTCCGCAGCGGTTGCGTGGGATGTAAAGGGCTGCAGCTATAACCCGGATTCTTCTGAGAAGCAGGCATTCAGCGTAAGAGGAAATGTGACACTTCCGGATGGAGTACAGAATACAGATAATATCAGCACTGTAACTTCTGTTAATGTGACAGTAGAGGCACGGACAGCTCTGGAAGCCAATCCTGCCCGGAATATGATCACAGGAATCAGCTCAGACGGCAAGTATACAACTGATACCAAGATCACATTTACTGCAGTGGGTGCTGGCATGGACAACAGCAAACCAGGTAAGGGGGATACCAGATATGTTCCTCAGAGCTGGAAGATCACAGAGACAAGAGTGTGGGACGGAGCACCTTATACCGCTACTTTCCGTGTGAGCAAACCTGGAAATTATACTCTGACTGTTACATTTGGCCAGCAGAGATACGATGGAAGTAACTGGAAAAATACTGGAGTGCAGTCTAACAGCCAGGTATCCTTTACAGTGACCCAGGCGGCATCTGTTACTGTGACTCCGTCAGCAAGCAGAAAGCCGGCGGTGCTTACGGGAGATAATACACCGATAATGACATTTGTGATCATTCTGGTGCTTGCTGCTGTGTGCGTTGGTGGAATCCTTGTATACAGAAAAAAGAAGAAATGATCAGATATAAAACATCATAGACATAAACTGCCGCAGCGGAACAAATGACCACTGCGGCAGTTTTTCGTTTTTTACAAAACGAATTGCTAGCACTCACTTAAAATGAGTGCTAAATTTTCCTTGACTTTTGATATCAGTAGTATTAGTATATAATTATTCGGCAGAATACAAAAGAATTTTTATATAAAGGAGAGTGACAGACATGTCAGCAAAGCATGGAAGTTTATCAATCAACAGTGAAAATATTTTCCCGATCATCAAGAAATGGCTGTACTCAGACCATGATATTTTTGTAAGAGAAATGATTTCTAATGGCTGCGATGCCATCACCAAGCTTCGTAAGCTTGAGGTAATGGGGGATTATACATTCCCGGATGGTTACAAACCACAGGTTAATGTAGTGGTTGATCCGGATGCCAAGACTTTGAAGTTTATTGATAATGGTATTGGTATGACTGCGGATGAGGTTGAGGAATACATTACACAGATCGCATTTTCCGGAGCTACAGAATTCCTCGAAAAATATAAGGATAAGACAACAGATGACCAGATGATCGGTCATTTCGGACTTGGTTTTTATTCTGCATTTATGGTGGCAGATGAGGTGCATATTGATACTCTTTCCTACAGAGAGGGCTCCGCACCTGTACACTGGATCTGCGATGGTGGAACAGAGTACGAGCTGGCAGATGGCAATAAGACCACACCGGGAACTGAGATCACACTTTTCCTTAATGAGGAGAGCCTGGAGTTTGCCAATGAATACCGTATGCGTGAAGTGATCGAGAAATACTGTTCTTTCATGCCGGTTGATATTTATCTTTCCAGGGCAAATGCAGAGCAGGAATATGAAACTATTGATGAGTCCGACCTCCGGGATGATGATGTGGTTGTTGAACATATTCATGAAGATGCCAAGACTGAGGAGAAAGAGAATGACAAGGGTGAGAAGGAGACTGTAGAGGTATCTCCTGCCAGAGATCAGGTTAAGATCAACAAGCGCCCGGTATCTTTAAGCGATACACATCCGTTGTGGATGAAACACCCGAATGAATGTACAGACGATGAGTACAGAGATTTTTACCGTAAAGTATTTATGGATTACAAGGAGCCGTTGTTCTGGATCCATCTGAATATGGATTATCCGTTCAACCTGAAAGGAATCCTCTATTTCCCGAAGATCAGAACAGAGTATGATTCCATTGAGGGAACTATCAAGCTTTATAACAACCAGGTATTTATCGCAGACAACATTAAAGAGGTGATCCCGGAATTCCTCCTTCTTCTTAAAGGTGTGATCGACTGTCCGGATCTTCCGCTTAATGTATCACGTTCCGCGCTTCAGAATGACGGATTTGTTAAGAAGATTTCAGAGTATATCACCAAGAAGGTGGCAGATAAGCTTACCGGAATGTGCAAGACAGACAGAGAATCCTACGAGAAGTACTGGGACGATATCAGCCCGTTTATCAAATTTGGCTGTATCAAGGACAGCAAATTCGGCGAGAAGATGAATGACTACATCCTCTTTAAGAATCTGGATGGCAAATATCTTACACTGAAGGATTGCATTGAGGAGAACAGGAAAGCAGAAACTGAAGTAAGATCAGAGACAGAAGCTTCAGAGAACAAAGATGAGAATAAAGAGCCGGAGAAGACTATCATCTATTATGTGACAGATGAGGTACAGCAGAGCCAGTACATCAATATGTTCCGCGAGGCGGGCAAGGATGCGGTTCTCCTGAAACATGTGATCGATTCCCAGTTTATCACACATCTGGAGCAGCAGGACCAGACTGTACAGTTCAAGAGAATTGATGCAGATCTTACAGAGGAGCTGCGTGAGGACGGAAAGACAGATGAGGAGACAGCCAGGAAGCTGACTGATATTTTCAGAAAGAACCTGAATAAGGATAAGCTGGAAGTAAAAGTAGAGAAACTGAAAAACGAAAATGTAGCAGCTATGATCACTCTTTCCGAGGAAAGCCGCCGTATGCAGGACATGATGAAAATGTACAATATGTACGGAATGGATCCGTCTATGTTTGCAGGTCAGGAGACTCTGATATTAAATGAGAACCATCCGCTTGTGAAATTCGTGGCTGAGAATCAGGAATCTGAGAATGTTCCGGTCATCTGTGAGCAACTGTACGATCTGGCAATGATGAGCCATAAACAGCTTTCTCCCGAGGAGATGACCAGATTTGTAAAGAGAAGCAATGATATTCTTATGTTCCTTACAAAATAATGAAAGTTTATAGATAACAGGGATCATACCCTGTCAGGAAAGAAGCCATCCACCTTGAAATGTGCCATATGCCAATTCGGGTGGATGGCTTTTTTGCTTTATAGGATATTACTCCGTAATGTTCCAATAAAATAAAAAAAGCTCCGCAAGTATGCGACTAGCTGCATCTGGTGCGCAAAGCGTAATAAGTCTCTCAAGGATTGAGGGATTCAGGGTGCTTGAAGCTGACCTGTCCGCTTTGTTCTGAATGTAAATAAGAGGAAAATAAACAGCATACCTGTCGTATTATATTCATGCGTGGAAAAAGACGGAGAGGGAGGAACAATATGCATAATATCTATGGATTACTTAGAAGTTTAGGAGCTACATCAAAATATAAAGGTTATCATTTTGTGGCAGAGGCCGTAAAGATTTCAATGGAATATCCTCAGGGTCCGGTCAGGATAACAAAAGATATTTATCCGTGTCTGGCTAAGAAATATAAATCCACACCTACCAACGTGGAACATGATATCCGGACGCTGGTAAAAGTGTGCTGGACAGGGCACAGGGGAACTCTTGAAAACGTTGCAGGCTATTCACTGAGCTATAGGCCTACAAACAGTGAGTTTATAGATATACTGGCATATTACCTGAACCGGTGTGAATAGAAGAATATTTATAATTTTTCAAAAAAGATCTGATTTTTGGTGAAAAAATCCAGAATCATTCCATCCCATAGCTGGTCCAGTCGTTTATCCAGGGTAAAAACCTTCACAGAGGTACCGCTTGTACACTGGAGAGAGTTGTTTTTATACTGAATATTGATAAAAAGTCCGTCTATATCACTGGCAGAAAGGCCTGTATCTGTACTGTTAAGTGCAGAGAGAATAGCATTTCTGCTTAAATGAAGAATAATCTTAAAATTCAGAGGCGTTCGTTTTCCGCGTATTACTGACCAGCAGAAGGGCCGGACTTCTTTCCAGAGGGAATGGGTTCTGCCGTGTTCTGTCAGAAGATTCAGTTTATCTGTATCAAAGAACTCTTTTTGAAGCCGTCCGTCAATGGTGAATGTGTTGAAGGTGGTTATGGTGGCTTCCGTCAGACAGAATCTATCAAAAATATCACCAATAAAAAGTTTGTTTGTAAAATCTCTGAGATCTGTGATCTTTAATGCCAGCATAGATGTTTCCTTTCCTGTTCTGATATGGTTTGCTGTGTAAAGCGTACTTGCATTATAGCTCAGAATAGGAAAAAAGGACAGAGTTTTTAAAAAAGTCTTTTCAAATAGATGTTTCTGTGATACCATAGAAGTGGTATTGAAAACTACATATAATGGAAAAGAGGACGATATAATTGAGTTATAAAATTGCGATAGATAGCTGCGGAGAACTTCTGAATGAATGGAAAGATGATGAGAGGATAGAATCTGTACCACTTTCACTGACTGTGGGAGGGGAGACGATCATAGATGATGAGAGCTTTGACCAGAAGGATTTTCTGGCAAAAGTAGCGGCATGCCCGGAATGTCCCAAGTCCGCATGCCCGTCACCGGAGCGCTATATGAAGGCGTTTGACTGCGATGCAGATCATATTTACGGAGTGACACTGTCGGCTGAGCTGAGCGGTTCCTACAACAGTGCGATCCTTGGCAAGAATCTTCTTCTGGAGGAGAAGCCAGGAAGGAAGATCCATGTATTTAATTCCCGTTCTGCATCAGGCGGTCAGACTCTCATTGCAAAAAAGATCGTAGAGTGTGAGAATAAGGGGATGTCTTTTGAAGATGTCGTGGAAGCTGTAGAGAAGTACACAGATGAGATGAATACATTTTTTGTGCTGGAGAACCTGGAAACACTGAGAAAGAATGGCCGTCTCAGCAGGGTGAAAGCTCTGGTGGCAAGTGCCCTTAAGATCAAACCGGTGATGGGATCTACGGATGAGGGGACTATCTGCCAGTTGGATCAGGCCAGGGGAATGAACCGTGCCATGGTAAAAATGGTAGACTATATTGTGGAAAAAACAGTGAATCCTTCCGGAAGACCAGTGGTGATTACACACTGCAACTGTCCGGAGAGAGCGGAGCTTTTAAGATCTGCAGTGGAGGAAAGGCTTCATCCTTTGGAGGTCATTGTTCTGGATACTGCCGGCGTCAGCAGCATGTATGCAAACGATGGCGGTGTGATCGTGGCAGTGTGATACAGGCGCTTTTCTTGCTTTTCTTTTGGAGAAGAATGTGCTATAATGACAGAAGTAGTCTAATTGGCAAAGGAGAAAGACAATGAGCCAGAAGAAAGTTGATGCATACAAGGATAAGAAGAATGCCCGTTCAAAGGCCAGAAGAAAAGAGAGAGCAGAGTTTGTTCTTGAGATGGCTGCATGGATCCTGATCGCAGTTCTGTTTGTTGGCTGGATCGGCTATTCCGCATATGTAAAGGTGAATCAGAAGAATGAGAGCGTGAAGGTTGATACGGTTATGGATACTACCGCACTGACTGATTATATTTCAGGTCTCAGCGCTGAAGATGCACAGTAAATATCTGACTTTACGCAAGAAGGATACCCGGGGGATTTTCTCCGGGTGTTTTTGCGTCAGAAGAGCATCAGGGAAGAATCCTGCGTGTATATCTTCCCTGTAAATTTCTGCAACAAAAAAGCGGAGTCGGATGTTCTGAGAGAACATCTTACCCCGCTCTTCGCTGTACGTTATATTTATAATATCGAATATTCTAAATTATAACTTTGTAACATTGGCAGCCTGCATTCCACGAGCACCTTCTGTTAAATCGTAAGATACAGCCTGTCCCTCTTCCAGGGATTTGAATCCTTCACCGTTGATTGCGGAGAAGTGTACGAATACATCCTGTCCGTCCTCACCTGTGATAAAACCGTAGCCTTTTTCAGCGTTGAACCATTTTACAGTTCCCTTGTTCATTGTGTGTTACCTCCATAGAAAATAAAAAATTAAATAGGCTTCTGGCAATAAAAAATCACCAGATTTTACAGACTATATCATGTAAATATAATCTCTAAAAACTAGTGATTTTACATTAAATAATCCTCATATAAATTGATTATATATCCACGATTTTGAATTGTCAAGGAGAAAATTCAAACAATTACGGTGTATAAAAGAAGGTGCAAAGACCTTGTAAAAAATTCTTTATTAATATGGAAATTTCGTGTATGATATATAAGATAGTAAAAAGTTACCATATAAAGGTGACAAATTCAGGATGAGAGGAGACTGTAAATGGGGATTCTGATTCAGGGTGGCCGTGTGGTAGATGCGGCTACAGATACGGATAAGGTAACAGACATCTATCTGGAAGATGGAATCATCAGTAAAATCGGCGATAAACTGAAAAAGAAGGATGACAGCGACAGAGTGATCGACGCAAAAGGCAGACTGGTTATGCCTGGCATCATCGACCTTCATGTTCACTTCCGTGATCCGGGGCAGGAATACAAAGAAGATATTGCAAGTGGTTCAAAGGCAGCAGCAAGGGGCGGTGTTACAACCGTTGTTGCAATGCCCAATACGACTCCTACCATCGACAGTCCGGACAGAGTGAACTATGTACATAACAAGGCGGCTCAGGTTTCCGGGATCCATGTGCTTCAGGCAGGTGCGGCAACCAGGGGTGAGAATGGCCGGGAACTGTCTGATATTGAAGGTATGGTGAAGGCCGGTATCCCGGCAGTATCCGAGGATGGAAAGTCCGTAATGAACAGCCGGTTATGTAAGGAAGCCATGAAGCGTGCGGCAGAGTGTGGTGTGCCGTTTCTGGATCACTGTGAGGACATTGATCTCCGCGGAGATGGATGCATGAATGATGACGAAAATGCCAGAAGACTGGGGCTTCCGGGAATCTGCAATGCAACAGAAGATACCATTACAGCCAGGGATATCATACTTGCGCTGGAAACGGGGGTACATCTTCACATCTGCCACGGTTCCACCAAAGGTGTGGCAGACATGATGGAGTATGTGAGGGAAAAAGGCTACAAAAATATTACTGCAGAAGTATGCCCACACCATTTTATCTTAAGCTCTGACGATATCAGAAGAGATGATCCGGATTTTAAGATGAATCCGCCGTTAAGGACAAAGAAAGATGTGGAGGCGCTTAAAAAAGCCCTTCAGGATGACAGCATCCAGGTCATCAGTACAGACCATGCACCTCACAGCGCAAAGGAAAAGACCGGTTCCATGAAAAATGCTCCCTTTGGTATTGTGGGACTGGAGACAAGCCTTCCTCTTACCTACACAGAACTTGTGGAAAAAAAGGTTCTTACTTTAAAACAGATGGTAGAGAAGATGTGCTGGAATCCGGCACAGATCCTGGGTCTTGAAAGTGGTACTATCCAGGAGGGGCATCCGGCTGATGTGATCATTGTTGATACAGAGAAGGCGTATGTCATTGACAGGAATAAATTTGTATCAAAAGGTCACAACACCCCATTTGACGGTTGGAAAGTAAAAGGAAAAGTTCTTTGCACTATCTGTGACGGAAAAATCGTATATGAAAACCAGGAGGAGAAATAATCATGATTGACAAGCTGATCAGCAATATCCGCAGAACAAATGCACCTATCGTAGTAGGACTTGATCCTATGCTGAACTATATTCCGGAGCATATCCAGAAGAGTGCCTTTGCAGAGTTCGGAGAAACACTGGAAGGTGCAGCAGAGGCTATATGGCAGTACAACAAGGGAATCGTAGATGCAACTTATGATCTGATCCCGGCAGTAAAACCGCAGATAGCCATGTATGAGCAGTTTGGTATCCCGGGGCTTGTGGCATACAAAAAAACAGTAGATTACTGCAAATCCAAAGGACTTGTGATCGTTGGAGATATCAAGAGAGGGGATATTGGTTCCACATCTGCGGCTTATGCAGTAGGACATCTTGGCAGGGTTCAGGTAGGCGCTCAGAAATATGCAGGTTTTGATGAAGATTTTGCCACAGTGAATCCTTACCTTGGTTCTGACGGCGTGAAACCATTTATGGACGTATGCAAAGAGGAGAAAAAAGGAATCTTTGTCCTTGTAAAAACATCCAATCCTTCCAGTGGTGAGTTCCAGGATCAGAAGGTTGACGGCCGTCCTCTCTATGAACTGGTAGGCGAGAAAGTTTCCCAGTGGGGAGATGAGCTTATGGGCAAAGAGGGATACAGCTATGTAGGAGCAGTAGTAGGCGCAACTTACCCTGAGATGGGTAAAGTATTAAGAAAGATCATGCCAAAGACCTTTATTCTGGTTCCGGGATATGGTGCCCAGGGCGGAAAAGGAGCTGATCTGGTACATTTCTTTAATGAGGACGGACTTGGTGCCATCGTAAACTCCTCCAGAGGGATCATTGCAGCTTACAAGCAGGACAAATATAAGGAATTCGGACCGGAAAACTACGCAGATGCTTCCAGAGCGGCAGTGAAGGATATGATCGCGGACATCAGCGGAGCACTTGAGAACAGATAAGGAGGAACTCCATGAGCACAGCAGATAGCAAAAAGACCAAAAAGCCATGCAGGATCATCAGCCAGGAATGTATTGGCAGGGATATTTACAGCATGTGGCTGGATGCCGGCGAGATTGGTAAGAATGCAGTGCCGGGACAGTTTGTATCTCTCTACAGCAGAAACGGAAGCAAACTTCTCCCCAGGCCGATCAGCCTCTGTGAGATTGATAAAGAGGAAGGAAAACTTCGTCTTGTATACCGTGTCACAGGCAAAAATACAGGAACTGAAGAATTTTCAAAACTGCATCCGGGAGTACCGGTGGAAACACTGGGACCTCTGGGAAATGGATTTCCCCTTGAAAAGGTAAAAGGAAAAAGAGTATTCCTTATGGGCGGCGGCATTGGAATCCCGCCTATGCTGGAGACAGCCAAAGAACTGGATGCGCAGAAGACCATGGTCCTGGGCTACAGAGATGAGCTGTTCCTGAATAAGGAATTTGAGGCGTACGGTGACGTATATGTGGCAACTGAAGACGGAAGCGCAGGAACAAAAGGCAATGTCATGGATGCTATCCGTGAGAATGGTCTGGAAGCAGATGCGATCTTTGCCTGCGGCCCGGCGCCTATGCTCCGTGCCATCAAAGCCTATGCCCTGGAAAAAAACATCCCCTGCTGGATTTCCATGGAAGAGCGCATGGCATGTGGCGTAGGTGCATGTCTTGCCTGTGTATGCAAGTCAAAAGATGTGGATTCCCATTCCCATGTAAACAATAAACGTGTCTGCAAGGACGGACCGGTGTTTTTAAGCACGGAGGTGGAGTTATGAGCAGAATGAATGTAAATCTTGCCGGCGTTGAGCTTAAAAATCCGGTTATGACAGCATCCGGAACTTTTGGTTCCGGAGCGGAATACAGTGAATTTGTAGATCTGAATAAGCTGGGGGCAGTGGTCACAAAAGGTGTTGCCAATATTCCATGGCCGGGAAATCCCACACCAAGGGTGACAGAGACAGCTTCCGGTATGCTCAATGCCATCGGCCTGCAGAATCCGGGAATTGATGTTTTCTGTGAAAGAGATATCCCTTTCCTCAGAAAATATGACACAAAGATTATCGTGAACGTATGTGGCAAATCCGCAAAGGATTACTGTGAAGTTGTGGAGCGCCTTGGCGATGAGCCTGTGGATATGCTGGAGATCAATGTTTCCTGCCCCAATGTAAAAGAAGGCGGTATAGCATTTGGCCAGAATCCAAAAGCTCTTGAAGACATCACAAAAGAAGTGAAAAAATATGCAAAGCAGCCAGTGATCATGAAACTGAGCCCGAATGTGACAGATATCACAGAGATGGCCAGGGCGGCAGAGTCAGGTGGTGCAGATGTGGTTTCTCTTATCAACACTCTGACAGGAATGAAGATCGATATCAATCGCCGTACCTTTGCCCTGGCAAATAAAACCGGAGGTATGTCAGGTCCTGCGGTGAAGCCGGTTGCTGTACGCATGGTATATCAGGTTGCGAATGCGGTTAAACTTCCTGTTATAGGTATGGGCGGAATCGCCACAGCAGAAGATGCCCTGGAATTTATCATGGCGGGAGCTACTGCAGTATCAGTCGGAACAGCTAATTTCTTCAATCCATATGCCACAGAGGAGATTGTGAAGGGGATGGAGGAATTCCTTGAAAAACAGAAGGTTGCTGACATTAAGGAACTGATCGGTGCTGTGAAATAACAGAGGATTTTCAGATGGAATTGCATTTATGTTCCACATATGGTAGAATAAATGCACATATTGGATTTTATGGAGGATTGGATAAATGGAACAGTATAAACAGGAATTTATTGAGTTTATGATCGACTGTAACGTTCTGAAATTCGGAGATTTTGTTACAAAATCAGGAAGAAAGACTCCGTTTTTTGTAAATACAGGTTTTTACCGCACAGGTGCTCAGCTCCGCAGACTTGGACAGTATTATGCAAAGGCTATTGAGAGCAAATTCGGTCTTGATTTTGATGTGCTTTTCGGACCGGCTTATAAAGGAATTCCCCTTTCTGTAGCTGCAACCATGGCTATCAGCGAGATGTATGATAAGGATATCCGTTACTGCTCCAACCGTAAAGAGGTGAAGGATCACGGTGATAAGGGAATCCTTCTTGGAAGCCCTATCCAGGATGGGGACAGGGTAGTGATCATCGAGGATGTCACGACAGCAGGTACATCCATTCAGGAGACACTTCCGATCATCAAGGCACAGGGAGATGTGAACCCGGTGGGACTTGTGGTGTCTGTTGACCGTATGGAGAGAGGTCAGGGTAAGAAGAGTGCTCTTAAGGAGATCCAGGAGAAATATGGCCTTGAGACAACTGCGATCGTAACTATGGCAGAGGTTGTAGAGCATCTCTATAATAAGGAGTATAAAGGTCAGATTGTGATCGATGACAAGCTCAAGGCCGCCATCGACGCATATTATGAGCAGTACGGCGCAGAAGAGTAACAGGATTTGGAGGGACATAGCTCATGAATGAAAGAATTTATAAAACCATGGCAAACACCGGGGCGGGAAGCCTTGCACTTGGGATTGTTGTTCTTGTGACGGGGCTTGTCACGGGGGTTCTGATGATCGTAAACGGTGCCAGACTGCTGAAACGTAAATCAGATATATTGATATGACAGAACCAAAAGCCACACGCAGCTTCGTGTGGCTTTTCGGGCTATTATAGCGGACATTACCGGAACAGGGGAGAATATTGAAAAAAGGGACAAAGCGTATGGTCCGGAATCTGGGGGTGCTACTGTTTGTGCTCTATGTACTCCTGCTTATGTATTTTCTGTTTTTTTCGGAGGGATACGGAAGAGTGGCAGAGGCAGAGAGAGAGTACCGGTATAATCTGGTTCCCTTTGTGGAAATACGGAGATTCTGGATATACAGGAAGCAGTTGGGGGCATTTGCGCTTTTTACAAATATTTTCGGGAACGTACTGGGGTTTGTACCTTACGGTTTTATTCTGCCTGTGATATGCAGGCATATGCGAAGCGGAGCTCTGATCATAGTATCCGGGTTTTCATTAAGCCTTACGGTTGAGGTGATCCAGCTTATCACCAAAGTAGGCTGTTTTGATGTGGATGATATGATCTTAAATACACTGGGAGCTGCGCTGGGGTATGTGGCCTATGTAGTTTGTGATTATATCAGGAGAGGACATTATGCCAAGAAGATATAGATATGCATTTGCAAGAAAACGAGAATCCGAAAAAGGCAAGCTTTCCGTGACTATGGCAGCAACATCCCTGCTGCTTGGTGTGATCGCCGTAGTGCTTGCGCTTTTTCTTGATGAGAAACTGGGATATATAACGGGAGGGATAGGTCTTTTGGCTATGGCGCTTTCTGTTTATGGATTTGTCATGGGGCTTTCCGGGTTCTCAGAAGAAAACAGAAAACATAAGACCAGTCTGATCGGTTCTATCATGTGTGGTGTGATCGTGGTGATCTGGATTGGTCTTTTTTTATCAGGAGTATAACAGATGGACAGAAAAGAGCGTCTGAAAAAACAACTGGATTTTGTGCTTGAGATCGACAAGGTAAAAAATATTTACCGTCAGACCTACCTGGCTGACGGAAACCGCAAAGAGAACGATGCGGAACATTCCTGGCACCTGGCATTGATGGCGGTACTTTTAAGCGAATATTCCAATGAACCGGTGGATCTCTCCAGGGTAGTCCCAATGGTGCTTGCCCATGATCTGGTGGAGATCGATGCAGGTGATACCTATGCTTATGATGCTGCTGGTGCAGCAACCAAGGAAGAGAGAGAAACAAAGGCAGCAGACAGGATCTATGGCCTTTTGCCTGAGGATCAGGGAAAGTGGCTGAGAGAACTGTGGGATGAATTTGAAGCCTGCGAGACACCGGAAGCGAAATTTGCCCATGTTTTGGATAACTGTCAGCCGTTATTTTTAAATGATGCTTCGGATGGCAGAAGCTGGACGGAGCATGGTGTGAAAAAGAGCCAGATCTATAAGAGAAACCGCCGTACAGGAGAAGGTTCCAGGGAGATCTGGGAATATATGCAGGAACTGATAGACAAGCATATCAAACTTGGACATGTAATAGATGATGGGAGATGAGGCATTGGAAGAGTGTATGATGGAGCGCTATGCGCTGGCAAAGGACAGGATCAGAGAAATCATATCAGAGGAAACGGTAAAAACCCCTTTCCTGGATTTTTTTCAGAAAATGGCTGCTTTTCTTACAGATGCAGCCGAGGTAATGGACGAGAAGGGATGTGAGCTTTCCTTTGACGCATTAAAGGAACGGAACAAGAAGCTCTATGGAGATATCCTTCCTGAAAATTATCAGAACAGCTACGGAAACCCTGCATATGCAGTGAAGGAGCTTGGAAATTACGGAAAGGCCTTCAGTTTCCTTTATGCAGAGCTTTTCGGAGTGATCGTCTATGCTCATGAGAAGAAGCTCTGGGATATGACTGTGGCAATGGAACTTTTTCTGGAGGTGTACTCCGCATTCTGCGAAGATGAGATCCCGGAGGCCGCAACAGTTGAGGAGATCCTTCGTTCCTATGTAAATGATTACTGTCAGGATATGATGAAAGAAAGGATCAGAGAGGGCGTTGATCCGGAACTTGATTTTGCGTCAGAGATCATTATGAAGTCCGATCTTACAGATCTCAGATATCTTTACAGATACGGAGAATATATTTCTGAAAACGAACTGGGTGTGGCGGGATTTCTCAATTCTCTTTCCCAGGAGGAGATCGACCGGATGGCTTCCACATATACAGAGGGCTACAGAATCGGATTTATTACAGGACGTAAGGATATCAGAAAGAAAAAGACTGTAAATATCCGCTATAATCTTGGATTTGAGCGAATGATACGTGCTGCGATCCTTCAGTTTGAAGCTATGGGGCTTAAACCGGTGATCTACCGCCATGCAACCCATGCGGTAAACAAACGGGGAGCTGTAAGGGTGGGATACACAGGTGGTGTGGCTAATGCACAGTATGATTATGACCACCGTCAGGATAGCGCTCTTTTTATGGATAGTGATTTTGTACAGAGAAAGCTCCGGGCCATGCAGACTTCCTATGAGGAATATAAGGAGCTGGCAGCCGTACATGGAGGTCCGGCCTGCATTGAAACTTTCGGAGAGGCACCTTTTTCACCGGAGAGTAAGGAGGAGGCCTGCACCTTAAGTGAGGTCCAGCAGAAACTTGAGACAGAACTTAACAACGAGTCCGGCCAGATCGTTAACCGCTACATTAAGGGAGATGAGAGAAGTTTTACCATTATTGCCTATCCGGTTCCGGAAATCGGCGGCGATTATGAGGAGATCTTCCGTGAGATCGTAAAGATCAATACGCTGGATTACCGCCTGTATCAGGAAATCCAGCAGAGGATCATTGATACCCTGGATACCTGTGAGTGGGTGGAGGTCAAGGGAAGAGGAGACAATGAGACAGATCTCCTTATCCATCTTCACGAACTGACAGACCCGAAGAAACAGACAAACTTTGAGAACTGTGTGGCAGATGTGAACATTCCGGTGGGCGAGGTATTTACATCTCCGCAGCTTGCGGGAACCGGCGGACTTCTTCATGTGAAGAAGGTATATCTGAACGGACTGCAGTTCCGTGATCTGAAGCTTGTGTTTGACTGCGGACAGGTGATCGATTATTCCTGCTCCAATTTTAAGACAGAGGAGGAGAACCGGAAGTATATAGAGGATAATATTCTTCATCATCACCGTAAGATCCCTATGGGTGAGTTTGCCATCGGCACTAATACTACCGCTTATGTGGCAGCTCTGAAATACGGTATTGCAGACAAGCTGCCGATCCTGATCGCAGAAAAGATGGGACCTCATTTTGCAGTAGGTGATACCTGTTACAGCTGGGCGGAAGATACTCCGGTATATAATCCGGACGGCAAGGAGATCATTGCAAGGGACAACGAGATCTCAGAACTTCGCAAGGAGGATATCAGCATGGCATATTATGGATGCCATACAGATATTACCATTCCTTATGATGAGCTTGGAAGCATCCGTGTCATTGATGATGAGGGAGATATGGTATCCATTATCGAAAATGGCAGATTCGTGCTTCCGGGAACAGAGGAGCTGAACCGCCCTCTGGAGAATTTTCCTCTTTTCAGTTGACAGTTGACAGAAAAAGAGAATCTTAGTAGAATTTACGCAGAAGACAAAAGGGTATTGTGAAAGGAGAAAACAATGGCAAAAGTAGGAATTGTAATGGGCAGTGATTCAGATATGCCGGTTATGAGCAAGGCGGCAGATATTCTGGAGAAGCTGGGAATCGACTATGAGATGAAGATCATTTCCGCCCACAGGGAGCCGGATGTGTTTTTTGAATATGCGAAGACAGCAGAAGCCAAAGGGTTCAAAGTAATCATCGCAGGTGCAGGTATGGCGGCGCATCTTCCTGGTATGTGTGCGGCGATCTTCCCCATGCCGGTCATCGGAATCCCGATGCACACAACATCTCTTGGCGGAAGAGATTCCCTTTATTCCATCGTACAGATGCCAAGCGGGATCCCGGTAGCGACTGTTGCCATTAACGGTGGTGCCAATGCAGGTCTTCTTGCAGCCAAGATCCTTGCAACTTCTGATGCGGAGCTTCTTGAGAAGCTGAAAGCTTACAGCCAGGAGCTGAAGGAACAGGTCGAGAAGAAAGATGCAAGACTTCAGGAAGTGGGATACAAAGAATACACAAAATAAAATAATATGGTATTGTCAAAAGGAGGACGTTATGGATTACAAGACTTCAGGTGTGGATATTGAGGCAGGATACAGATCAGTAGAGCTGATGAAGAAGCATATCGCAAAAACCATGAGACCGGAGGTCCTTGGAGGTATTGGTGGATTTTCCGGAGCATTTTCCATGGAGAAATTCAAGGATATGGAAGAACCTACTCTTGTTTCCGGTACAGACGGATGTGGTACCAAGGTGAAGCTTGCAATGGTTATGGATAAACATGATACCATCGGTATCGATGCAGTTGCCATGTGTGTGAATGATATCGCATGTGCAGGCGGAGAGCCTTTATTCTTCCTGGATTATATTGCCTGCGGCAAGAACTATCCTGAGAAGATCGCCGAGATCGTAAAGGGAGTTGCAGAGGGCTGCGTACAGTCTGAGGCTGCCCTGATCGGAGGCGAGACAGCAGAGCATCCGGGACTTATGCCTGAGGATGAGTATGACCTTGCCGGATTTGCAGTAGGAATCGTTGACAAAAAAGACCTTCTCACAGGAGAAGCCTTAAAGCCGGGAGATGTTCTTATCGGAATGGCTTCCACAGGCGTGCACAGCAATGGTTTCTCTCTTGTACGTAAGGTTTTTGATATGACCAAAGAATCCCTTGACACCTATTATGATGAGCTTGGAACCACCCTGGGTGAGGCTCTTCTTGCTCCTACAAGGATCTATGTAAAGGCACTCAAGGGTATCCGTGAGGCCGGTGTTAAGATCCATGCCTGCAGCCACATTACAGGAGGCGGTTTCTATGAGAATATTCCACGTATGCTCAAGGAAGGAACCAGGGCAGTGGTAAAGAAAGACAGCTATCCGGTTCTTCCGATCTTCAAACTCCTTGCTGAAAAAGGAAACATTGATGAGTATATGATGTATAATACCTATAACATGGGTCTTGGAATGATCCTTGCAGTTGATCCCGCGGATGTTGAGAAGACAATGGAGGCAATCCGCAGCGCCGGTGATACTCCATATGTAGTGGGAAGCATCGAAGAGGGAGAAAAGGGAGTGACCTTATGTTAAAGATCGGTGTTCTGGTTTCCGGAGGGGGAACCAATCTTCAGGCAATCCTGGATGCCATTGATAACAAAAAGATCACAAATGCCCGGGTTGATATTGTGATCAGCAATAATGCAGGTGCATATGCTCTTGAGAGAGCAAGGAATCATGGTATTGAGGCAATATGCATTGCACCGAAGGAATACCCTGACCGGGAAGCTTTCCATAAGGCTCTTCTTGAGAAGCTTCAGGAGAGTAAAGTTGACCTTGTGGTCCTTGCAGGCTATCTGGTGGCTATCCCGCCGATGGTCGTAGATGCTTTTCCAAACAGGATCATCAATATCCATCCATCTCTGATCCCGTCTTTCTGCGGACAGGGGTATTACGGACTGCGTGTCCATGATGCAGTACTTGCACGTGGTGTAAAGGTGACAGGTGCTACAGTACACTTTGTTGACAAGGGTACGGATACAGGCCCTATCATTCTTCAGAAGGCTGTGAAGGTGAAGGACGGAGATACCTCCCCGGAACTGCAGCGCCGGGTGATGGAGAAGGCAGAATGGAAGATCCTGCCAGAGGCGATCGACCTTATTGCAAATGACAAAATCGTAATAGAGAACGGCATTGTTTCTGTAAAGGAGTAAACAGATGAAAGTATTGATCGTAGGAAGTGGCGGAAGAGAGCATGCTATCGCATGGAGTGTGGCAAAGAGCCCGAAGGTTGACAAGATTTACTGCGCACCTGGAAATGCGGGAATTTCCCAGTATGCCCAGTGTGTGGAGATCGGAGCCATGGAATTTGACAAACTGGCAGATTTTGCCCAGGAGAATCACATTGATCTTACTATTGTAGGAATGGATGACCCTCTGGTTGGCGGAATCGTGGATGTGTTTGAAGAGCGTGGTCTGAGAGTGTTCGGACCAAGAAAGAATGCAGCGATCCTTGAAGGCTCCAAGGCATTTTCCAAGGATCTCATGAAGAAATATCATATTCCTACAGCGGCATATGAGAATTTCGATGATCCGGAGAAGGCACTGGAATATTTAAGAACCCAGGCAAAATTTCCCATTGTTCTCAAAGCTGACGGTCTTGCCCTTGGAAAGGGTGTGCTGATCTGCAAAGACCTTAAAGAAGCTGAGGACGGGGTGAAGGAGATCATGGAGGATAAAAAGTTCGGCAGTGCCGGAAATACCATGGTCATCGAGGAATTCATGACAGGACGTGAGGTTTCTGTACTTTCTTTTGTAGATGGAAAGACTATCCGTACCATGACATCCGCACAGGATCACAAGCGTGCAAAGGATGGTGACCAGGGTCTGAATACAGGCGGAATGGGAACATTTTCCCCAAGCCCGTTCTATACAGACGAGGTAGATGAATTCTGCAGAAAATATGTATATCAGCCTACTGTGGATGCAATGGCAGCAGAGGGAAGACCCTTTAAGGGAATCATTTTCTTTGGCCTGATGCTCACTGCAGACGGACCGAAGGTTCTGGAGTACAATGCCAGATTCGGAGATCCGGAGGCACAGGTTGTTCTTCCGCGTATGGAGAATGATATCATCGAGGTTATGGAGGCATGCGTTGACGGAACCCTGGATCAGATCGATCTGAAATTCCAGGATAATGCCGCAGTATGTGTGGTTCTTGCAAGTGATGGATATCCGGTGAAATATGAGAAGGAGATCCCGATCCACGGTTTTGAGAATTTTGAGGGTAAGGATGGATATTACTGTTTCCATGCAGGAACCAAGTTCAAGGATGGGGAGATCGTTACAAACGGCGGACGTGTCCTTGGTATCACAGCAAAGGGAAAAACTCTGAAAGAAGCCAGAAAGAATGCATATGAGGCAACAGAGTGGATCAGCTTTGCAAACAAATATATGCGTCATGATATAGGCAAAGCTATTGACGAGGCATAAGAGTTTTTACATAAAGTATGAAGGGAAATCAGCCTTCATCCACAGGATGGGGCTGAGAGGACAGTAAAATGGGAATCAGTGTAGAAGAAGCAATTCAGGAACTCAGGAACAGGGAGGAAGTATTTGTGGCCTATGCACAGGCTACCAAGCTTCCCTATGTAACCTGTGATGAGGAATCCTATAACGATCAGGCGTGGATTTTTTCCACAGAGGAGGAGATCAAGGAATTCGGCAAGGAAATGCTTAATGACAAGATGCTCCTTATGGGGATGAAATATGAGAAAAAGGATTTTCCCAGACTTTATGGAACATTGTATGCCATTGGCGTAAACAGTGTACAGTGGAACTGCGGAGAAGACCGGGTGGAGGTGGAGCTTACCCGTATTGCCAGACAGGCAGATACCAGTAAGATGGATCCTTCCAAGAGACCTCTTCTTAATCCGACTCTGGAACTTTCCGGCATTTATTTTATGCAGGAACTTCGCCGCCCGGTGAAACAGGAAGAACGCAGAAACATCCGTGAGCTGGAGGAAGAACTGGTTGTTAACCTGAAAAAAGCTGAGTATCTCATTGCAATGAATGCGGAGCAGGATGATCCTGGCAAGATCCATATTCCATATCTTAAGAACAAAGAGGGCAAGATCCTTCAGCCGGTATTTACTGATGTTATGGAACTGGAGAAATTTGGCAGAGGCAAGAAGCTCCGTGTTGCAAAGGTAACCATGGACAAACTGCCGGGACTTATGGTGCCTCAGGCAGAGGCTTATGTAGTCAATCCACTGGGAATCAACCTGATCCTTACCAAAGAGCAGGTTACAAAGATTGCGGGAGTGAAGCCTCAGGAATAAAACCTGTAACGGATTGAATGTTTTACAAAGGACAGGCTGCCAGGAAATCAAACCTGTGCAGCCTTTTCCAATATACCTAACGGAGGAGAGATACCCTATGATGATAGAAATTGATTTTAACAGTGATGAGGCGATCTACATGCAGATCACAAACCAGATCATAATGGGCATCGCAACGTCAAGGCTTCATGAAGGGGATGCTCTGCCTTCTGTACGACAGCTTGCCAGCATTGCGGGGATCAATATGCATACAGTGAACAAAGCATATTCCCTGCTGAGGCAGGAAGGTTTTGTAACCATCGACAGACGGAAGGGAGCAGTTATCTCCATTGATGTGGACAAGGTAAGAGCTCTTGAAGAGATGAAACAGAATCTTACAGTAGCCATGGCTTGGGGCTGCTGTAAAAATGTAACAAGGGAAGAGGTCCATCAGTTGGTAGATGAGATCTTTGACGAGTATGACGCAGAGAGATAGGAGGACATCATGCAGGAACAGTATACAAAACAGGCGCAGAACGCTTTAACACTGGCGAAACAGGCTGCCGGCTCCTGCGGTCACAGCTATATTGGTACAGAACATATACTGGTTGGACTTGTGAGGGAGGAAGAAGGTACAGCCGGAAAGGTTCTGGAAGAATCTGGTATCAAAGCAGAGAATGTAATGGCTCTCATTGATAAGCTGATCGCACCGCCGGGAAGCACTGCTGTGGCAGAAAAACCGGGATTCAGTCCGAGAACCATGCGGATCCTGGATATTGCGGCAGAAGATGCCCAGGCCATGCATTATGACAGGATCGGTACGGAACATATCCTTCTTGCCATGCTGAAGGAGACAGACTGTGTTGGAACCAGACTCCTTTATACCATGGGCGCCAACATCCAGAAACTGTATGCAGCAGTTTTAAGTGCAATGGGGATGGACAGTGAAGCGATCGCGGAGGAATTTCAGGCTGCCAGAGCCATGCGAAGCGGAAATGCTACCGCAACTCCCACACTGGATCAGTACAGCAGGGATCTTACAGAGATGGCATCAGAAGGCCGCCTGGATCCGGTTGTTGGAAGGGACAGGGAGATCGCAAGGCTGATCCAGATCCTGAGCAGAAGAACCAAAAACAATCCGTGCCTGGTAGGAGAACCTGGAGTAGGAAAGACTGCTATCGTGGAGGGCCTGGCGCAGAGGATCGTAACAGGTATGGTCCCGGATACAGTAAAAAACAAAAGAGTGGTGGTTTTGGATCTTTCCGGTATGGTGGCAGGAAGTAAATACAGAGGAGAGTTTGAGGAACGCATCCGCAATGTGGTGGATGAGGTGCGGGAGCACCAGGGTATCCTTCTCTTTATTGATGAGCTTCACACCATCATCGGTGCAGGAGGTGCGGAGGGTGCACTGGATGCCTCCAATATTCTGAAGCCGTCTCTTTCCAGAGGCGAAATCCAGCTTATCGGTGCAACAACCCTGGAGGAATACCGCAAATATATTGAGAAAGATGCGGCGCTGGAGCGCAGGTTCCAGCCGGTAACTGTGGAAGAACCTTCCGAAAAAGAGACCGTGGAGATCCTTAAAGGACTTCGTCCGTATTATGAGAAGCATCATGGGGTAAAGATTCTGGATGAAGCTCTGGAAGCTGCTGTACAGATGTCTGTCCGCTATATCAACGACCGCTTCCTTCCGGATAAGGCACTGGATATCATTGATGAAGCTGCTTCAAAGATCCAGCTTTCCGGATACGAAACTTCCCCGGAAGCGGAGGCACTGGAAACAGAACTCCATAAATATCTGGAGGAGAAGGAAGAAGCCATCAAAACAGCAGATCTTAAGCGTGCAAAAGAAGCACAGCAGAAACAGAACGAAACAGAGGAAGCTCTGGAAAAGATCCGCAGAAAAGCAGAACGGAGAAATAAGAGAAAAGCTCTGACTGTAGATGAAAATGCAGTGGCAGATATTATCTCAGACTGGACAAAGATCCCGGTACAGAAGCTTACAGAGGGAGAATCCCGCCGCCTTTTCAATCTGGAAAAGGTACTCCATAAGCGCGTTATCGGACAGGATGAGGCAGTGTCAGCAGTTGCCCGTGCAGTAAAAAGAGGAAGAGTAGGACTTAAAGATCCTGCAAGACCGATCGGCTCATTTCTGTTCCTGGGACCTACCGGAGTGGGTAAGACCGAGCTTTCCAAGGCTCTGGCAGAGGCGGTGTTTGGAAGCGAACAGGCGATGATCCGTGTGGATATGTCTGAGTACATGGAGAAACACAGCGTATCCAAGATGATCGGTTCACCTCCCGGATATGTGGGATATGATGAGGGCGGTCAGCTCAGCGAAAAAGTACGTCGTAATCCATACAGTGTGATACTTTTTGATGAGATCGAGAAGGCACACCCGGATGTGTTCAATATCCTTCTTCAGGTTCTGGATGATGGACATATCACAGATGCCCACGGCAGAAAGGTTGATTTCAAGCAGACTATTATCATCATGACATCTAATGCAGGGGCACAGGCTATCATGGAACCCAAGAGATTGGGATTCCTTTCCGGAGACACAAAGAAGCAGGATTATGAACGTATGAAATCCGGAGTTATGGAAGAGGTAAGGAGGATGTTCAAGCCGGAATTCCTCAACCGTATTGATGAGATCATGGTGTTCCATTCTCTTGACAAAGAAAATATCCGCCAGATCGTGGGAATTCTTCTCAAAAATCTGGAAAAACGCTGTGAGACCCAGCTTGACATCACATTAAAGGTGACTGCTGCAGCCAAAGATTATCTGGCAGAGGCAGGCTTTGACAGCAAATACGGGGCAAGGCCTTTAAGACGTGCCATCCAGACAAAGATCGAGGATGAGATGGCTGCTGAGATCCTGGAGGGACGCATCAAAAGAGGCGATACAGTACAGGTAAAAGTAAAGGATAAAAAGATTTGCTTTACAGTAAAAAATAAGTTATAATAATCACACTATAGAAATGAACATAAGTTGCTGTGAACAGTAACAACAAAAGAGATTCAGGGAGGACATAAGATCATGGCAGTGATACAGGAGTTGATCCGTACAGAAGATAATGGGACAATCAGTTTTGGAGATTATGAGCTGAATCAGAAATCCAAACTGTCGGATTATCAGTATCAGGGAGATATGTACAAGGTTAAGACATATAAGGAGATCACAAAGCTTGAGCGCAACGGAATGTTTGTATATGAGTCTGTTCCGGGAACCAGTGTATTCCATCTGAAACAGGACGGAACAGTTATGGCTTTTGAGGTTCAGGGCTTTGAGGATTCCCAGATCACAGTGGAGCTTGAGGCAGAGTCTGAATATGAGGTATTTATCGATGATGCCAGCACAGGACGTATGACTACCAATCTGGGCGGAAAGCTCTCCTTCAGTGTAGAGCTTGATGCCAACACAAAGGCATCTGTAAAGATCGTAAAATGCTAAAAAACAAAAAGACAGTTTATTTTTGCCAGGAATGTGGGTATGAGTCCGCCAAGTGGATGGGCCAGTGCCCTGCATGCCGGGCGTGGAACACTTTCGTGGAGGAGAAGGTTTCTCCCGGGAAGTCTTCCGAAGGCAGTATAAGAACATCTGACAGGAAGGCAGTGCCTGTAGCACTTAAGGATATCAGTCTTTCCACAGATGAGAGACAGACAAGTGGTATCGGTGAACTGGACAGGGTGCTGGGTGGCGGGATCGTCCCTGGCTCCCTGGTTTTGGTGGGCGGCGATCCGGGTATCGGTAAATCCACCCTCCTTCTTCAGGTGTGCCGTAATCTGGCAGAACAGAATGTTTCGGTTCTGTATATTTCCGGTGAGGAATCTCTGCGTCAGATCAAACTCCGGGCCAACCGTATCGGAAACTTTAATGACAGACTCAAGCTTCTGTGTGAGACGAATCTTGAAAAGATCCGTGAGGTTATTGAGAAGATGAAACCGGATGTGGCTGTGGTGGATTCCATTCAGACCATGTTCCATGAAGATGTGTCCTCAGCACCGGGAAGTGTCTCACAGGTACGGGAGTCCACAGCGGTCCTTATGCAGATCGCCAAAGGAATGGGTGTTTCTGTTTTTATCGTGGGACATGTGACCAAGGAAGGGAATGTGGCTGGCCCCAGAGTCCTTGAACATATGGTAGACACTGTTCTCTACTTTGAAGGTGACCGTCATGCGTCCTACAGGATCCTGCGTGCAGTGAAGAACCGTTTCGGTTCCACCAATGAGATCGGTGTTTTTGAGATGACTAATACAGGCCTTGGAGAGGTGAAGAATCCTTCTGAGTTTCTTCTCAACGGAAGACCGGAAAATGCATCCGGTTCTGTGGTGGCGTGTTCCATGGAGGGAACAAGGCCCATTCTGGTGGAGATTCAGGCTCTGGTGTGCCAGAGCAATTTCGGAATTCCCAGGCGTACTGCGGTGGGAACAGATTTTAACCGTGTTAATCTTCTGATGGCAGTTCTTGAAAAAAAGGCAGGGATCCATCTTGCATCCTCTGATGCTTACGTGAATATTGCAGGCGGAATGAAAATGACAGAGCCTGCCATTGATCTGGGGATCTGCCTTGCTATTATTTCCAGTTGCAGGGATATTGTGATACCGGATTCCGTGATGGCATTCGGAGAGATCGGATTAAGCGGTGAGGTCCGTGCGGTAAGCATGGCCGGACAGAGAGTACAGGAAGCACGGAAGCTGGGTTTTGAAACAGTGATCCTGCCGGAGGTGAACCGAAATGCAACAGAGAGCATAAAAGGGATCCGGCTGGTGTACGTATCCGGAATCCGGGATGCCATTTCCTGGATCATGAAAGGTTAGAGTTATGAAAAAAGTGTTATCGGTGATCATTCCGGTATATAACATGGAAAGATATATCAGACAATGTCTGGATTCTCTGGTTATTGAAAGCATTATGGATAAACTTGAGGTGCTGATCGTGCTGGATGGTTCCACGGATCATTCAATAGATATTGCCAGGGAATATGTGGAAAAATATCCCTGTACATTCCGGGTCATGTCCAAGGCTAACGGGGGCCATGGTTCTACTATCAATACAGGTATGATGATGGCGACCGGGACTTATGTGAAGGTTCTGGACAGTGACGACTGGGTGGAAAGAGATGCTTTTGTACATCTTGTACAATATCTGGAAGAGACAGATGCGGATATTGTGTGGAGCAATTTTTACTGGGTCTATGAGCAGAACGGGAAGAAGGATATACAGAACCGTCATCCC
The DNA here is from genome assembly GCA_934373235.1 of uncultured Blautia sp. Taxonomy (GTDB): domain Bacteria; phylum Bacillota; class Clostridia; order Lachnospirales; family Lachnospiraceae; genus Blautia_A. Next base: position 9,558 of record CAKROW010000018.1, on the reverse strand, counting down.
TTTGCGGGAGTATCCTATGGGAAAAAATACGATTTTTCCCAGATTTCGGAGAAGACCTTTATCAAAATGCATTCCATGACCATACGCACAGAGGCTGTACGTCAGGCAGGAATGAAAATAGATGAAAACTGTTATTACGTTGATGTGGAATTTGTCATGTATCCCATTCCGCAGGTAAAGACCATAGTCTTTCTGGATGAGTTTGTATACATGTACAGGCTTGGGCGCCAGGGACAGAGTATGACTCTTGAGAAAATGCGCAAGAATCATAAAAATCATGAGAGAGTGCTTACCAGCCTTCTGGATTTTTATCAGGAGCAGCGTTTCAGAAAGGCAGATCAGGCATATCTTCTCTATCTTGAACATGGAATTGCGAATGTTCTCAGCAGTCATTTTAAGATTTATTTAAGCTTCCCCTGCTCAAGGGAGATCTGTAAAAGACTGCGGCAGATGGATGGGGGGATCCGGGAGGAATATCCAGAAATCTACAATAAAGTAACAAACAAATTTGTATGGGCCATACGGAAGAGCGGATATTTTCTCTATTATCCGGGACATTTCCTTATGCGTCTGAGGGAAAAGAAAAATGAGCTATAGGACGATACAGAAATTGCTCCTGCCGGAAAAGGCAGAACAGAATTACGGCCTTTACTATGGCGGTACAGAAGGTGTGGAGCTGGTAGAAGGGGAAAGCCGGAGTCTTTATGTTCCTCTTGGGGAAAAGGCGGATCTTTTTACGTATTTTAACGGATTTTATCCCGGGCAGTGGAAACAGTATACAACCCTGAAGAATTTCCGCGTAAATATCAGCCTGAAAGGAAGCTGCCGGCTGATCCTGGGACACAGAAATGGCAGAAAGACGGTTATTGACAGAAGCCTGGAATGTGAAAAGCTTACAGGAGAAAACGGTACAGTAAGCTTTGAGATCCAGGAATGGCAGGAAGCTGCAGGATGCTGGGTCGCACTGGAGGGAAGAGATGAAGGGGCATATCTGGAAGATGTAAGCTTTGAAGCAGATATGGAGGAAACCCAGAGAGTCCGTCTGGCTGTTGTGATCTGCACCTGCAGAAGAGAACAGGAGCTTCTTGCCAATCTTGAGCGGGTAAGCAGAATGGATGAGGAATCCAGACCGGACATTTTTGTCATAGATAATGGAAATACTCTTGCAGCAGAGCAGATGCCGGATTTTGTAAAGCTGATCCCCAGCAGGAACTGCGGAGGAGCAGGGGGATTTACAAGAGGGATACTGGAAACGCTGAAAGATAATCTTTTTACCCACGTGATTCTTATGGATGATGATATTGTACTGGAGCCGGGGATCTTTGAGAAGACGGAGCGTTTTCTCGCCATCCTCAAAAAAAGCTGGATGGATGGAGCTCTGGCAGGATCTCTGATCGAGAAGGAGATTCCGTGGAAACAGTTTGAGTGTGGCGCCAGATGGAACCGGGGTAAGATCATGGCCGGAAGATCCGGTTTTGATCTCAGAGAGAAATCAGTCCTTCTGGAAAATGCACGCAAACAGGATGGTGAGTACGGCGGCTGGTGGTATTGCTGTATTCCCACCAGGGTAATACGGGAGAAAGGCCTTCCCTTACCTGTATTTATCCACAGAGATGATATTGAATATGGCCTTCGCATAGGCAAGGTCATGAGTATGAATGGAATTGGTGTATGGCATGAGGCAGTGACAAAGAAACTTCCTCAGGCAGGGGAATATTATGATATCCGTAATATGGCTATTGTCAATTCCATACATTATGAAGACTGGAATGTAAAAGAATGGAAGAAGTTCCTGATCAAGTGGTTCGGTGGAAATATTTTAAGAGGACGTTATGAATACGTTTATCTGAATATCCGTGCTATTCTTGATTTTCTCAAGGGCGAAGCGTGGCTGGAGCAGACGGACGGAGTAGAGCTTCATAAACGGGTAGCAGAGTATGTACCGGTTCTTACCCGGCTGGAAGAGAAAAAAGACGGGATTTTCTATACAACACCTGATGTAAGTGTTTATACAGCAGCCACAAAGGGTCATATTGTTTATGAGGACTCTGCGGGACTTTGTCTGGAGGCAAAGAAGAACCTGTGGGAGGCTTTGAGGCTTTGCGTATATATGCTGATCACACTGCGAAAAACAGACAGGTGTTTCAAAAGAGCCAGTGACAGCTACCGCAGAAACTGGAGGAAACTGACAACAGAAGAATTCTGGAATAAATATTTGGAGATTGGAAAAGATGAATAATTATTACAAACTGCAGAATATACTGTTCTGCGACAATGAAAGACTGGAAGATCAGTGGGAAATGTTTTACAGAAGCAGCCGCCCGGTTTATGATTTTGAGGATAAAAAGATTGTGATCGGACCTGCACAGGTTGTGAATTTCTGCACTTATTTTAACTCCATTGCATGGACAAAATGGCAGACCTATACATGGACAGAGAAACTGTTCCTGAAGCTTAAGGTAAAAGGTGACATGGAGATCATCCTTACCGGATATGAGAAGAAGGATACCCAGTATGTCCGCAGGATCGTGGGAAGAAAGAAAGTCTCCTTTGCAGCACCGGAGGAAGTTATTCTGGAATATCCGGAAAACAATCTGATGGTATCGGGATTTGAGATCCATACCTTTGGTATGTGTGAGGTATATGAAGGTGAATACGGAACTGATATCGAGGAGGACAAAATCCGCCACGTATCCCTTCATCTTGCAACTACAACCTTCAAAAAAGAGGAGTATATCACTTCCAACATCAAACTTCTCAAGGAAACTGTTCTTGCAGGGAATGACAGCCTTGCAGAACATCTGTGGGTTCATGTGGTGGATAACGGACGTACACTTCCTGTTGAGGAGATCGAGACAGAGCATGTCAGTGTACACAGAAACCTGAATACAGGAGGAGCAGGCGGATTTACAAGAGGTATGCTGGAGTCTCTTGACCATAAAGAGAAACCAACCCATGTCCTTCTTATGGATGATGACGTTATGATCCTTCCGGAGAGCCTGAGACGAACCTATAATCTTTTAAGCCTTGTAAGACCTGAGTATGAAGATCACTTTATCAGTGGAGCCATGCTTGCTTTTGAGGAGATGTTCTGCTTTTATGAGGATATCGGATATGTAAATGAAGAAGGTGCTTACGGACCGCTTAAAGGCAGGGAAGACCTTCGCCGTATTGATGCGGTGCTCCGCAATGACGAGATGATCCCACAGCCGAAAAATGCCTATGCAGGCTGGTGGTTCTGCTGTATCCCGGTGAAATTTGTAAGAAAGGATAATCTTCCGATTCCGGTATTTGTACGTGGAGATGATGTGGAATACAGCCTGAGAAACAAGGCTCGCTTTATCACATTAAGCGGTATCTGTATCTGGCATATGGGATTTACCAACAAGTTCAACGGTGCAATGGAATTTTATCAGGTACACAGAAACAGTCTTATGCTTCAGGCTGTAAGCGGTGTGTGCCAGAATGTAGATTTCATGGACAGGATCCGCAAGCTGATCCGTGTCAATCTTCTCCGCTTTAATTACGATGGAGCAGAGCAGCTAATGGATTCCATTGAGGATTATATGAAGGGTTATCGTTTCTTCATGAAGAACCAGGGTGAGAAGCTTATTAAAGAAGAAGCTCAGAAAAATGAGAAGATGCTTCCACTTTCCCAGTTCCCGGAGGCTCCGGAAAATGTATGGTCGATATATGAGAACCCGCCAAGATCCATTATTGAGACCAACATTTACCGTCTCACATATAATGGACATTTCTGGCCGTCCAAGCTTCTTAAGAAGGAAACCGGCGTGATCGCCTATGACTGGTTCTATTCACCGAAGAGATACTTCCTCCGTAAGAGACTTCTTGCAGTGAACCCGCATATGCGTACTGCAGCATACAGAGAGATGGACAAGGCAAGATTTATGGAACTTCTCAAACGTGAGAAGAGACTGTTTAACCGCTATGAACGTATCCACACACGTCTTGAGAAGGAATACAGAGAACACAGAAAAGAGCTGACAAGTGAGAGCTTCTGGAGAAAATATCTGGAGCTTGATAAATGATCCTGACAGAACAGGCTGTAAGAGGAACTGAAGAATGTATGATTTTCTAATTGCAGGAGCCGGCATTTTCGGGGCGGTTTTTGCCTGCGAAGCCGGAAAAAAGGGAAAAACATGCCTTGTTATTGATGAAAGAGGAAATATTGGGGGGAATCTGTACTGTGAAAATATCCATGGTATAGAGACCCATCAGTATGGTGCTCATATATTCCGCACAGATGACAGAGAGATCTGGGAATATCTGGACAGTCTGGGAGAGATGGTTTCCTACAGGGGAGACAGTCAGGGATATTCATACGAGGGAGTGCCATTTTCAGGCTATACCGGGATCATTGCCAGGCTTTTAAAGGATTGTAATGTATATCTGAACACAGAATATGAGAAATTCATAAAAGAAAGACCTGATGTGGCACAGACGACTCTGTATACAGGGAGGCTGGATGATTTCTTTGGAAACTGCTATGGCCGTCTGGAATACGAAAAGAGAAAATACAGATCCAGGGTTCTGTATCAGGAATATTATCAGAGAAGGGCAGTGGAGGATCAGCCGGAAAAAACTCTCCGGGTGACTGAGCACAAGCACCTGACCGGAATACAGATACCCCTGACAGTTATAACCGAAGAAATATACGGTGACGAGGTGAAGGACGGGATCCTCTGTGATCTTAAGGAAACTCCGGAGAATCTTGAAAGATTCCGGAAATACATGGATCTGGCATCTCAGGAGGAGCATGTCCTTTTTGGAGGAAGACTGTCCCATGAGAAAAGATATACGATCGCGGAGGCGGTCAGGGATGCCCGTGCCCTGGCTGCGGAGATCGTATAAGTGAGTGATACAAGGAGGAGTTAAGTTGGATCAGGCATTTTTACGAAAAGTATATAAAAAGTTACCCCCCAATATGAAAGAGAAAGCCAAGAAGATGGCGAACAAATATCTGGATGTCTCCCTTACAGAGACAGGTGATGTAAGTGTGACCAAACTTCTGGGCAATATGAAAAACGGCAGGACATCTGTTAAGACACCGGGTCCTGTGGAACTCACAGATCCGTCTGTGAAAACTGTTTCCGTAGTTGGAAAAAAGGACTGCAGCGGCTGTGGAGCCTGCTTTAATTCCTGCCCTGTAAAAGCCATTGAAATGCAGCCGGATCATGAGGGTTATTTATATCCGGTGATCGATGAGGAGAAATGCATCAACTGTGGTAAATGCCAGAAGAGCTGTCCGGCTATTCAGGTAAAATATGACAACCATGAACCGGTATGTTATGCAGTGATGGCAGATGATGAAGTGCGTGGACAGAGTTCTTCAGGAGGTATGTTCACACTTCTTGCAGATTATGTTCTGGAAAAGGGCGGAGCTGTCTGCGGAGCTGCCTATGCCGATGATATGTCTGTAGAGCATATCATGATCGACAGAAAAGAGGATCTTGGAAAGCTTCGCTTTTCCAAATATGTCCAGAGTAACACAAAGCATATTTATCAGGAAACAGAGAAGATTCTGAAGTCCGGCAGGCCGGTACTGTTTTCCGGATGTCCATGTCAGGTCGCTGCAGTGAAGGCATATCTTGGTAAGGACTATGACCAGCTTTATACAGCAGACCTTATCTGCCATGGTGTTCCATCCCAGAAGGTTTTCCGTAAATATCTGGATGACTGCTATCCGGACAAAAAGGTAACAGGTGTCAACTTCAGGAACAAGGCATCTTTTGGCTGGTCCAGTAACATGAGTGTTTACTTTGAAGACGGAACCTGCCATCTGGAACGTGCAGTGACGGATCCGTATTTCCGCGCATTCCAGAGAGTACTGGATACCCGTCCTTCCTGTGGCGGGTGCCGTTTTGCCACCTTCCCGAGACAGGGAGATATCAGTATCGGTGATTTCTGGGGTATCAGCAAGGTAAACCCGGAGATGACTGATAACAAAGGAACCTCTCTTGTGCTGTCGAACTCTGAGAAAGGCGACAGGGTATTTGAAGAGCTGCATGAAAAAATGAAAAAGATGGAGAAGTATCCGGTAGAAGAAGCTACTTCCAAGAGCGGATCTATTGACCATCAGATCAAGCAGCATCCGGACAGAGAAAGATTTTTCCGCCTTCTTGATATTTATCCTTTTGATAAAGCAGTAGAATACACTCTCAAGAAAAAATACGATATTGGAGTGATCGGCCTCTGGTACGGACGTAACTATGGAAGTATGGCAACTTACTATGCGCTTCACCATACACTGGCGTCTATGGGCTTAAGTGTGCTTATGATCAACAATCCTCTTGGAAGAAACGATGAAGTTCTTACAAAGACCAATCCGAGAAGATTTGCCAATGAGTATTATGATATCAGTAAGATATATCCTATGGGAAGCCTTCGCAAACTTAATGAAGTGTGTGACGGGTTTATCGTTGGTTCTGACCAGCTATGGAACTTTGGCTTAAGCAGAAGATATGGTCAGTACTATTTCTTAAGCTTTGCAGACAACAACAAGAAAAAGATCGCCTACGGAACTTCCTTTGGAAAGGCTTCCTACTCAGGAACCGAAGGATACAGAGCTATGTCCGCAGAGTATCTGCAGCAGTTTGATGCGGTTTCTGTCCGCGAGGAATTTGCCATTGACATGTGTAAGGAAATCTACGGGGTAGATGCCACATGGGTAACAGATCCGGTATTCTTCTGCAAAGATACCGACTATGCAGAGATCGAGAAGGAACGTCCGGAATGTAAGGATGAAGACTACATCCTGGCGTACATCCTGGATCCATACAAGGAGAAAACAGAAGCGATCCTTCATGTAGCAGAGAAATTAAACAAAAAAGTCAAAGTTATTCTGGATGAGATTCCTGCAAGGTTCGAGGATAACAAGAAAGCCATGGGAATTCCGGAGGGAGCACCTGTGGAGATCCTCCGTGAAGTGGACCTTAAAGAATGGCTGTACTGCTTCCATCACAGCAGCTATGTGCTCACTGATTCTTTCCATGGAACATGTTTTGCCATCATCTTCAAGAAAAACTTTACAGCAATGACCAATCCAAAACGTGGAAGCCAGAGGTTTGCTTCTCTTCTTGACCGTTTTGGTCTTGGATCCAGACTGACACCGGATGCGGTAAGTGTTATCAACCATCCGATGCTGGATCAGGACATTGACTACGAGAAGACTTTCCGGATCATTGATCAGTGTGCGGGAGAATCCAGGAAATGGCTGGAAAATGCTGTTTTCTCTCCGAAGAAAGTAAAGAGCTACACAGCATATCAGATCGAGGACCAGCGTGAAGGCCAGTAAATAAATACAGACCCTGTATCTGCCGGAGACCATTAGGTGTTTCCGGCAGATGTTTTATAAAACTTATCGAGAATATTTCTCAGGTATTAAGAGGAGGAGAAGATTATGAACATCGGTAACATGGGTAATATGATGAAGATCATGAATGCATGGAACACATTTAAGATGAACCATCCCAAATTCCCGGCATTTTTAAGTGCGGTTTCCAGCAGGGGGATACGGGAGGACAGCATTATTGAGATTTCCTTTACAACACCGGAAGGAGAAAAACTGGTAACCAATCTGAAAGTGAAGGCAGGTGATATTGAACTTCTGAACCAGCTTTCAGGGGGGAACAGGTAATTTACAATCTGCCGGTAAGTGTGCTATGATATAGCTGTTTAAGGAGGAAAGAAAATATGTTTGATCTGTTAGTAAACGGAGATGGCGGTCTTACAACAGCCGGATATGCAGTATCCGGAATTGTGGTTGTGGCACTTGTGGTTCTGGCAGTGGTAATATTTGCCAGAAGTGGAGGTGTGCTGACAATTGTGGTGATCTCCATTCCTGCGGTATCTTCCGCGCTGGGCCGTATGCGCAGCATGGTTGCCGGAGAGAGGGCTGTGTCCGGTTCCCGTATGGCTAATGAAAAATAAAGTACAACAAACAGGTTGCACAGGACAGGTATATTGTATAGAATAAGGATAGCGATAACTAACTGTCTGAAATAAGGAGATCTTATGAATGTATTTCTGGGTCTGATGATTCCGTTCATCGGAACAACTCTGGGCGCAGCCTGTGTATTCTTTGTGAAAAAAGAACTGAAGCCACTGGTGCAGAAAGCTTTTCTTGGCTTTGCATCAGGTGTCATGGTGGCGGCTTCGGTATGGTCACTTCTGATTCCTTCCATGGATATGTGCAGGGAAATGGACAGAAGATCTGTAATACCGGCAGCAGTGGGATTCCTTTCCGGAATCTTTTTTCTGCTTCTTATGGACCGGACAGTCCCACACCTCCATATGGGAAGTGAGGAATCAGAAGGACCGAAATGCAATTTAAAAAAAACTACGATGCTTGTCCTGGCAGTAACTCTTCACAATATTCCGGAGGGATTATCTGCAGGAGCAGTTTTTGCAGGAGCCATATCCGGAAATAACAGCGTGACCCTGGCAGGTGCTTTTGCCCTGGCTATAGGAATTGCCATTCAGAATTTTCCGGAGGGCGCTATTATTTCCATGCCCCTTCGCGGAAGCGGGATGCACCGGGGCAAAAGCTTTTTCTACGGAATGTTGTCCGGTGCAGTGGAGCCGGTGGCAGGAGGACTGACCCTGCTTATGGCCGGATATATCACAAAGATCCTTCCATATCTTCTGTCCTTCGCGGCAGGGGCAATGATCTATGTGGTTGTGGAAGAACTGATCCCTGAAGCCAGCGAAGGAGAACACAGCAATATGGGCACAGTTGCCTTTGCGGTGGGATTTGTGCTGATGATGGTGCTGGATGTGGTGCTGGGATAAGACAAAAGGCTGCCGTACAGACAGCTTTGAGAAAAAAGGAGAATAGCGAGATGTCTGAGAAACTTGGAAGAAATGATCCGTGCTGGTGCGGAAGCGGAAAAAAGTACAAAAAATGCCATGAAGCTTTTGATGAGAAAATGGAGATCATGAAGCAGAAAGGATACGCAGTCCTGGACCACAAACTGATCAAAACACCTGAGCAGATCGAAAAGATCAAAGAGAGCTGCAAGATCAACATTGCAGTTCTTGATTATGTGGCAGAGCATATCGGACCGGGAGTGACAACGCAGCAGATTGATGACTGGGTTCATGAGGAAACAGTACGTCACGGAGGAATTCCGGCGCCATTAAATTATGAAGGCTTTCCCAAGAGCGTCTGCACTTCCATCAATGAGGTGGTATGCCATGGAATCCCTTCTGAGGAGATCGTCCTGAAAGAGGGAGATATCGTTAATGTGGATGTGTCTACCATTTACCAGGGGTATTTCTCAGATTCTTCCCGTATGTTCTGCATTGGAAAGGTAAGCCCTGAAAAGGAGAAGCTTGTACGTGTCACAAAAGAGTGTGTGGAGCTTGGTCTTGATCAGGTAAAACCCTGGACACCTATGGGAAACATGGGAAGTGCTGTACATCAGCATGCAGTGGAGAATGGCTATACTGTTGTCCGTGAGATCGGACTTCCGGGGGAGAGTGTTCTTATAAAGGACGGGAAGATCTATATTAACGGTGAACTGTATGAGGAGGCAG
>CAKROW010000017.1 GCA_934373235.1 uncultured Blautia sp. | reverse complement strand
CTTCTCAGCACAGCCTATACTCCCAACCGGATGATGGCTGTTATGTCAGGAGAGGAGTCGCAGGAAGAGTGATCGTAGAGGAACGGATGAGGACCTACATCAACTCCCTGGATACCGGCAATTCCCCGTTCTTAAGAGAGATTGAGGCAAAGGCCCTTGAGGACCGTGTGCCGATTATCAGACGGGAGATGCAGAGCTTTATGCGGATGCTGCTGGAGATAAAGAAACCCGGGCGTATCCTTGAGGTGGGAACTGCGGTTGGATTTTCCACTCTTCTGATGTGCGAGTATGGTCCGAAAGATCTTGAGATCGTAACCATAGAAAATTACGAAAAAAGAATTCCTGTTGCCAGGGAGAATTTCCGCAGGGCAGGAAGAGAGAAGCAGATCACTTTGCTGGAGGGAGACGCAGGGAAGATCCTTCCCACACTTGAGGGAAGTTTTGACCTGATCTTCATGGATGCAGCCAAGGGACAGTATATCCACTGGCTGCCTTACGTGCGCAGTCTGATGAAGCCGGGCAGTATCCTGGTTTCTGACAATGTGCTCCAGGAGGGGGATATCATAGAATCCCATTATCTTGTGGAACGCCGTAACAGGACGATCTATAAGAGGATGAGGGAATATCTGTATGAGCTGACACATGATCCGGGGCTACGCACTTCTGTGCTGCCTGTAGGGGACGGTGCCGCCGTAAGTGTAAAAACAGGAGAAGAATTATGAAACGACCAGAGCTTTTAGTTCCGGCAAGCAGCCTGGAGGTTCTGAAGGTTGCAGTTATATTCGGAGCGGATGCCGTGTATATCGGTGGAGAGGCCTTCGGCCTCCGTGCCAAGGCAAAGAATTTTTCAAAGGAAGATATGAGGGAGGGAATCGCTTTTGCTCATGAACATGGTGTAAAAGTATATGTGACAGTAAATATTCTGGCACATAACAGTGACCTTCCGGGAGTAAGGGAATATCTGGAAGAGCTCAGGGAACTGAAGCCGGATGCGCTTATCATAGCAGATCCGGGAATTTTTATGTATGCAAAGGAAATCTGTCCGGAGATCGAGCGTCATATCAGTACTCAGGCTAACAATACCAATTATGAGACATACAGGTTCTGGTATAACCTGGGAGCCAAGCGTGTGGTAAGTGCCAGGGAACTTTCCCTTGCGGAGATCCGTGAGATCCGGGCACATATTCCTGAAGAAATGGAGATTGAGACTTTTATACATGGAGCCATGTGTATTTCCTATTCAGGAAGATGCCTTTTAAGCAATTTCATGGCAGGAAGAGATGCCAACCAGGGTGCCTGTACACATCCATGCAGATGGAAATATTCTGTGATGGAGGAGAAACGTCCGGGAGAGTATATGCCTGTCTTTGAAAACGAAAGAGGAACTTTTATCTTCAACTCCAAGGATCTCTGTATGGTGGAGCATATGGAAGATATCCTTACAAGCGGTATTGACAGCCTGAAGATCGAAGGACGTATGAAGACAGCCCTTTATGTGGCAACTGTTGCCAGGACATACAGAAAGGCTATTGATGACTGTCTGGAAAGCCCGGAGAAATACAGAGCCAACATGTCATGGTATCAGGAACAGATTTCAAACTGCACCTACCGTCAGTTTACCACCGGCTTTTTCTACGGAAAACCGGATGAGAATACACAGATCTATGACAGCAATACCTATGTAAGAGAATATACTTATCTGGGATTTGCAGAAAGTGTAGATGAGAATGGGCTTGTGCAGCTTACCCAGAGAAACAAATTCTCTGTAGGTGAGACTGTTGAAGTGATGAAGCCGGATGGAGAGAACGTTTCCGTAAAAGTAGAAGCAATCTATGATGAGGAAGGCAATTCCATGGAAAGTGCACCTCATGCTCAGCAGAAGATTTTTGTGAAGCTGACAGAGACACCGGCGGTATTTGATATCTTAAGACGAAGCGAAGAAGAATAAAAGAAATACGGTCTGCGGGGGAGAACAAAAGAGATGTTCTCCCTTTTTGTCTGTTTCCCAAAGGATCATGAAGTATTTTCAGGGAAGATCCGGCGAAGTTTCTGGAGAGCGTTTTTTTCTATACGGGATACATAGGAACGGCTGATATTGAGCTGACCGGCAATCTCTCTCTGAGTGACGGGTTCTGTTCCGTTAAGGCCGTACCGGCAGCAGATCACTTTGTATTCTTTGGAAGTGAGGACATCAGGCAGGGCTTTGAGAAGACGGGATATATTGTCCCGGACAAAACAATCCTCAACAATATCCACAGGAGGACTTTCGATAACATCAAGAAGACTGATCTCGTTTCCTTCCCGGTCAGTCCCGATGGGTTCGTAGAGAGATACCTCCCGGGACTGTTTTTTGCGGGCACGGAACATCATGAGAAGCTCATTGTCAATACAGCGGGCTGCATAAGTGGAAAGCTTTGAAGATTTGTTTACGTCAAAAGTAGATATGGCTTTGATAAGCCCGATGGTTCCGACAGAGATCAGGTCATCCGGGTCTGCGTCGCTGCACTGATATTTTTTTGCAACATGAGCCACAAGGCGGAGATTACGTTCGATCAGGATATTCTTTGCTTCGGGATCGCCCCCTTGAAACTGCTGAAGATAATATTTTTCCTCAGCAGGGGAAAGTGGTTTTAAAAAGGTTTCCAATGATTCACCTCAAAGGGGATTTCTGTATATCTTATGAAAAAAGCAGTGATTCCGTGCTTTTCCAAACAAAAATTCCTCCTTTCTTGCACCACCCTGGAATCTGGTGTATAATTCAGTGAGAGATAAAGAGGAAAGACTGATCAGAGGAGTATACATTTTGAAGAAAAGGATAGAACAGCTTCTTAGCGGAAAATTTATTTATAAGCAGCCGGAACTTCTGTTTTCCCAGGAAAAGATTTCTGTTACCCTGAAGGCAGGAGCTACCAGGAAGAATGAACTTTATCTGGGGACAGAAGATAATCAGCGGATCAGCGGCTTTGTCACTTCATCGGACAGGAGATTTGTTCCGGGCTTTGACAGGTTCGCTGGAACTACGGTATGTATGCCCTACGGTGTGGATGCGGAAGGTCTGAAACCAGGAGAAAGTTTTGAGGGATGGCTTTGTTTTACCACAAATATAGGAGAGTACAGACTGCCATTTGAGGTAACTGTGGAGTCTGAGCAGGTGAGAAGCTCAGCAGGAGAGGTCACCTCCCTGAAGGAATTCATTGATATTACCAGAACAGATTTTCATGAGGCATACCGCCTTTTTACGGACAAACGTTTTCCGGGGCTTCTTGCAGGAGAGAGTGAGAAGATCCGGTCTCTTTATGCGGGGATGTCCAGACAGCCTGTGACATATCAGCATCTGGAAGAATTTCTCATTGCCGCAGGGGCAAAGGAGAAGGTGGAACTGAAGCTTAACAGGGAGGAAACACATTTTTACAATGTGGAGGAATCCATTCAGGAAGCTTTTTACATCCACAGAAGCGGATGGGGACATATACGTGCGGACATTGAAGTTACGGGAGATTTCCTTGAGGTAGGCAGAAAGGTAGTCACAGATGAGGATTTCATAGGCAGTACCTATGAGGTGGATTATGTGATCCATGCAGAGAAGCTGGGAAAGGGAAACCAGTACGGCAGGATCACTGTGAGGACACCTTATCAGAGTCTTGAATATCATATCCTTGCATCCAGAGGAAATGAAAACGGAGTTAATCTGAACCTCCTTGAAAAAAAATGCCGTTATGCACTGATGACAGAATATCTTGGCTATGTATGCGGAAGGATGGATTTTGCTTCCTGGACAGCAGGAGCCGTGGAGAAGCTTGCAAGACTTAAGGAGAACGGACTTGCGGGACCGGAATATCAGCTTTATGAGGCATATATCCTTCACCAGAGCGGAAACGATGGGGATGCATCCCGTATCCTGGAGCAGTATCAGGATAAGGCTTTTACCCATAATGAGCTGGAACTTGCAGGGGTATATCTCTATCTCTGCACGCTGACCGGGATCTACAGGGACAAAGCCCAGGCAATGAGCAGGATACAGAATTTCCAGATGCAGAAGGAGGACAGCTTTATCCTTCTGAAACTGGTATTTCTGATGGATACAGGGCTTTCTCCTTCAAAGAAGATCTTTATGATGGAGGAGCTTTTTGAGAAGGGATGCACCAGCCCTTTTCTCTATCTTGAGGCATGGAACAGCATCTGCGGAGATATGTCACTGCTTCACAGAATGAGCAGATTCTGGGCACAGGTATTTTATTTCGCAGGAAAAGAGGGGATGCTGACAGAGGAACTTGTCATGCGTCTTTCCTATCTGTCAGGCTATGAGAAGAACTTTAATGAGACCCTGTATCAGGCTATGTGCATGGGCTGTGAAGCTTTTCCCTCGGATGATACTGTGGAGGCCATCTGTAAATATGTCATGAAGGGAAACCCAAGAAAAACAGAATATTTCCGCTGGTTTTCCGCAGCAGTTGACAGAGGGCTTCGGATCACAAGACTTTATGAATATTATATAGAGACAGTGGATACTACCTACAGGAGGGTACTTCCAAAACCACTCCTTATGTATTTTACCTATAACAATAATACACTGGGTGATTCCAGAAGAGCGTACCTTTACGCATGTATCATCGGGGAGAAGGAACGTGACACCGAAACTTATAAGGCATATCTGGAGGATATGAAGACATTTGCATTCCAGAAGCTTCGGGAAGGCAGGATGAATGAGAATTACGCTGCCATTTATCAGGAATTTATGAGAGAGCCGGGAAACAGTGAGGAAGCTCAGGTGATCGCTTCCAGGATGTTTACCTACAGGCTTTATACAGATGACCAGAAGGTTCGCAGCGTTATTGTGAGACACCGTCAGATGAAGAATGAGGAGATCTACCCATGTGTCCATGGCGTGGCATATCCGAGGATCTACACAGAGGATGCGGCGATCCTGTTCCAGGATGAGAAACAGCGCCGTTACGCAGTGACTGTGGACTATAATCTGACACCGCTTTTTGATGACAGGGAGATGGCACCGGCAGCGTTGGAGAAGGGAGCGAGGGAGCCGGGAGTCCTTCTTCATTACTGTGGAGGAAATCCTGTAGACAAAAGTAACCTGATGATCTTCCAGAGACTTGTAAAGTCAGGGGCTTTTACAAATGAATATAAGAGCCTTGTGAGAAAGAGGATCCTGGATTACTACAGTGCCCATGTGCAGGGAGAAGACCTGGACAGCCGTCTGAAGCTTATGGATTACAGGGAATATGCACTTGTGGATAAGAAGGAACTTCTTGAGATACTGATCCAGAGAGGACTTTTCCCCCAGGCCATGAGCGTGATCGAGGAGTTTGGCTTTGAGGGAGTGGATGTGCGGGCTCTTCTCAAGCTGGTAAGCAGGATGATCATCCGGTGTGACTGTGCGGAGGATGAAGAGCTGATCGCCCTTGCATCTCAGGTATACAGGGAGGGCATCTATGATGAGGTGATCCTTCAGTATCTGATGAGGTACCGTTTTGGGCCTGTGGATGAACTGTTTACCATCTGGAAAAGTGCACAGGGCTTTGAAATGGACACTTACAATCTTGAAGAACGGATACTGTCCCTTTTAATGTACACCTGGGATTACAGACCAGACGGAGAGGAAATCCTGAAGGCATATATCAGTCATTCGGGAAAAGAGCAGGTGATCGGTGCCTACATGTCCCATATGTGTTATGGGATCTTTGTAAAAGAGCATGACATCTCAGAATTTATGAAAAAGTGTCTTATGGAATATGAGACAAAGGAATGGCCTGTAGATAAGGTGTGCAGATTTACCCTTCTGAAATGTCTGGCAGAGAAAAAAGACCCTGACCAGGAGACAAAGGAGAAGGAGAAGATACTTCTTAAAGAGTGCGTCAGGGAGGCCGGAGCTTTTTCTTTTATGACTGACCTGGAGGGAGTTCTTTTAAGTCCGTATCAGTTGGATGACAAAACTCTTGTGGAATATCACAGTGCACCAGATGAAAATGTGACACTGTACTATGCGCTGGATACAGGACTTGGAACAGCACCGGAATATAAGAGTGAACCACTTCACAGCCAGTATGAAGGAATCTGTACCAAGGCGTTCACCCTGTTTTATGGTGAGACTCTCCGCTATTATTTTCAGGTGGAATCCGGTGACCAGGTAACAAAAACAGAAGAAAAAGTACTGACCATGAGCCATGTGGAGGGAAATCCGTCCAGCAAATATCAGCTTTTGAACCAGATCCTTTCCGCAAGGAGACTGGAGAAGAATGAAGAGGTGAATAAACGTCTCCGCCAGTATCTTCGCCAGGAGCAGTACGTGAAGGATATGTTTGTCATAGAGAAGGAATCGTAAAGGAAACGAAAAGATGAATGAGATTCGTGACTTGATCATAGGAATTGATCTTGGAAAGGAGTACGCCCAGATCTGCTATTATGACAGAAAAGCAGAGGAACCCCGTTCCCTTTCCATGAAGGTTGGCACAAGCCAGTATGAGGCACCTGCACTTCTGTGTTACAGAGTGAACCAGAATGATTACTGTGTAGGTCTTGAGGCAGAGTATTTTGCCCGGGAAAAAGGCGGCATCCTGGTCGGAAATGTATATGAGCTGTGCAGAAAGGAAAAAGATGTGCAGGTTGCAGGGGAAAACAAAAAGCCCTGGGAAATGCTCGCACAGTTTCTTCGGGGAATGTTGAAGTTTCTTGGAATCGCGGACTTTGTAAAAAACACAAAATGTCTGATCCTTACTTCGCCGGAGCTTACGGGAACCCAGGTCCGCAATTACCAGAAGGCCTGTGAGACACTTGGGTTCGGGGAAGAAAAATATATGCTTCTGGATTATGGAGAAAGCTTTTATTATTATGCCCTGGGACAGAAGAGGGAGACCTGGAACCGCAGTGTGGGATGGTATGAATTTGACCAGACAGAAGTGTCTTTCCGCAAGCTTACCATAAACGGGTCATCCAGGCCGGTTCTTGTAAAGCTTGAGGATCCTGTGACCACAAAGCTTTCCAGAGACGGAGATGTGCGGGATGTGGAATTTGGACATTTTATTACCAGAACCCTGGGTACGGAACTGTTTTCCAGTATTCAGATCACAGGAAACGGTTTTGACCAGCAGTGGGCAAAGCAGTCTGTGAAGATGCTGTGCTTCCAGAGAAGAAAGGTGTTTTACGGGAATAATCTTTTTGCAAGAGGCGCCTGCATTGCCGGAAAGGACAGGCTGGAGGATAAGAAGCTTAAGGGATACCGCTATTTAAGCCCGTCCCTGGTCCTTACAGATGTGGGGATGGATATGCGGGTGATGGGCTCTCCGACCTATTATCCCCTGATCGAAGGCGGAGGGAACTGGTATGAGTGCAGCAGCAGTTGTGAACTGATCCTTGATGATACTCATGAGCTTGTATTTATCGTGGGGATTCCCGGAGAACCACAGAAACGACGGATTGCCATGGATCTGCCGGGACTTCCAAAGCGTCCAAACCGTACCACAAGGCTGTGGCTGTCTCTGAAATATATTTCTCCTGGAGAGTGTGAGGTTCTGGTAAAAGACCTTGGATTCGGGGAAATGTATCCGTCCAGCGGAAAGGAATGGAGAGAGATTGTACGCTGGCAGGAGACAGAAGAAAGGAAGAATGTATGAGCGGATATATTTTGTGCCAGGTAAAAAGAGCACAGAAGCCTTTTTATATTGAGAATATCAGTACCAATATCTATTCCATAGAGGAACTCTGCTATTATCTGTATCATGATCTTTATCTTGTGGACAGTACTGTGATCAACGGACGGCTGTGTACCTGGCTGGATGAAGAGCTGGGGCTTACCCGGCTTGCGGCAAAGCTGCGTCCGTTTACAGAGAAGGCTGCAGCAGCGGAAGACATACTTTATCCGGTATTTAAAGAGATCAATTATTTAAGCTATGAGGAACTGCGCTCCCTGAACAGCCGGATCCTTGCCCTTAATGGAGAGCATATGGCTGTAAGAGCGAAGAAGAAGGGAGACACCCTTGTTGAAAACGGCATGTATGTCAATGCTATCAGAGTTTACGGGGAACTTCTGGAAAGAGATGATCTGGAGCAGATCCAGCAGGGAATTACATCCAGGATCCTCCATAACCAGGGATGCGCCTACAGCTATTTGTTTCAGATGGAGAAGGCTCTGGAATGTTTCTGGAAAGCATACCAGGCAGAGAAAACTCCGGAAAATATGAAAACCTATCTCCTTGCATACCGGAATTTTTACAGCCATGAGGATTATACGGCAAGACTTGATGAACTGGAAGTGCCGGAAGAGCTTCGGAAAAGTGTTTCCAGGGCCTGGGTGGAATTTTCCGGGCTTCCGGAGGAAACGCTTCCGGAAGGTCGGACAGATCATGTGCTGGAGACACTTACGAGGGAGTATCACAGAAGCACAGGATCATGATCAGCCGGGAGTCATCCTGCAGAAGACCTTTTTCGGACAGGATTTACAGATGATTGAGAAGTGCGGTGATAAGCGCAGTGGTTTCTTCATCTGTATGAGTGGATTCCTCTTCGGAGAGAGAGCAGAGATAATCGTTTAATGCCTGTCCGATACTGGTTTCCCTGAGATATACGCAGAGAAAGGTATCATTTTTTGACAGAAAACAGAGAAAAACCGAATAATCGGACATGACCTCCAGATGGAGAGAGGTGGAAGCAAGCACGGACGTTTTCAGCATCCTGCATTTTCCTTCTCCAAGGCGGGTGTCCAGAAGATGGCTCAGGACTTTCCGGCGCTCTTCCTTCGGAAGAGGAGTCTGATGGTAGGAGTAAGGTCCGCAGAGCAGACCCTGTTCTGCGAATTTCAGAATGCCCTCCCTGGTAAAATAACAGCAGAAATCGTTTCCGGAGGACATGGCGTAAGCCGGCTGCCTGAGCGCTGCCATAAGCTGTGTGAAGACAGGATCATCCAGTTTATGGTCACGGTTTGCAAAAAGTTCCTGGAAAAATCCGGCGCCATAGGACATAAAGGAAATGCAGGGATGAGATTCAAGTGCATAGTTGACAGTGATCTTCCGGGAAGAGATATCCGAAAAGATATGGAGTACATCCTCCGGTGTATCAGACTGTCGGAAGAAACAGTGGGAGTTCTTTAAGATACGGTCAAATTCTCTGCGGTATGCAGCTACAGTCAGGGAGTCCTCAAGGCACAGAGTGTTTTTCAGGTCTGCACAGACAAGGAGAACCTGGTCATCTGAAATTAAATAATAGGGAAACAACTGGAAATAAAAAACTTCAGGTGCTGTCTGGCAGTAGTAGTAATAAGGATGATAGTCCTGGATACCTGACAGAACCGGAAGCAGGGTGCAGAGAAAAGTTTCCAGATTCAGATTGTAGTTCTGTGATACTCCCGGATTGGCCAGCAGGGGAAATACATGGTGTATGGCGGGAATAGCAGAGTATTCGGAAAAAATATGTGCCATCACATAGGGAAGAAGAATATTTCCGGCAGGAATATTTGTGGAAATACTGCCCTGACCATCTTTATCCATAGTATGTTTAAAGAAGCGGATCACCTGCTGCTCCACTTCATAGGAAAAATCACCGGAATAAAAATTTCCTGACAGGATACTGTGAAAGTTATCGGGAGAGAAGGCGTTTTCCGGACTGATAAGACGGATCAGTTCCTGGATATATTTACGATTATAATAAACTTCTTTTCCGTTTTTTTCTATTTTATAAAGTTCTATAAGCTCCCGTTTCTGGAAAGGATTGATCCGCAGGGAATCACAGAACTGGCGCACAAAAGCAATGCCCGGAAGACGTTTGCCTGTGATCATACGCTGCAGTGAAGTACGGTCAAGGCCGGAGGATGCAGAGAGCTGGTAAACGGTCTCGCCGGTAAGCTTCAAATATTCTTTACATTTCAAACTAAATTCTGACATAACAAATCCCCTTAAAAATTTTCAGGCTTATTATACTGATTTTCGGCAGGATTTTCAAGTTTGTAAAATAATGGGCACAATTGTGGGCACATATTGAAATCCTGAAATCACAGCTCTTAAAATGATGGCAGATGCGTCAGGGAAAGGACAGGACATAAATGCCGATGATGAGTATTGCCATTTACGAAAACATAAGAAAAGACGGGGAGCAGTTGCAGCAGCTTATAACCAGGATGCTGCCTGAAGCAGAGGTGGAGTTCTGGGAAACAGAGACCGGTTTTATAGATAGCCTGGAAAACAGGGACGAAATGTTTGACATGATATTTATAGGCCTTGACCGGGATCCGGGGCGCAAGATGGAGATTGTGGCCAGGATACGTCAGTGGGGAGCATTTGTCCCTGTGGTTTTTGTGTCAAAAAGTGAACGGTTTTATAAGGACGCATTTCGTCTGTATGCAGCAGATTATCTGGTGAAGCCGGTGGACATAGGTAAGATAAACCATGCCCTGTATCCGGTGATCGAGTATCTCTCCGCCAGGGAAGGAAAGAAGCTCCTTTATATCCGCAACAGAGGGAGAGTCTGTGTCCTGCAGCATAACAGGATCTCCTATATTTCCAGCAGTCTGCATCATGTGATCTTCCATCTTACAAACGGAGAGGTTTTTAAATGCAGGGCAAAACTTGGAGATTTCCGGGAACAGCTCTCAGAAAGCGGTTTTTTCAGATGCCACCAGAGCTTCTGCGTGAATCTGGAGCATGTAGCAGCCATGAACGAAAACGGCTTTGATATGGGAACGACCTGTATCCCCATATCCAGAACTTATATGAAAGATGCAAAGAGCAGGTATGAATCTTATATAAGACAGAAATAGAAAATATGCTTGACAGTATTTGTCCTGTATGGTACTATATCCATACACTTTTGCGTGGTAGAGTGACTGCGTGATAAAGAAATAAAACAGGACAAAGGAGATATATCATGAAAAAGAGGATTTTGGCGGTAATGATGGCGGCTGCCATGACAGCAGGTATGATGACAGCAGGAGTCACTGTACAGGCAGGCGTTGAAGATAAGACTCTGATCGTAGGATTTGATGCAGAATATCCGCCTTTTGGATATAAAGATGATAACGGTGAGTATGTGGGATTTGACCTGGATCTGGCACAGGAGGTCTGTGACAATCTTGGATGGGAACTGGTAAAGAAGCCTATCAACTGGGATTCCAAGGATATGGAGCTTAATTCCGGAACGATCGACTGTATCTGGAACGGTTTTACCATCAACGGACGTGAGGATGATTATACATGGACAGATCCGTACCTGAACAATGAGCAGGTTATGGTAGTTGCAGCGGATTCCGGAATTGAGAAGCTTGCAGATCTTGAAGGCAAGAACGTAGTTGTACAGGCAGCTTCTGCAGCTCTGGATGCACTGAACAGTGATGACAACAAAGAGCTTACAGACAGTTTTGCATCTCTTACAGAGAATCCGGACTACAATACAGCATTTATGAACATTGATTCCGGAGCAGCAGATGCAGTTGCAGTAGATATCGGTGTTGCAAACTATCAGATCGCACAGAGAGAGGCAGGAAAATATGTAATCATTGACGAGCCGATTCAGAATGAGCAGTACGGAATCGGATTCAAGAAGGGCAATGATGAGTTGAAAGATATGGTATGGGCTGAGGTTGAGAAGCTTAACGAGTCCGGTGAAGTGAAGAAGCTGGCTGAGAAATATGATATCGATGAGAATATGCTCTGCATCAGCGATGACAAGGATTCCAAGGACGAGGCAGCAGAGGAAGATGCTGAGGCAACAGAGACTGCAGAAGAGGATTCCAAGGACGCTGAGTAAATTATGAATATGCGGTTGCATAAAATCCTGTAACAGGTTAAAATAAATCAGAAAGCGACCTGCATTATAAGAAAAAACCTGTATCAAAAGATCAGGTTGTAAGGAAATGAGGGTGTCGCAGGTGAATTACAGTTCGCCGGGCACGCTCATTTCGTGTTGTTTTCAGAAAATAAGGAGGATTTACCATGAGTTTAAGTGTGATGCTGCAGCAGCTTGCAGGAGGAATGATGGTCTCAATAGAGATCTTCTTTGTGACACTTCTCTTTTCCCTGCCGCTGGGGCTTTTGATCTGCTTTGGCAGGATGTCAAAGAACAAGGTGATACGTACCATTGTATCTGCCTACATATCTATTATGAGAGGAACCCCGCTGATGCTTCAGCTTATGGTAGTGTATTTCGGCCCGTATTTTATCTTCGGGATCCGCATTTCCATGGGTTACAGCCTGATCGCGGTATTTATCGCATTTGCCATCAACTATGCGGCATATTTTGCGGAGATCTACAGAGGCGGTATTGAATCCATGCCTGTAGGTCAGTATGAGGCAGCAAAGATCCTGGGATATTCCAAAGTGCAGACATTTTTCCGCATTATCCTTCCGCAGGTGATCAAAAGAATTCTTCCGTCAGTGACCAATGAGGTTATTACTCTTGTAAAGGATACCTCCCTTGCCTTTGTTGTGGCAGTTGCAGAGATGTTTACCATTGCCAAGCAGATCGCAAGTGCTCAGACAACCATGATGCCTTTTGTTGTTGCGGCAGTTTTTTATTACATTTTCAACCTGCTGGTTGCGGTTGTGATGCAGAAGGTGGAGAAGAGCCTGAATTATTATCGTTGACAGTAACGGCGGCAGGAAGCCGGCAGAATGGAGATAATCATGAAATTATTTGAAATGCGACATATTAAGAAGAACTTTGACGGTCTGGAAGTTCTCAAGGATATATCACTTAATGTGGAGGAAGGAGAAGTCCTCAGTATTATCGGACCTTCCGGTTCCGGTAAATCCACACTTTTAAGATGCGCCACAGGTCTGGAAACACCGGACAGCGGAGAGATCATCAAAAGCGGCGATGTGGGTCTTGTATTCCAGAGTTTTAACCTGTTTCCTCATTTTTCAGTAATGAAGAACATTGTGGATGCTCCCATCAGGGTGCAGAAGAGAAAGAAGGATGAAGTCTATGCCCAGGCAAGAAGCCTTCTGAAAAAAATGGGACTTGCAGATAAGGAAAATGCATATCCTTACCAGCTTTCCGGAGGACAGCAGCAGCGTGTCTCCATTGCCAGGGCACTTTGCATGAATCCCAGGATCCTGTTTTTTGATGAGCCTACCTCAGCACTGGATCCGGAGCTTACCATTGAGATTCTGAAGGTTATCAAAAGTCTGGCCCAGGAACATATTACCATGGTGATCGTCACTCATGAGATGAGTTTTGCAAGGGATATCTCAGACAGGATCATCTTCATGGACAAAGGCGTGATCGCAGTGGAGGGAACACCACAGGATGTATTTTCTTCTGATAATGTGAGAATGAGAGAATTCCTTGGAAAATTTCATCAGGGTATGGAATAACAAACGGTTGCTTTTAGACATTGGATGTTATATAATTTCAAAAGGTATGAATTGCTGACAACAGTAATATGGAATAACCATGAAATATATGCAGGAGGAATAAAATGAGTACAGACAGATATGTAAGTCCGCTGTCAGAGCGGTATGCAAGTAAAGAAATGCAGTATATTTTTTCACCGGATATGAAATTCCGTACATGGAGAAAACTGTGGATCGCACTTGCTGAGACAGAGCGTGAGCTTGGCCTTAACATTACCCAGGAGCAGATCGACGAGATGAAGGCTCATGCGGATGATATCAATTATGAGGTGGCTAAGGAGCGTGAGCGTCAGGTACGTCACGACGTAATGTCCCACGTGTACGCATTTGGTGTACAGTGCCCCAAAGCGAAGGGAATCATTCATCTGGGAGCAACTTCCTGCTATGTGGGAGATAATACAGACATTATCGTGATGACAGAAGCACTGAAACTGGTTCAGAAGAAGCTTGTGAACGTGATCGCCGAGCTGTCCAAATTTGCGGATCAGTATAAGGCACAGCCTACACTTGCTTTTACACATTTCCAGCCTGCACAGCCTACCACAGTGGGTAAGAGAGCAACTCTGTGGACCCAGGAGTTCCTTATGGATCTTCAGGATCTGGAGTATGTTCTGAGCACTATGAAGCTTCTTGGTTCCAAGGGAACTACCGGTACACAGGCAAGCTTCCTGGAACTTTTTGACGGAGATCAGGAGACTATTGACAAGATCGATCCGATGATCGCCGAGAAGATGGGATTCAGGGCATGCTATCCGGTATCCGGACAGACCTATTCCAGAAAGGTCGACACACGTGTGCTCAATGTACTTGCGGGAATTGCTGCAAGCGCACATAAGATGTCCAATGATATCCGTCTTCTTCAGCATCTGAAGGAAGTGGAAGAGCCATTTGAAAAATCACAGATCGGTTCTTCTGCCATGGCGTATAAGAGAAACCCCATGAGAAGTGAGAGGATCGCTTCCCTTTCCAGATATGTAATGGTAGATGCCCTGAATCCGGCTATCACATCTGCCACACAGTGGTTTGAGAGAACACTGGATGACTCTGCAAACAAACGTCTCAGTGTTCCGGAGGGCTTCCTTGCCATCGATGGAATCCTGGATCTTTGCCTGAACGTAGTAGACGGACTGGTTGTATATCCTAAGGTAATTGAGAAGAGACTGATGTCTGAGCTTCCGTTTATGGCTACAGAGAATATCATGATGGATGCTGTCAAGGCGGGCGGAGACCGTCAGGAGCTTCATGAGCGTATCCGTGAGCTGTCCATGGAGGCAGGAAAGAACGTGAAGGTAGAAGGTAAGGATAACAACCTTCTTGAACTGATCGCAGCAGATCCTGCGTTTAATCTTTCCCTTGAGGATCTTCAGAAATCCATGGATCCGTCCAGATATACAGGACGTGCCAAAGAGCAGACAGAGGCGTTTATTGCCAATGTGGTACGGCCGGTTCTGGATGAGCATAAGGATATGCTGGGCATCAAGGCAGAGATCAACGTTTGATGATATATTAAAAAAGAACCGCCACAGGGCAGAAATCCTGAAAAAACAGGCTGCCAGGTGACCGAAGAGGCCGCCGGGCAGCCATAAGAATGTAAAAAGACACGAGGAGGAATTGTGTTATGATAACTGCAGTAGTAGGAGCGAACTGGGGAGATGAAGGAAAAGGCAAGATCACAGATATGCTTGCTGAGAAGGCCGATATCATCGTAAGATTTCAGGGTGGAGCAAATGCAGGTCATACCATCGTGAACAACTATGGTAAATTTGCCCTTCATACACTTCCGTCAGGAGTATTTTATAACCACACAACAAGTGTGATCGGAAATGGTGTTGCCCTTAATATCCCGGTATTTTTCAAAGAGTACAATGAGATCGTAAGCCGTGGAGTTCCGGCTCCGAAGATTCTGATCTCTGAGAGGGCACAGATGGTAATGTCCTATCATATCCTCTTTGATCAGTATGAAGAGGAGCGTCTTGGAGGCAAGGCATTCGGTTCCACAAAATCCGGAATTGCTCCGTTTTATTCTGATAAATATGCAAAGATCGGTTTCCAGGTAAGCGAGCTTTTTGATGAGGAAGCACTGAAGGAGAAGGTTGTACGTATCTGCGAGACAAAGAATGTAACTCTTGAGCATCTCTATCATAAACCGCTTCTGAAACCGGAAGACATTATGAACGAGCTTATGGAATACAGGAAGATGGTAGAGCCATACGTATGTGATGTATCTCTCTATCTGTGGAATGCACTGAAAGAGGGCAAGGAGATCCTTCTTGAGGGACAGCTTGGTACTCTTAAAGATCCGGATCACGGTATTTATCCGATGGTTACATCTTCTTCCACACTGGCAGCTTACGGTGCTATCGGAGCTGGTGTTCCTCCATATGAGATCCGCAGGGTGGTAACTGTATGCAAGGCTTACTCCAGTGCTGTAGGAGCAGGCGCTTTTGTTTCCGAGATCTTCGGTGATGAGGCTGATGAACTCCGCAGACGTGGCGGTGACGGCGGTGAATTTGGTGCTACCACAGGCCGTCCGAGACGTATGGGCTGGTTTGACTGTGTTGCGTCCAAATACGGATGCCGTCTTCAGGGAACTACAGATGTTGCGTTTACAGTTCTCGATGTTCTTGGATATCTGGATGAGATCCCGGTATGCACAGGCTATGAGATCAACGGAGAGGTGACAACTGACTTCCCGACAACAGTAATGCTTGAGAAGGCAAAACCGGTTATTGAGAAGCTTCCGGGATGGAAATGTGATATCCGCGGAATCAAGAAGTACGAGGATCTTCCGGAGAACTGCAGAAAGTATGTTGAGTTCGTAGAGAAACATATCGGATTCCCGATCACAATGATCTCCAACGGACCAGGAAGAAACGATATTATTTACAGATATAAATAAAGAATGTGTGCCGGGGAGGGATCTCCGGCATAAGTTCTATTTACAGGTGAAACAATGAAAAAATATAAAAGAATCGCGGCACTGGCAGGTGTGATCCTGCTGCTGGCCGTGTTTTGTCTTCCGATGCTGTTTGCACTGGGAAAAAGTGAACAGTTCCAGAGCATGTTCCGCGGTGCCTTTGGGGCAGCAATGCTGGTTCCCATACTGGCATATGTATTCTGGATGGCATACAGGATCTGGGGGAAGAAGAAGGATCCGGGGGAGGACAGAATGATCAGGAATATTATTTTTGATGTGGGAAATGTTCTGGTAACATATGGATGGCAGGAATATCTCAGAAGCTATGGCTTTTCAGAAGAGAAATTTCAGAAGATCGCGGATGCCACTTTCCGCAATCCTGTGTGGGAGGAGCGTGACAGAGGCTGTTATGAGGAACAGTATTATGTGGATAGGTTTGTAGAAAGTGCACCGGAATATGAAAAAGAGATCCGTGAAGTGATGATCCATACACCGGACTGCATAAAGATCACGGATTATGCGGAAACCTGGGTGAAATATCTTAAGAATCAGGGCTATCACCTTTATATCCTTTCCAATTACTGTAATTACATGCTGGAGAAAAACAGACCGGATATGACATTCCTCAAGTATATGGACGGTATTATTTTTTCATGCGAGGTAAAGGAAATCAAGCCTGAAAGGGAAATCTATGAGACACTTCTCAGCCGTTACAGCCTGAAACCTGAGAAATCAGTATTTCTGGATGACAGGGCCGAAAACTGTGAAGCTGCACGTAAGGCAGGGATCCACGCGATTGAGTTTAAGAACCTGAAACAGGCTGCAGAAGAGCTTAAGAAGCTTGGGGTAGAATAAGAAATGCTCCACAGGAACAAAAACAATGCAGAGAGCCTGCACGTAAGCCAGGCCCTCTGCATTTGTGCGTGAAGCGAACACGCCATAAAAGGGGAGGATATTAATTTGATTCATCAAGGGGGTTCGATGAACATTTACAGTATGTCCCCTGTGGGAAAAAATATACGAAAATCACAGAGAAAATATATACAGTTTTCCCGAATTTATAATTTGTCTTTTTGAAAAAAAGATGCTATAATAGATTAGCTAAATATTTGGAAAAGAGGAACAGACGAATGAGTGATAACAATACAATTCTTGAGCAGTGGCGTACTGTTGCCTATAATCAGAACGCAGATAAGAATAAGCTTCAGCGTTTCTGGGCAACTTATTTCAATATTGAAAAAGGTATCTATGAGCAGCTTCTTGAGAACCCGGATGAGGTAGTTTCCGGTACAGTTAAAGAGCTGGCTGAGAAATATGGACAGGATGTCATGACAATGGTTGGATTCCTTGACGGAATCAACGACAGTCTTAAGGTTCCGAACCCTATTGAGACTATGGATGAGAACACCAAGGTTAACCTTGCTTTTGACAAGGAGATCCTGTACAAGAATATGGTAGATGCTAAGGCTGACTGGCTTTACAATCTGCCGCAGTGGGACAAGATCTTCACTCCTGAGAAGAGAAAAGAGCTTTACATGGAGCAGAAGAAGTCCGGAACCATCATCAAACCCCATAAGGTTGGAAGAAACGATCCGTGTCCATGCGGAAGCGGTAAGAAATATAAATATTGCTGCGGAAAATAATGAGAGCAGATAAGAAGAATCTGGATTATATCATCGTGCTGGGCGCCCATGTGGACGGAACACGGTTAACCCTTGCCCTTCTGGAACGTACCAGAAGGGCTCTTCTTTATCTCAAGGAGAATCCGGGAACTGTGGCAGTGCTTTCCGGAGGGAAGGGTGACGGGGAAAATATCAGCGAAGCAGAAGCCATGTACAGGTATCTTTCCGGACACGGGATCAGTGAGGATCGCCTGATCAGGGAGGACCAGTCCACCAGTACTGTGGAGAATATCAGGCTCAGCAGGGAGAAGATCGGGACTTTGGACTGTTCTGTGGGGATCGTGACCAATAATTTTCATGTGTGGAGAGGTACGGCAATAGCCAGGAAACAGGGATTTCGAGAGGCTTATCCCATACCTTCAGTATACCGGAGCTGGCGTCTTTTTATCTATATTCCCAGAGAGATCCTGGCCATCATTAAAGATAAATTCATGGGAAATCTGTAGATGCCGGGGGAACAGAAATCTTAAAAATTTTTATAACATGCGTTGACAAATAAAAATACTGCGCTTATAATGAACCACAGAAAAGGCAATAAACAACACGTTGACGAGACGAGTAAGCTGTGAAACGTTACAGAGAGAGATGTGAAGTGCTGGAAGCATCTTATCGGGAAACAGCCGAAGACTACCTCCGAGTGACCCTAATCCGGTCCGGTGATTCCGTTATCATCATAATGAAGAGGCTTTGCACCCGGGAAGACAGGGGACAGCAGAGCAAGCAGGGTGGAACCGCGAGAATGAACTCGTCCCTTACAGTGCGCGATGTACTGTAGGGGATTTTTTGTTACCATAAAATCCCTTACATAAGACAGAAGCCGTACTGTGTACCATAGAAACCAACAGAAGTGAAAGGAGAAACAATTATGATCATCACATTAAAAGACGGATCAAAGAAAGAGTATGCAGAAGCAAAATCTGTAATTGATATCGCATATGACATCAGCGAAGGCCTTGCCCGCGCAGCATGTGCAGGAGAGGTGAACGGAGAGGTTGTAGATCTCCGTACAGTTCTTGATAAGGACTGCGAACTTAATATCCTTACAGCAAAAGATGAGAAAGGACTTGCAGTTCTCCGCCATACAGCATCCCATGTAATGGCACAGGCAGTACAGAATCTGTATCCGGAGGCAAAGGTTGCCATCGGACCATCCATTGATACAGGATTTTACTATGATTTCGACCATGAGCCATTTTCCCGTGAGGATCTTGACGCTATTGAAAAAGAAATGAAGAAGATCATCAAAAAAGGCGCAAAGATCCAGCGTTTCACAAAATCCCGTGAGGATGCCATTGCATACTTCAAAGAGAAAAACGAGCCGTACAAGGTTGAGCTTATTGAGGATCTTCCGGAGGGAGCAGAGATCTCCTTCTATTCCCAGGGAGACTGGACAGATCTCTGTGCAGGACCACACCTGATGAGTGTAAAAGGGGTTAAGGCATTCAAGCTTCTTTCTTCTTCCAGCGCATACTGGAGAGGAAGCGAAAAAAACGCAATGCTCACACGTATCTACGGAACTGCCTACGCTACAAAGGATGAGCTGAAAGAGCATCTGGAGCAGATGGAAGAGGCTAAGAGACGTGACCATAACAAGCTTGGCCGTGAGATGAAGATCTTCACAACTGTAGACGTGATCGGACAGGGACTTCCGCTTATCATGCCGAACGGTGTGATCATGATGCAGGAGCTTCAGCGCTGGATCGAGGATGAGGAGACAAAACGTGGATACGTAAGAACAAAGACTCCTCTTATGGCAAAGAGTGACCTCTACAAGATCTCCGGACACTGGGATCATTACAAAGACGGTATGTTCGTGCTTGGTGATGAGGAGAAGGACAAGGAAGTTTACGCACTTCGTCCGATGACATGTCCGTTCCAGTACTATGTATACAAAGCAGAGCAGCACAGCTACCGTGATCTGCCGATCCGTCTGGGTGAGACATCCACATTGTTCCGTAATGAGGATTCCGGTGAGATGCACGGCCTGACACGAGTTCGTCAGTTTACCATTTCCGAGGGACATCTGATCGTAAGACCGGACCAGATGGTAAAAGAGTTCAAAGACTGTATCGCACTTGCACAGTACTGCCTGCAGGTACTTGGCGTTGAGGAAGATGTAACATATCACCTTTCCAAATGGGACCCGACAAACAAAGAGAAATACATCGGTGAGCCGGAGGTATGGGAAGAGACAGAAGGCCATATCCGCCAGATGCTTAATGAGCTGAACATTCCGTTCACAGAGGACGTAGGAGAGGCTGCTTTCTACGGACCGAAGGTTGATATCAATGCCAAGAACGTATACGGAAAAGAAGACACCATGATCACGATCCAGTGGGATGCACTTCTTGCAGAGCAGTTTGACATGTACTACATTGATGAGAACGGTGACAAACAGCGTCCGTACATCATCCACCGTACATCCATGGGCTGCTATGAGAGAACACTTGCATGGCTGATCGAGAAATATGCGGGTATGTTCCCGACATGGCTCTGCCCTGAGCAGGTTCGTGTGATCCCGATCTCCGAGAAGTTCAACGATTATGCTAAGAGCGTTGAAGCTCAGATGAGAGAATCCGGCATCCGCTGCTCTGTAGACGGACGTTCCGAGAAGATGGGATACAAGATCCGTGAGGCACGTCTTGAGAGAGTACCATACATGCTTATCGTTGGTGCAAAAGAGGAAGAAGAGGGTAAGGTTTCCGTAAGAAGCCGTTACCTTGGTGATGAGGGAATGAAAGACCTGGGTGAGTTCATCAGCTTCATCAAAGAAGAGATCAAAAACAAGACGATCCGTAAGATCGAAGTCCAGGAAGAGAATAAATAATATCCAGATAAATAAAGCGGCGGTCCGTATGTTACAGAACGGGCCGCCGCAGGCGAAGAATCCTGCTTGCAGGATTCTTTGTTCTATCCGGCAATATTGATGTCGCACTGTGATGGGCGTGTTCAATATTACCGGATATTTTTATTTAAAATATTTCTCTCTTATGACCTCCACCGGCATATCCAGACCGGTCCAGATGTGGAAAGCTTTTACCCCCTGGTGGAGCAGCATGTACATTCCGTTAAAGGCTGGGCATCCGGCTTCGCGGGCTTCACGGAGAAGTCTGGTTTCTCTTGGTTCATAAACCACATCGGCTACAGTAAGTTCAGGATGGAACAGAGTTTTGTCCGGAATAACGGTGCCGGTCACATCCGGGGCCATTCCTACGGAAGTGGCATTAATAAGAAGATTACTTTCCTCAAGTGCATGCTTTAAAGCGATGTCATCATCCATCTCATGAAGGATCATTTTACATTCTGTCATGTGGGACATTTTTTTGGCCATGGCAGCGGCGCGGTCCCAGTAACGGCTGGTAGGGCGGGCAAAAACATGGATCTTCTTTGCACCTTCCAGTGCAGACTGACCACAGATGGCCATACCTGCACCACCTACGCCCATAACCGTGATGGTACGTCCTTTCACATCGCAGCCGGCATCTCTGGCAGACTGGGTAAATCCGTAGCCATCTGTATTAAATCCCTTTAATTTACCATTGTCATTGCGGACTGTATTCACGGCACCGATAAGCTGCGCAGTGGGAGACAGTTCATCCAGAAGATCCACGATCCTGTTCTTGTTGGGCATAGTCAGGTTAAAACCTTTGATCCCACATGTTTTTAAACCTGCTACTGCCTGGGGCAGAGTTTCCTCCGTCACATCAAAGCAGAGATAAACGTAATCCAGTCCCAGAATACGGAACGCCTCATTATGCATAAGTGGTGATACACTATGTGCCACAGGGCTTCCCAGAAGTCCGGTAAGACCTGTATGTCCGGTAATAATAGCCATATCGATTTCCCTCCTGCCTCCGGAATCTGATAAGTATTCCAGAATAGATTAATAATAAAAAATTTTAATGCTATAAAGTGTAAAAGTCAACAGAAAGGAAGGATTGTATCTGAATTAATACATTTTGTACATTGATCCATAGAAATAAACTATAGATGAACTGTGAATCATTTGTAGAAAAAAACAGATTTTTCTCGATAAATTATCTGTGACAGCCCCCACGTTTTGACAAAATCCGCCCCTGCCCCTGTCCTATAATGATTGCACTTACCAAAGTGAAGGATTGACAGGTCATAGGAGGCTTTTTTCTTATGTATTATGAGGTATACATAGATGTTGTCTTTGTGACGAATCTTTTGATGGACTATATTCTGCTGAGACTTGTGGGCAGGCTGATGCATTTTGGATGTACCAGGAGAAGATGTGCGCTGGGAGCTTTTCTGGGAGCTGTGTTTTCATCCCTGATGCTTTTTGTCCGGATGGATGTGGTCCCTGTGAGGATCATGCTCCATGGAGGCTGTGGTGTGATGATGGCGGTGTTCACCTTCCGCCTGAAAAAAGGCAGCCTTCTTATGAAGGCTCTGGCAGCTATGTATATGACTGCATTTCTCATGGGAGGACTGTGGGAGATGGCTGCAGGGCGGGGGAAATTTACCTGGCTTACTTTCTGTATCCTTGGAGTCGGGAGCTTTGGGCTGATGGATGTGGCTGTATATCTGGGAGATCTTTTCCGGGTACATCGAAAGAATATTTATCCGGTCACCTTAAGCTATGGAAAAAATATACAGACTCTGTATGGCTTCTATGATACGGGAAACCTGCTTACAGATCCCGGAACCGGAAAACCGGTATCCCTGGTAAAAGCGGAATATATAAAAGAAATACTGTCAGAAGATACTGTGGAAAGGCTGAAATACATAAAAGAAAATCCAGGGGAGCTTAAAGGTACAGAGCTTACCGGGCTGCATCCTCATTTTCTTACCTGCAAAAATGCAGGAGGGAAGGAGAGTCTGCTGCTGGCGGTTACATTGGAGGAGCTGTGTATTCATACTCCCGGAGAGGTGGTCCATGTAGGAAAACCGGTGCTTGCCATGTTGTTTGAGCCCTCAGCTTTGGGAGAAGAGTACGAAGTACTGTTAAATTCCGGATTATTGTATTAGGAGGGGGCATATCCATGAACAGAGCAGCATATGGCGAACGTTATCCGTTACAGGTAATCTCAAGGTTTGTGATCAACAGGCCGAGAGAGGTTTTTTATATAGGGGGAAATGATATCCTGCCGGCACCGCTTACGCCGGAAAAAGAAGGGGAAGCTATTGGAAAACTGGGAACAGAGGAGGAAAAAGAGGCAAAGGCAGTTCTGATCGAACACAATCTCCGCCTGGTGGTATATATTGCAAAAAAATTCGACAACACAGGTGTGGGAGTGGAGGATCTTATTTCAATCGGGACAATAGGCCTTATCAAAGCCATCAATACTTTTGATCCTGTAAAAAATATCAAGCTTGCCACATATGCTTCGAGGTGTATCGAAAATGAGATCCTTATGTATTTAAGACGGAACAGTAAGACCAGAATGGAGGTTTCCATAGATGAGCCTTTAAATGTGGACTGGGATGGAAATGAACTTCTGCTGTCAGATATTCTGGGGACAGATGACGATGTGATATCCAGGCGGCTTGAGGATGAGGTGGAGATCCGTCTTCTGGGAAAAGCCATCCGGAAACTGTCCAAGAGGGAGCGGACCATTATATGCCTGCGCTTTGGCCTTGGGAAAGCAGAAGGGAGAGAGAAGACACAGAAAGAAGTTGCGGATCTTCTTGGGATTTCCCAGTCTTATATTTCACGCCTGGAGAAAAGGATCATGAAGAGATTAAAAAAAGAAATTGTGAAATATGAATAAAAAAATGAAATTTTCATATAAATTTATGTTTACCATATGTAAAATAAATGTTATATTTATATCAACACTTTAGCAAATTCATGTTATACACAGAAGAAAGGATATAAGATACATGGAGAGATATTATCAGCCTGAGATCGAGTGTGCATCCCGTGAGCAGATTCGTAAATGGCAGAGTGAGAGACTGGTAAAACAGGTGCAGAATGTATGGGACAACGTTCCCATGTACAGAAAAAAGATGGAGGAAGCAGGTCTGGAGCCTGGAGATATCAGATCTGCAGATGATCTCCACAAGCTTCCGTTTGTCACAAAGGATGACCTGAGAGATGTATATCCATATGGACTTCTTGCAAGACCTTTAAAGGACTGTGTCCGCATCCAGTCCACAAGCGGAACAACAGGAAGAAGAGTGGTTGCCTTCTATACACAGCATGACATTGATCTGTGGGAGGACTGCTGTGCCAGAGCGATCGTGGCTGCAGGCGGAACAGAGGAAGATGTATGTCATGTAAGCTATGGCTATGGACTGTTTACCGGTGGAGCCGGATTAAACGGTGGATCCCACAAAGTGGGATGCCTGACGCTTCCCATGTCTTCCGGAAACACAGACCGTCAGATCCAGTTTATGACAGATCTTGGTTCCACAATTCTCTGTTGTACTCCGTCTTACGCAGCATATCTTGCAGAGAGTATCAATGAGAGAGGAGTCCGCGATCAGATCAGACTGAAAGCCGGCATTTTCGGAGCAGAGGCATGGACTGAGGAGATGCGCCACGACATCGAGGAGAAGCTGGGAATCAAAGCATATGATATTTATGGTC
Organism: uncultured Blautia sp.; assembly: GCA_934373235.1. Taxonomy (GTDB): domain Bacteria; phylum Bacillota; class Clostridia; order Lachnospirales; family Lachnospiraceae; genus Blautia_A. The sequence continues at coordinate 24,790 of CAKROW010000017.1, read as the reverse complement.
TTACGGAGATTTCCGGACCGGGTGTATCTTTTGAGTGTTCCGCTCAGAGCGGTATGCATGTAAATGAAGACCACTTTATCCCTGAGATCATCAATCCGAAGACCGGAGAAGTTCTTCCTTACGGAGAGAAGGGTGAGCTGGTATTCACCTGTATCACCAAGGAGGCATTTCCGTTGATGCGCTACCGCACAAGAGATATTTGTATCCTTACAGAAGAAAAGTGCTCCTGCGGCAGAACCCATGTGAAGATGTGCAAGCCTCTTGGAAGAAGTGATGACATGCTGATCGTCAAAGGTGTCAATGTATTCCCGTCACAGATCGAGACAGTTCTTATGAACAAGGGTTATGCGGCGAATTACCAGATCATTGTTGACCGTGTAAACAACAGCGATACCATTGAGGTACAGGTTGAGATGACACCGGAGATGTTCTCCGATAGCCTCAGCATTGTATCTGCAAAGGAGAAAGAACTGGTTGGTGCACTGAAGGCAATGCTTGGAATCTATGCAAAGGTTAAGCTTGTAAATCCCAAGTCCATCACACGAAGCGAAGGCAAGGCAGTACGTGTTATTGATAAGAGAAACCTGTACAAACAGTAAAGAACTGCTTACATGTTAAGCTGAAGGAGGATTTTTTATGACAGTGAAACAGATTTCCGTATTTCTGGAAAACAAACCGGGAAGACTTGCAGAACTTACAGAAGTTCTTTCAAGGAATAATATAGACATGCGTGCCCTGTCCCTGGCTGAGGCGGCTGATTTTGGCATTGTCCGCCTGATCGTGGACGATGTATACGGTGCATCCACAGTGCTGAAAGATGCAGATTACATCATTTCCATTTCCAGGGTGTTGGCACTGGAGATCCCGGATGAGCCGGGTGCTCTTGGAAGGGCTATCACAGTACTTGGAGAAAATGATATCAATGTGGAATATATGTACGCTTTTACCACAAGGAAAAAAGGCGTTGCATTTATGATCTTCCGTGTTGAGGATAACCAGAGGGCGATCGAAGTTCTTAAAGGCAGCGGCATCCGTCCGGTATGCCAGGAAGAGCTTATGAGCCTTTAGGGGATTTCATGGACAGAGAGGAACTGAACCATTATCTCAGGCAGAACACTCCAAGGGAAAAAGAATTTCTGAGTGGAATCTCCATGGAGGAACTGAGAAGAAGAGATGTGGAAAAATATCCCAGAGCCGGACAGGAGGCATATCTTTTTGAGGGCTGTCAGTTCATGGCTCCGGGAGAAAAACTGGTAGTAAGCAGGCAGGACCGCTATATTGAGGTCCTGCCTCATAAGCATGATTATATTGAGCTTTGCTATGTGTGGTCAGGAACATGCCAGCAGACCATTGAGGGTCGCAAAGTGGAGACACGCCAGGGAGATATGTGTATTTTTGATACCCAGGCAGTACATTCCATTGATGCAGGCGGGGAAAATGATATTGTGGTAAATATCCTTATAAGAAAGGAATTTTTTGACGGGGCATTTTTAAGCCGGATGCCGGGACAGGGGATCGTATCTGAATTTCTGGCAGACTCTGTAACAAAAAGCAGAAAAAAGAGGCATTATCTTCTTTTTCATTCCCACAAAAATCCACGGGTCCATGACATCATGGAGCATATCATGATGGAATATTATACAGAGGATATTGGCATGAGAGAAGTGCTGGAAAGTTATGTGATCATACTTTTTACAGAGCTTCTCAGAACCTGGCGTGATGAGACAAGGGAGCAGGCGGCAGTATCCCAGGAGGTGCAGATCCTTGAGCTTCTTTCCTATATTGAGGATAATTATGAGACCTGTACCCTGCCGGAGATGGGAAAAGCGTTCGGTATGCATGGGAATTATCTTACTGCCCTTCTCAAAGAAAAAACAGGGCGGAGCTTTGTGGAGCATGTCCAGGAACAGAGGCTGAAAAAAGCAAGGGCTCTTCTGGAAACCACGGACATGCCTCTTTCCGAGCTGATACCATTATGCGGCTATAATAACATGAATTTTTTCTACCGGAAATTCAGGGAGGCAGAAGGATGTACCCCTGCCAGATACCGGAAAGAGCACAGGAAATAAAAGGTTTCGAAGGAAACCTTATAAATGGTCAATATTTGGGTGAAAAGCGTTATTGAAAAGTAACGCTTTTTTTAGTATGGTAAAAACAGACCGTGCAGAAATGCACAAAACCATAGATAAAATGTATAAAATGGAGGCAGGAAGATGCTGAATATTACACAGATATTGATGGACTATGAGAAAGAGCAGACAGGAATCACACATGTTCCACAGTTCAGTTGGACATTTGAAAGTGATAAGAGAAATGTAATGCAGCAGTATTACAGTCTGGTGATCGCCAAAGATGCGGCTTTTTCAGAGAAAGTATACGAGAGCGGCAAAGTAGAGAGCGATGCGTCTGCCCAGGTTGAACCTGAGAATGTAATTCTTCAGTCACAGAAACGCTACTTTGTAAAAGTAACAGCAGGTGCTGCAGGAGAGGAAGCTTCATGTGAGACTTCTTTTGTTACAGGTATCATGGACAACAGCCAGTGGAAAGGTGCGTTCGTATCCGCAGAGGAGGAGTCTGATGCAGACAACTCAAAGGGAACCTATGTAAGAAAAGAGTTTTCCCTGAAAGGCGCAGTGAAGGAAGCATTTGTTTCTGTAACAGCACTTGGCCTTTATAAATTTTATATTAACGGCAAAAAAGTCGGAACCGATGAACTGACACCTGGCTGGACTTCCTATCACAACCACCTGTGCTATCAGACCTATGATGTGACAGAATATCTTCAGGAAGGTGCCAATGCGGCAGGAGCAGAGCTTGGAGCCGGCTGGTTCAAGGGCAAGATGGGATTTGAAGGCCTGGAGAAGAGAAGAAACCATTATGGAACCTGCACAGCACTTCTTGCGCAGATGGTGATCCGTTATGAGGACGGAACAGAGGAAGTGGTTGTCACAGATGAGAGCTGGAGCGGCGCAGATGCACCGGTAGTTTTTGCGGAGATCTATGATGGAGAGATTTATGATGCTGCAAAAGAGATTGACGGCTGGGCAGTGGCTGGCTGCAAAAAGGGCCAGTGGAGACCGGTACGTAAGATCGACTATGATCTTGCTGTTCTCACAGGACAGGGCAGCGGCAGGGTTTCCCTTATGGACGAGGTCAAACCTGTAGAGATCTTTAAGACACCACAGGGTGATACAGTTATTGATTTTGGTCAGAACATGAGTGCATGGATCAAAGTACGTGCCCAGGGTAAAAAAGGTGACATGATCCGTCTGGACTGCTTCGAGGTACTGGATTCCGAGGGAAATGTATACCTTGACAACTTAAGAGATGCCAAGGAGTCCATGCAGTATACTTTCGGATATGACGGAGATATTATTTACCAGCCATCCTTTACATTTATGGGATTCCGCTACGCAAAGGTTGTTTCCTTCCCGGGAGAGCCGAAGCTTGAGAATTTTACGGCACATGCCATCCATACAAAGATGGAACGCACAGGCAGGATCGAAACATCCAATCCGGATCTGAACCAGCTTATGCATAATATCCTCTGGGGACTTAAGAGCAACTTTGTGGATGTTCCTACTGACTGCCCGCAGAGGGATGAGCGTCTTGGCTGGACCGGAGATGCGGAGATTTTCTGCCGTACTGCATGTTTCCTTGAGGACACCTATTCTTTCTACCGTAAATGGCTGAGGGATGTGGAGGCAGATCAGACACCGGAGGGCGGCGTTGCACATGTTGTCCCGGATATCATTTCCGGAAATGAGGGTGACAACTGGCTTCTGAAACAGGGCAGCCATTCAGCAGCAGCCTGGGCAGATGTGGCAGTAGTGAACCCATGGACCATGTACCTTACATTTGGAGACAGGGAGATCCTGAAGATCCAGTATAAGAGCATGAAGGGCTGGATCGATTTCATGAAGAACCATGCAAAGGATTATATCTGGAACTACAAGCTCCAGTTTGGTGACTGGGTGGCACTTGATGCAGAGGAGGGAAGCTATTTCGGAGCAACTCCGAATGACCTGACCTGTACTGCATACTTTGCATACTCCACAGGACTTTTTGTAAAGATCGCAGAAGCGCTGGGATGTGAGGAGGATGTGAAGGAATATACAGATCTCTATAATAAGATCGTGGAGAAATTCCAGAAAACATTCTACGATGAGAACGGTGAGATGACAGCACAGACCCAGACTGCACATATCGTTGCACTGTATTTCGGACTTGCGCCGGAAGAATACAGAGAAAAAACAGTTGCAGGACTTCTCCGCCTTCTTGCAAAAGAAAACGGACACCTGGTAACAGGTTTTGTGGGAACACCGTATTTCTGTCATGCATTAAGTCAGAATGGTCACGTAAAAGAAGCTTATGAGCTTCTTCTTAAGGATGACTTCCCTTCATGGCTGTATCAGGTCAAGAAAGGTGCAACAACTGTGTGGGAGCACTGGGACGGTCTGAAACCGGACGGAACCATGTGGAGTGCAGATATGAACTCCTTCAACCATTATGCATACGGTGCCATCGGAGAGTGGCTGGTACGCGTTATGGCAGGTCTTGAGGTAGATGAGAAGAAGCCTGGCTACAAACATTCCGTGATCTATCCGAGAATGGGTGGAAATCTGGAGTATGTGGATGCACAGTATGATTCTGTTTACGGACCTGTGAAATGCCGCTGGGAGGAGCGTTTCGGGGAAACAGTTCTCAAAGTAAATGTTCCGGTAAATACAACTGCAACGATCTGTCTGGATGGGGCCGGAGAGATCAAAGACAGTGACGGACTTACCTTTGCAGAGGGAGAAGGCTGCATGAAGGCAGAGGCCGGTTCAGGAGAATATACAGTAACATTTGTACGAAAATAACCGGACCGTACATCCTTAAACAGTTTTGCAAAGGACTGTTTTCGCAATTTTTATATAAACATATATAAACAAAACAGAAAAGTGTTTGTGTTCTGTTTACAAAGATGCTATACTGATTTTATATTAATTTTACCCTGACTGTAACAGATGGACGGAAAGGGACGCCCCCACAGAAGGAGAAGGCTGTGGGAAAGTCCTGGATTATAATGTCAGGAGAAACGATCATGAAAGTTAGTATACGCGATTTAAGCCGTATGACAGGCTATTCCCCGGCGACCATCTCCAATGCCCTGAATCACAAAAAAGGGGTGAACCGTGATACAGCGGAGGAGATTTTCCGGATCGCCAGGGAAACAGGATATCTCAGTGTAAATTCAGTCACCAAGATCAAGCTGCTTGTATTTAAGAAAAATGGCAAGATCATTGATGATACGCCTTTTTTTCAGAGCCTTACCGAAGGATTTGAGGAGGAGTGCAGACGTCTGGGATATGAGATGGTAGTATGCAGGGCAGACCAGAGGGATGCAGATTATCTGGAACAGGTAAAGGCTCTTTTAAACGAGCAGGGAGCTGCAGTGGTAGTTCTTGGCACAGAGATGATGGACGGGGATCTGGAACCATTCAAAAATGCGCCATGCCCTCTGGTTGTGCTGGATTACTGGACGGAATCCATGGAATTTAACTGTGTGCTTATCAACAATGCAGATGCAGCCAGAAGGATGACAGAATATCTTCTTGATCACGGCCACAGGGAAGTGGGATACCTGAGAGGATCTTACAGGATCAAAGGTTTCCGCTCTCGCTTTGTGGGATTTCAGACTGCTCTGCGCAAAAAAAAGCTTCCCTATAAGGAAGAATATACAGTAACACTTGGCACATCCATGAATGGAGCATATCAGGATATGCTGAAATACCTGGAAGGAAATCCGAAGCTTCCCACTGCGTTTTTTGCAGACAATGATATGATCGCCCTGGGAGCTATGAAAGCTCTTCAGGAGAAGGGAATCCGTATTCCGGAGGATATTTCCATTGCAGGATTTGATGACCTTCCATTCAGTGAGATCTCCTCACCTGCACTTACCACCCAGAGGGTACCCAACAGGGAGATGGGCAAGATCGCAGTACGCAGGGTTTCGGAGATGATCGAGGGTATTGACGGAGGAGCAGTTCTTAAGATCCAGGTATGCCCCAAGATCATATACAGAGATACTGTGAGGAATCTGGTAGAGAAATAAAACGGACTGTATTCGGGGGAAAAGGTTCGTAAAAGATCATAAAAACAGAGACAAAAGGGATCCGGGGCTGCGGGAGAGCGTTCCGGATCCCTTTTTTAGTGTCATAGGAAATTACTCCGTAATGTTCCAATGACATAAAAAAGGGCGCAGTTATAATACTGTGGCAAAAGGTCTGGTTTACAGTGTTTAAATATGTTTATATAAACGTTTACATATTTAACCTATGTATCAGGTAAAATACGTGGAAAACCTGTCTAATATAACCAAAATATAGATTGTTTTTTTGGCTATTTTCATGTTTTACTGTAAAAATATAAAAAACAGTTGAAATAACATATAAAATGTTTATAATAATGTTTAGAAACAGAAAAACAAAACAGAGTCCATCTGTTATGGTTTCAGAAACAGCAAAACAGAAACAACAGGGTACGGTCCCTGAAACATATATTTATTAAGGAGGAACAGAAATGGATCATATCAAATTAGGGTATGCACCTACAAGAAGAAGCATCTTCAGCGCACCGGATGCTGTTAAGTACAGAGGTCTTACAGCAGACCGCCTGAAAGAACTTGGAATTGATTTTGTTGACATCACAGACGTAAACGACGAGGGACTTCTCTATGATGAGGCAGGAAGAATCAAGATCGCAGAGAAATTCAAGAAAGAGAAGATCGATGGTCTGTTCCTTCCACACTGCAACTTCGGAACAGAGTTTGAGTGTGCAAGACTTGCCAAAGAGCTGAACGTGCCGGTACTTCTCTGGGGACCTCTGGATGAGAGACCTGAGCCAAACGGTGTGCGTCTTCGTGATACACAGTGCGGACTTTTTGCAACAGGTAAGGTTCTCCGCCGTTTCCAGATCCCGTTTACATACATGACAAACTGCCGTCTCAATGACCCGGTATTCGAGAGAGGTTTAAGAGATTTTATGGCTGTCTGTAATGTAGTTAAGAAATTTAAGAATATGCGTATTCTTCAGATTTCCACAAGACCTTATGAGTTCTGGTCAACCATGTGCAACGAGGGTGAGCTTCTTGAGAAGTTCAACATCCAGCTTACACCGATCCCGATGCCGGAAGTTACCGATGAGATGAAGAAGGTAAAGGCTGAGAAGACAGAGGTTGCCAAGGTTGTTGAGTACTGCAGAGAGAACATGATCATCGACATCAAGGATGAAGAGCTTGAGAATGTAGCTGCTCTTAAGGTTGCAATGAAGAACCTCATTACAAAATACGGCTGCCAGGCAGGAGCGATCCAGTGCTGGAACCAGTTACAGAGCGAGATCGGAATCATGCCATGTGCAGCTAACTCCCTTCTTAATGAAGAGGGAATCCCGGTTGTATGTGAGACTGATATCCACGGAGCGATCACAGCACTTATGGTTGAGGCAGCAACAATGGGCGAGAAGAGAAGCTTCTTCGCAGACTGGACCATCCGTCATCCTGATATTGAGAATGGTGAGCTTCTTCAGCATTGCGGTCCATGGCCGATCTCCGTTGCAAAAGAGACACCGAAGATCACATACCCGCTGGCATTCAGCCATCCGGGAGCAATCACAGCAGAGGCAAAACACGGAGATGTATCCCTTGTACGTTTCGATGGAGACAACGGAGAGTATTCACTTCTTCTGGGACATGCCAAAGGTGTTGACGGACCTAAGGGAATGGGAACTTATCTCTGGGTTGAAGTTGAGAACATCAAACGTCTGGAAGCCAAACTGGTTGAGGGACCATACATCCATCACTGCGTAGGTATCCACAAGGACGTTGTTCCGGTACTTTATGAGGCTTGTAAATATATCGGTGTGGCACCAGATCTCTATGATCCGATCGAAGAGGATGTAAAGGCATATCTTCGCGGTGAGTGATCTTAACAATACACCCTGTCAGTGAATGAAGAAAAGAGGAGAATAAACTATGGAAAACCTGACTGCTTTATCTTATGACCTGAGAAAAGACGTCATTGAAATCATCCGTGCTGGTAAGGCCGGACATATCGGTGGTGATATGAGTGTCATGGATACTCTTGTAACCCTGTATTTCAAACAGATGAATGTAACACCTGAGACAATGGACTCACCGGATCGTGACCGTTTTGTCATGAGTAAGGGACATTCCGTTGAGGCTCTCTATGCAGTACTTGCAAAGAAGGGATTCTTCACACTTGAGGAAGTACTTGAGAAATTCAGCAAATTCAATACAAAATTCATCGGACATCCAAACAACAAGCTTCCCGGGATCGAGATGAACTCCGGTTCCCTGGGACATGGTCTTCCGGTAAGCGTTGGAATGGCAGTTGCAGGAAAGATGGATGGAAGAGATTACCGTGTTTACACTGTAATGGGTGACGGTGAGCTTGCAGAGGGCTCTGTATGGGAAGGTGCAATGGCAGCAAGCCAGTACAAGCTTGACAACCTGTGTGCAGTCGTTGACAGAAACCGTCTTCAGATCTCCGGCAATACAGAGGATGTTATGCATCATGATGACCTTCATGAGAGATTCAGAAGCTTTGGCTGGAATGTGATCGATGTTAAAGACGGAAACAGCATTGATGAGCTGAACGCTGCTTTTGAGGAGGCAAAGACAGTTAAAGGAAAACCAACCGTACTTATCGCAAACACAGTTAAGGGCTGCGGTTCTTCCGTAATGGAGAACAAGGCTTCCTGGCATCATCATGTACCAAGCGACGAGGAGTACCAGCAGATCATGAAAGATCTGGAAGCAAGAAAGGAGGCTGCTCTCAATGAGTAAGATTGCCAATAAACAGATGATTTGTGAAGTCCTGATGGACGCAGCGAAAACAGATAAAGATATCGTAGCACTTTGCAGTGATTCCAGAGGAAGTGGTTCCTTTACACCATTTGCGGATACATACCCGAAACAGTTCGTTGAGGTAGGTATCGCAGAGCAGGATCTGGTAGGTATCGCAGCAGGACTTGCAAAATGCGGCAAAAAATCCTATGCTGTATCTCCGGCATGCTTCCTTTCCACAAGAAGCTATGAGCAGGCCAAGGTTGACGTAGCTTACTCCAACACAAACGTAAAACTGATCGGCATCAGTGGTGGTGTCAGCTACGGTGCACTGGGAATGAGCCATCATTCCGCACAGGATATCGCAGCTATGGCAGCAATTCCTAACATGAGAGTATATATCCCAAGTGATCACCTTCAGACAAAAGAGCTTACAAAAGCCCTTCTGAAAGATGAGAAACCTGCATATGTACGTGTCGGACGTAATGCAGTAGATCCTGTTTACGAAGAGGGTAATGTTCCTTTTGAGATGGATAAGGCTACTGTTGTATGCGAGGGAACAGATGTAGCTATCATCGCATGCGGCGAGATGGTAAAACCTGCAAAAGATGCAGCAGCTCTTCTCAAAGACAAAGGCATCAGCGCAACTGTTGTTGATATGTACTGCGTAAAACCTCTTGATGAGGCTGCGATCGTAAAAGCAGCAGAAAATGCAAAAGCAGTTGTAACCGTTGAGGAGCATGCACCCTTCGGCGGACTTGGCTCCATGGTAAGCCAGGTAGTAGGCAAAGCATGCCCGAAGCGTGTCCTGAACATGAGCCTTCCGGACGCACCGGTAGTATCCGGTACTTCCAAAGAAGTATTTGATTATTACGGATTGAATGCAGAAGGCATTGTAAAAACTGTAGAAGAAGCTCTGAAATAATATAGGTGGAATAAATGGCAAAATACGTATTGGGTATTGACCAGAGTACACAGGGAACAAAGGCTCTCCTCTTTGATGAGGAGGGCACTCTTCTCTGCCGAAGCGACCTGCCCCATAAACAGTACATTGACGAGCGCGGCTGGGTTGAGCATGATCCGGAGGAGATCTACCGGAATACAGTGGCAGTAGTGAAGAACCTTGTGGAAAAGGCTGGAATCAATAAAAATGATATTGCAGTACTTGGTATCAGTAATCAGAGAGAGACTGCAATGGTATGGGACCGTGCAACAGGCAAGCCGGTATACAACGCAGTTGTATGGCAGTGTGCCCGCGGCGCCAGGATCTGTGAAGCAATCGAAAAAGAAGGTCACGGAGAGATGATCCGTTCCCATACAGGCCTTCAGCTTTCTCCTTATTTCTCAGCAGGAAAGATCGCCTGGGTTCTCCAGAATGTACCAGGTGTACAGGAGAAGGCTGACAGAGGAGAGCTGTGCTGTGGAACCATCGATAGCTGGCTGGTATATAAGCTGACAGGTGGCAGGGAATTCCGCACAGATTACTCAAATGCATCCAGAACACAGATGTTCAACATCGGTGAGCTGAAATGGGATGAAGAAGTATGCGGACTTTTCCATATTCCGGTATCCTGCCTGGCAGAGGTTACAGATTCAGATGGAGAGTACGGTTATACGGACTTTGACGGATATCTGGATAAAGAGATCCCGATCCGCGGAGTGCTGGGAGATTCCCATGGTGCATTATTCGGACAGGGCTGTGTCAATGTTGGTATGATCAAAACAACTTACGGAACCGGTTCATCTATAATGATGAACATCGGAAAGAAGCCTGTTTACAGCAATCGTGTTGTTACTTCCCTTGCATGGAAGCTTGGCGGAGAGGTAAACTATGTGCTGGAAGGAAATATCAACTATACAGGCGCTGTTATCACATGGCTGAAAGATGACCTTCAGTTGATCTCTTCTCCAGGAGAGACTGAGGAACTTGCACTGTCTGCAAACCCAAGTGACAGAACCTATCTTGTTCCGGCATTTACAGGACTGGGTGCACCTTACTGGGACAGCGAGGCGGCAGGTGTGATCTATGGAATGACAAGAACCACCAAGAGGGCAGAGGTTGTGCGTGCAGGTCTTGACTGCATTGCATATCAGATCACAGATGTTGTGAAAGCCATGAGCGAGGAGTCCGGCATTGAGATCGGTGAGCTTCGCGTAGACGGAGGTCCTACAAAGAATCATTATCTTATGCAGTTCCAGAGTGATATTGCGGATGTGGTTGTCCAGGTACCTTCCGCTGAGGAACTTTCCGGAATCGGTGCTGCTTATGCAGCAGGTATTGCAGCAGGCATCTATAGCAGGGATGAGGTTTTTGCAAAGATGAGCAGAACCAAATTTGAGCCGGCTATGGACAAGACTGTACGTGAGCAGAAATATGCAGGCTGGAAAGAGGCTGTAAGCAAAGTTCTCACAAAATAAAGTGTATGTTACGGAACACCGCTTTGCATGAAAATATGCAGGCGGTGTTTTTTTATGTCATAGGAAATTACTCCGTAATGTTCCAATGACATAAAAAAGCCCTCCGGGCAGGATCGCACTGCGTCGGAGAGGAATTATGTCGCTGAAGCGACCCGCCGCAGGCGGAGAATCCTGCAAGCAGGATTCTTTTTTAACTTTACAGCACTTTTTATTGGAGGCCGAAGGTTCGGAAGGATATTCTGGTATTTTGTTCTGGTATTTCAGGATCTTGTCAGCTATAATCAGTTATAGTGACAGGAAAAGATTTCGTGAGAAATATCCGGGAAAAGGGGGATATTATGATAGACATTGCAAAAGCGAAACGGGAATTTGAAAAATATCTGGATGAATATGACCGTGAAGATGAACAGATCCGGCTGAAGATCCTGCATACATACGGAGTTGTGAAATACGCAGGGGAGATCGCAGGAAGAATGGGGATCTCCAGAGAAGAGCAGGAGCTGGCTGAGCTCATCGGACTTCTCCATGATATCGGACGTTTTGAGCAGATCCGCAGGTTTCACAGCTTTGAGCCGGGAACTATGGACCATGCGGTGTACGGGGCAGAGCTGCTTTTTGGCGGGGAGAATATGATCCGCAGGTTCATATCAGATGACAGCTATGATGATGTGATCCGTGTAGCCATTGAGAAACACAGCGATTTCCGACTGGAGGGGATCCATGATGAGAACGCATTTTTTCATGCACAGCTTATCCGTGATGCGGATAAACTTGACAACTGCAGGGTGAAGCTGGAGGCTTCTGTGGAAGCTATGCTGGGTGTTTCCGGGAAAGAGGCGGGAGCTGGACTGATATCCCCGGCAGTGTGGGAATCCTGCCTTCGCCGGGAATCGGTCCTTTCTTCTGACAGAAAGGTTCCTGTGGATTACTGGGTATCCTATCTTGCCCAGTATTATGATATCAATTTCCCGGAAACCTGCGAGATCATTGAGGAGGAGGACTTTATTACAAGGATCGCCGGAAGGCTTACCTATCCGGAGCGGGATACCAGGGAAAAGATCCGCATCCTCACAGAAGACCTGAACCGATATATGGGGATCCCGTCCCTGAAGGCAGTGACCGGAAGACCCCTGTGGAGCAGAGAAAAATAAATATTTTAAGTTGATGTCTAGCTAAATAATGATTAAAATACAAATAAAATAATATATGATCAGGAAGATCCTGGTCAGGATAAAGGAGTTTCCCATGGCGATCAGTTATAATGAATCAAAAAAGATGTTCCGTCTTGACACGGAAAAAAGCACCTATCTGATGGGATTAAGCCCGGAAGGTTTTCTGGGACATGTTTATTATGGCGACAGGCTCCTTATGGAGGCTGATAATTACCTTCTCAGAATGGAAGAGCCGCCCTATACCCCTTCTGTGAACAAAAGAGAAAAATCAGCTTTTCTTGATTTCTTTCCAATGGAGTACCCTACAGGCGGGATCGGAGATTACAGGGAGAGCTGCCTGAATATCCGCAATGGGGCAGGAGATATGGGCTGCGAGCTCCACTATGCAGGCCATAAGATTTATGCAGGCAAAAAAGGGATCAAGGGACTCCCGGCTTCCTTTGCAGCGGAGGATGAGGCAGAGACACTGGAGATCACTATGAGAGATGAGAGCCTTGATCTTGAAGTTGTTCTCTCCTACACTGCTTTTCCGGAGGAAAACGTGATCACCCGAAGTGTACGTGTGCAGAATAAGGGCAAAGAGGATCTCCGTGTGGAAAAGATCCTGAGTGCCTGCCTGGATATGGATAACGAGGATTTTTCCATGCTGTCCCTTCACGGAACCTGGGCGAGAGAGCGGCACATCCAGACAGCAGAACTCCATTATGGAAAGCAGGTGATCTCTTCGGCGAGAGGAGAATCCAGCCATCAGGAGCATCCGTTCATTGCCCTTGTGACCAATGGGACTGATCAGGAACAGGGTAAGGTTTATGCCATGCATTTTGTCTATTCCGGTAATTTTATGGCTGAGACAGAGCTGTGCCAGTTTGATAACCTGCGTATGACCATGGGGATCAATCCGGAGGAATTTTCCTGGCTTCTGGAACCGGGAGAAGAGTTCCTGGCTCCGGAGGTGGTGATGGTCTATTCGGGAAGCGGACTTGGGGAAATGACCAGAAGCTACCATAACTTCTACATGAACCATCTGATCCGGAGCAAATTCAAATATGAGAAACGCCCCATCCTTATCAATAACTGGGAGGCTACATATTTTGATTTTGATACAGACAAGCTTCTTGCTATTGCCAGACAGGCCAAAGAGTGCGGTATTGAGATGCTGGTCATGGATGACGGATGGTTTGGCAAACGTAATGCAGATAATTGCTCCCTTGGTGACTGGAAGGTAAATACGGAGAAGATCACAGGAGGACTGAAGCATCTGGTAGATGAAGTGAATAAGATCGGACTTCAGTTTGGTATCTGGTTTGAGCCGGAGATGATCTCCCCGGATTCTGATCTTTACCGTGCCCATCCTGAATGGGCGATCCAGATCTGCGGACGCGAGGCTACACAGAGCCGAAACCAGTATGTGCTGGATCTGTCAAGGCCGGAGGTGAGAGATTATGCCTACGAGTGTGTGGCGTCTATCTTAAGAAGTGCCAATATCGCCTATGTAAAATGGGATATGAACCGTCAGCTTTCAGATATGGGAAGCACCTACCTGCCGAAAGAAAGACAAAAAGAGCTTTTCCACAGATATGTCCTTGGAGTGTACGAACTTCAGGAAAGGCTGATCACGGAATTTCCGGATCTCCTTCTTGAGAACTGCTCAGGAGGCGGCGCACGTTTTGACCCGGGTATGCTTTATTACAGCCCGCAGATCTGGTGCTCTGATAATACAGATGCAGTGGAACGTCTTATGATCCAGGAGGGAACTGCCCTTGTGTATCCTCTTTCCGTGATCGGAGCCCATGTCAGTGACTGCCCTAACCATTCTGTGGGACGTGTGACACCTTTTGAGACAAGAGGTCATGTGGCACTTGCAGGAACCTTTGGTTATGAGCTGGATATCACAAAGATCCCGGAGGAGGACAGGGCACTTATTCCGGAGCAGACAGCTACTTATAACAGGTACAGACACCTGATCCAGCAGGGAGACTATTATCGCATTGCATCCTACAGGGAGAACCATAAGTTTGACTGCTGGGCACTTGCGTCAAAGGACAAAAGTGAAGTGCTGGTAACTTATGTACAGGTTCTGGGAGTACCTAACAGCCATTCCAGAAAAGTTTTCCTGAAGGGTTTTGATCCGTCAGCATCTTACAGGCTGGAGGGGACTGAGGAAACTTATACGGGAGAGCTGCTGATGAAGGGCGGATTCCTGATGAGAGATTTCTGGGGAGATTTCAAGAGCCGTCTGTATCATTTTACCCGGATCTGACAGAAAGCATGGTGTTGTGTGTGTCCGTCCGGAAATGAGTCAAAGATCAAATCCTGTTTTGTCGTAAAGGGAGACTCTATAAAAAATGGCGGTATCAGGTTTGACATTTTCACGGTTTGGGGTTGACTTTGAGGGTTTTTTCACATAGAATATATCAAAGATACGGCGATGATGAGAATAGTACATGGGGATATGGTACAGAGAGGGATTCCCTCTGGCGATAGTCAGACGGTGGTGTGAGGATCCTGCCAGATGAACCGTGGAACCGGCCTCGGAGCTCTGCGTGATTGAAGCGTGGCGTGTTTTTCCGGCGTTAACGGGTATTGAGTGAACAGCAGATGTGCTGTTAACCGGGGTGGTACCGCCGAAGTCATTCGGTCCCTTGTATGGGATCTGAATGGCTTATTTTTTTTGAAAAAAAGGAGAATTATCATGGCAAAAGAAAAGAAATTAGTACAGGCCATTACGTCTATGGATGAGGATTTTGCTCAGTGGTATACAGACGTTGTTAAGAAGGCTGAGCTTTGCGGCTATACAAGTGTTAAGGGCTGTATGGCGATCAAACCTGCAGGTTATGCGATCTGGGAGAATATCCAGCATGAGCTTGACCGCAGATTTAAGGAGACTGGCGTAGAGAATGTTTACATGCCGATCTTTATCCCGGAGTCTCTTCTTGATAAAGAGAAGGATCATGTAGAGGGCTTTGCACCGGAGGTTGCATGGGTGACACATGGTGGCCTTGATCCTCTTCAGGAGAGACTTTGTGTGCGTCCGACTTCAGAGACTCTGTTCTGTGACTTCTACCAGAAAGAGATCCAGTCCCACAGAGATCTTCCGAAGGTATACAACCAGTGGTGCTCTGTTGTGCGCTGGGAGAAGACAACCCGTCCGTTCCTTCGTTCCAGGGAGTTCCTGTGGCAGGAGGGCCATACTGCTCATGCTACTGCTGAGGAGGCTGAGGAGCGTACCATCCAGATGCTGAACCTGTATGCAGATTTCTGCGAGGAGGTTCTGGCTATTCCGGTTATCCGCGGACAGAAAACTGACAAGGAGAAGTTTGCAGGTGCGGAGGCTACTTACACCATTGAGTCCCTGATGCATGACGGCAAGGCTCTTCAGTCCGGTACAAGCCATAACTTCGGAGATGGTTTTGCAAAGGCATTTGGAATCCAGTATACAGATAAAGATAACACACTGAAATATGTTCATCAGACATCCTGGGGAATGACAACCCGTATGATCGGTGCCATCATCATGGTTCACGGCGACAACAGCGGTCTTGTCCTTCCTCCGAGAATCGCACCTGTACAGACTGTGATCATTCCGATCCAGCAGCGTAAAGAGGGTGTTATGGAGAAAGCAGATGAGCTTCTTGCAGCACTGAAGGCAGCAGGGATCCGTGCGAAAGTTGATGATACAGACAAGAGCCCGGGATTCAAGTTTGCAGAGCAGGAGATGCGTGGTATTCCGATCCGTGTTGAGTGTGGTCCGAAGGATATTGAGAACGGCCAGGCTGTTCTCTGCAGAAGAGATACCCGTGAGAAATACACAGTATCCTTTGAGGAGCTTGCAGATAAGGTGAAGGAGCTTCTGGATACTATTCAGAGTGACATGCTTGAGCGTGCGCGTACTCACAGAGATGCACATACCTATGTTGCAAAAACCTATGAGGAGTTCGGTGAGATCATCAACTCCAAGCCTGGATTTATCAAGGCTATGTGGTGTGGCGACCGTGCGTGCGAGGATAAGATCAAAGAAGATTTCCAGGCTACATCCAGATGTATGCCGTTTAAGCAGGAGCAGTTAAGCGATGTGTGCGTATGCTGCGGAAAACCGGCCAGGAAGATGGTTTACTGGGGCCGTGCATATTAATCTGATGGAATTTGGACTGCGGATATCCGCTTGACAAGGTGAGTATGAAGATAAAGTCAAAGGACATTGCAGAGGCTCTGCAGCTTTCTGAGGCTACGGTATCCCTCGCCCTTAACGGGAAGCCCGGTGTGAACCGGAAGACCCGTGAGAGGGTACAGGAATACCTGCGGCAGCAGGAAGAAAAGATTTACGGACATGCAGCATGTGAAAATGACAAAGGGCTTGTGGTGATGCTGGAATACATCAAAAACGGCATCATCATGAACCGTGCCGCAGGCAGAGGAAAGGCAGTTCCCGTGGAATTTTCAAAGGTTTCCGGGAAGTACGGCTACCGTATGGAGACCTGGATCTACTATGAGAAGACTGACAGCCTGGAGGGACTTTTTGGACAGCTTGAAAAGAAGGCAGTGAAGGGGCTTTATATTATCGGGGCCGAGATGGACAGAGATGATATTTTTCCTTTCTTAAGACTTAAGATCCCGGTGGTGGTAGGAGACAACAGCTTTTATGAGGAAGGCGTGGACTGCTTTCTTTTGGATAACCGGGAGGGGATCCGCAGCGGTATCCGTTATCTTATGGAAAAAGGACACAGCCATATTGCCTATCTTGCGGAAGATCTTGATATTTATAATTTTGTGGAACGCAGGGAAGCCTTTGTGCTGGAAATGGCCCGTCAGGAGTGCGGGGATGTCCACAACCGGATCATCCATATGGGAAATACGGAGGATGAGGTATACGAAAATACCCTGAGATACCTGGAAGAGGGCAGAAGAAGGCCGACAGCATTTTTTCTGGAAAGTTCAGTGGTTTCTGTGGGGGTGATCAAAGCTCTCCTTGAGCGTAAGGTACGTATCCCCAGAGATATTTCCCTGGTAGGTTTTGATGCCCTGCCGCCGGTAGGATTGAACAGCTTTTCCCTGACCCAGATCAAGGGAATCCACACCAAACGTCATGGGGCGGCGCTTCGGCATCTGATCATGCATATTGAGGATGAGGAGACGGAGATCATCCGTGTATACTACAAAACCCGTATGATCGAGGGCAACAGTGTTTTTGACAAAACCAGATATATTTACTGAAACCATAAAGGTGCTTTTAAAGAAAATTTAAAAGCATCTTTATTTTTTACAAAACTCTTTTGGGGAAGATCAGAAAAACAGCCGTATTTTGTGCGATATATAGAAAAAACCAGAGGGGATTGAAGCCTTTTTCTCCACGTGTTAAAGTGTCCCTATCAGAAAGAGAAGCATACAGCTTCCGGATATTTTAAGGAGGAAAATAAGGTGAAAGATTATACTGCTCTTGCAAAAAACATTGAGAAGTATATCGGCGGAGCCGACAATGTGGAATCACTGGTACACTGTGCCACAAGACTTCGGTTTGCAGTGAAAGACAAAAGTAAGGTTCAGAAGGATCAGCTTTCCCAGACAGAAGGTGTGATCACCGTTATGGAAGGTGCGGGACAGATCCAGGTGGTCATCGGAAACCATGTAGGTGATGTGTATGACACCATCGGCAAAGTGACAGACATCAAACTTGGAGAGAGTACGGAAGAAGGGCCAAAGACAAAAAAGAAGCTTTATGAGGCGTTTATTGATACTGTGGCAGGCGTATTCACACCGCTCCTGGGAGCCATGTGCGGAGCAGGTCTTCTCAAAGGCCTTCTGATCCTCTGCACCACAATGGGGTGGATGACAGCGGAAATGGGAACCTACAGGATCCTTTACGCAGCAGCAGATGCCCTGTTCACATTTATGCCGGTGCTTCTGGCATATACAGCGGCGACCAAGTTCAAATGTGACAGGTTCGTGGCAGTTGCACTGGCAGCAGCTCTGGTTTATCCGGATCTTACAACAGCCTACAGTGCGGGAGAAACATTAAGTTTCCTGAAGATCCCGGTAGTTCTTATTAATTACCAGAACTCCGTGATTCCCATTATCCTGGCAGTTTATGTGATGTCAAAGCTTGAGAAGCTTCTGAAGAAGATCTATCCGGAAGTCTGCAAGAATTTCCTGACACCACTTACCTGCCTGGCAGTTATGACACCTGCAACCTATCTTGTGATCGGACCGGTTTCCGATAAGCTTGGAAGCCTTCTGGCATCCGGATATACAGGACTGGTAGGATTTAACCCGGTGATCGCAGGATTTATCCTTGGCGGCTTGTGGCCGGTCATCGTTATGTTCGGACTTCATTATGGATTTGTACCTATCGTATTTAACAATATTGCAGAGTTTGGAAGGGATACACTTTTTGTTATCACAGGACCTAACAACATGGCACAGGCCGGTGCAACACTTGGCGTATTCCTTAAGACAAAGAACAAAGACTTAAAAGCAACATCAGGAAGTGCGGCACTTTCCGCAGTCCTGGCAGGTATTACAGAGCCGGCTATCTACGGTATCACACTGAAATACAAAAAACCATTTGCCATTGGAGCGGTATTTTCCGCTATTGCAGGTGCCATTGTTGCATGGGCAGGAACCGGCGTTCCCACACTGGTAGGAACCAGTATCCTTACACTTCCTGCATACATTGGAAAAGGTTTTGCAGGATTCTGTGTGGCATGTGCCATTGCATATTTCGGTGCGGCAATTGTGACTTATTTCTTCGGATTTGATGATTCCATGATCCTGGGAGGAAATGAGAGTGCAGCAAAGGAAGAGGCAAAGACAGAAGCAAAAGCAGGAGAAGTTATCCTGGCAGCTCCGGTTGACGGCGAGTGTGTGGCAGTTGAGAACATCAAGGACCCGGTATTTTCAAGTGGTGCACTTGGAAAAGGTGTGGCATTTATTCCGGAAAACGGTGAGATCAAGGCACCGGCAGAATGCGAGATCACAATGGTGGCTGACACAGGCCATGCAGTAGGATTTACAACAGATAACGGAGCAGAGGTTCTGATCCACATTGGAATGGATACCGTGGAGATGAAGGGAAAAGGATTTTCCGTTCATGTAAAAGAGGGACAGAAAGTAAAAAAAGGACAGTTACTTGTAACTGTAGACCTTGCAGCAGTAAAGGCAGCAGGCTTTGAGACAACCACACCGATGGTGGTGACAAACAGTGATGATTTCAAAGAGCCTGAGATTCTTGGAAAAGGCATTGTAAAAACAGGAGATGCGGTGATCCGCGTGGAAAATTAAGGAGCAGTACATGGGAAGATTGACAGTTGACAGAAATGGAAGAACATTTGAGAAAGACGGAAAACCATTCTTTTATCTTGCAGATACCATATGGAGTGCATTTACCAATGTGACGGAAACTGAGTGGGAGTATTATCTGGATTACAGAAAAGCACAGGGTTTTACTGCGCTTCAGATCAATGTACTTCCCCAGTGGGACCGGTGTATGGTGGATGTGGGAGGATATCCTTTCCCCACTGAAGACGGTGCGGTCTTTGATTTCGGCGGTGGTTTTCAGGAAAGCTATTTCAGTCATGCGGCAGATATGTGCCGTGTGGCTGTGGAGAAAGGCTTCCAGCTTGCGCTGGTGCTTCTGTGGGTCAACTATGCGCCTGGAACCTGGGGCAGTCGGATCTGTGACAGGAACATTATGCCAAAAGAACTCTTAAGACCTTATACAGAAAAGGTGCATCAGGTATTTGACTGTTTTGATCCGATCTATATTGTAAGCGGAGATACGGATTTTGATACGCCGGAGGCTGTGGAATGGTACAGAGAGGTACTGGATACTATCTGCAGATGCAGCCCGGATACTCTGAAAGGGCTTCATATTAAGCGTGGTTATGATGTGATCCCGGAAGATTTTGTATCAAAGATCGATTTTTACATGTATCAGTCCGGACATAACTGCAATGGCCAGGATATGGCATACAAACTTGCGGAAAAGATGTGGGCGAGAGAGAACAGAAAACCGGTGATCAACAGTGAACCATGCTATGAGCAGATGGGTTACAGCCGAAACATTTACGGACGTTTTGAAAGGGAAGATGTACGCCATGCGGCGTGGCAGAGCATCCTTTCCGGAGCCTGTGCAGGGATCACCTACGGAGCGCACGGTATCTGGAACTGGTATACAGCCGGGATGCCAAAGAACAAAATGCTGGGAGAGGGTTTTGACACAGCAAGGATCTGGCAGGATGCACTGAAATTCCCGGGGGCCTGGGATTACGGCTATATCAGGGAACTTCTGGAGACAAAGGAGACAGGTTGTCTGACACCGGTACAGGAGCTGATCGAAAACAGCACAGAGGAGATCCGTGGTGCAGTGGGAGAGAACGGAATGTATCTTTTTTATCTTCCCTGCAATACGAAGCTTGTCGTAAAGAAATCCCTGGAAAACTATCAGGTGCGTGTCCTTGACCTGGAGGAGAGACGAAGTGGCAGGCCGGAGGTTACAGTTACAGATGGAAAAACTCAGATTGCCATGCACAGATTTGAAAAGGATGCGCTGATCCTTGCGTGGCCGGAAAACAGATAAACAATGAAAAGCCATATTCACGGAACCTTTTCACTGTGATAAAAAAAGAAGAGAGAAAAGCAGTCCTGTTCATTCCGGAGCAAACGGAAAGGCAGGGCTGCTTTTTTGTGTCATAGGAAATTACTCCGTAATGTTCCAATGACATAAAAAAGCCCTCCGGGCAGGATCGCACTGCGTCGGAGAGGAATTATGTCGCTGAAGCGACCCGCCGCAGGCGGAGAATCCTGCAAGCAGGATTCTTTTTTAGGATGCCGGCAAAAGAGGTCGTACAGATTGCCGGAATGATTTTTCAAACAGGCACTGGCGAAGTGGAGAGATGCTTGTTATAATATTTCATGAAACCTGAAAAACAGGTGAATATGAAAGGAACGATCATGACCATTAATATACCGCAAAAAGCAGCAGAAATCCTCCGTACACTGGGAGAAGCAGGATATGAGGCCTACGTTGTGGGAGGCTGCGTGAGAGATTCCATTCTGGGAAGGAAACCGGGAGACTGGGATATCACCACTTCGGCACAGCCTGAGGAGGTGAAGGCATTGTTTCATAGAACTGTGGATACGGGAATCCAGCATGGAACAGTAACTGTGATGATGGGCAAAGAAGGATTTGAGGTGACGACCTACCGTGTGGACGGAGAGTATCATGACGGACGACATCCTGATGCAGTGACCTTCACAAGAAGCCTTGAGGAGGATCTGAAACGCAGGGATTTTACCATCAATGCAATGGCGTACCATCCGGATCATGGCCTTGTGGATCTGTTTGGCGGCATGGATGATATTGAGAAAAAGATGATCCGCTGTGTGGGAGATCCTGTGGAACGTTTTACAGAGGATGCCCTCCGTATGCTCCGGGCAGTACGTTTTTCCGCACAGCTTGGCTTTGAGGTGGAAAACCGGACAAAAGAAGCATTAGGAAAAATGGCCGGGAATCTGGAACATGTAAGTGCAGAGCGGATCCAGACTGAACTGGTGAAGCTTCTCACATCCGATCACCCGGATTATCTGAGGATTGCATATGAAACAGGACTGACTGCACAGTTTCTTCCGGAATTTGATGTGTGTATGGAGACAGAACAGAATACTCCTCATCACTGTTATACAGTAGGAGAGCATATTTTAAAGAGCCTTGTGAACATGGAGCCGGACCGGCTTCTCCGTATTACCATGCTGTTTCACGATATTGCCAAACCGGTGGTAAAGAAGACGGATGAAAACGGCAGGGATCATTTCAAGACTCATGGCCCTGCAGGAGAAAAACTTACAGGGAAGATCCTCCGCCGCCTGAAATTTGACAATGCCACCATACGGAATACCTGCCGCCTGATCCGCTACCATGATCTGAGACCGGGAGTAGAGCCGGAGGAAGTGCGAAGAGCTGTGAACCTGATAGGAGAGGAGCTTTTTCCCTTATATCTTAAAGTGCAGAGGGCAGATCTTCTGGCGCAGAGTACTTACAGAAGAGAGGAAAAGATAGCAAGACTTGAAGGGGTTACGGAAACCTACAGGGGAATTCTTTCCCGCAGGGAGTGCACATCTCTTAAGATGCTTGCAGTTACAGGCAGGGACCTGATCCAGGCAGGACATCCGGCAGGACCTGAACTGGGAGAGCTTCTTGAAAAGCTTCTGGACCGGGTGCTTTCAGATCCGGAACTGAATCACAGGGAGAAGCTTTTGGCTATTGCAGAGGAGATTTCCGGAAAGTAAGGCGGTAACATAATCTGCCCCGCCCACTCATAAGATGAAAGGTATCATCCAGTGAGAGATGCCCGTGCCGGGCATGCCAGGATCAAGGCAGGGGGGACGCCGATTTGTATGATTATGGTCTCAGCACCCTGGAGCAGTACGGGCTTACAGCATCCGTATCCATGCGTATCCGGGGCGCTTTATTTTGCAGGACAGAAAAAGGGCCTGTGATCATAAGAGAGTTTCATGGTTCAGAAAAAAAGCTGGCTATGGAACAGCAGCTTTTAAGGAAACTGACAGAAAAAGGATGCAGAGCAGATACCTATCTGGAGAATCAGGAAGGTTCCCTGGTAAGCAGGGATAAAGACCAGATCCCTTATACACTGCAGAACTGGTTCGATGGCAGGGAATGTGATACAGGATCGGAAGACGATATCAGGAAAAGTATCACTGCCCTTGCAGAGATCCATAAAGTCATGAATCTTCCCGGAGAGCCGGATTATGTACAGAAAGATCTAAGGGAAGAGTTTTTGAGGCATAATCAGGAACTTCGCAAGATCCGCCGCTTTGTGAGAAAAAAAGGTCCGTCCAACAGCTTTGAGAAAAAATTCATCCAGAGCGTGCAGTGGTTTCTGGAAAAAGGAGAGGAGGCGGCAGCCCTTCTTCAGGAGACAGAATATGGAAGTCTCAGGGAAGCTGCCCTGAAAAATGGCTGTATCTGCCATGGGGAGTACAATCAGCATAATGTCCTGATCTTAAAGGATGGGGTGGCAGTGACCAATTTCCGGCACTGGGGCTTTGACATACAGATGACAGATCTGTACCGGTTTATGCGTAAACTTCTGGAAAAATATAACTGGGATACTGCTCTTGGGGAGGAGATGCTTGGAATCTACAATGAAGAACGGCATATTTCCAGAGAGGAGTGGATCAACCTGAAGATCCGTTTTCTGTATCCGGAGAAATACTGGAAGCTTGCCAACCATTACTACACAGGAAAAAAATCAGTGATCTCCGGGAAAAGTGTGGAAAAACTGGATACACTGATAAGCCAGAGGGAAATATGGGGAGCTTTTCCGGAAAAATGTTTCAGAAGATATCCTTTTTAAAAGACAGGGAGTACATAAAATAAAATGGAGAAAAAAGAGAATTACACATTTAAGGAACTGTGTGAGGTGATAAGCCGCCTGAGAAAAGAATGTCCATGGGACAGCACACAGACACATGAAAGCCTGAAAGAAAGTTTGGTAAATGAGACACAGGAGGTGCTGGAAGGTATTGATATCCTGAAAAATACAGGGGACGGAAGCAATCTCTGCGAGGAACTGGGAGATGTTCTCATGCTGGTTCTTCTTCAGTGCGAGATCGCCCGGGATCAGGGGGAGTTTACATTGGAGGATGTGATAAATGGTGTTGCCCGCAAAATGGTATACCGCCATCCCAGGATTTTTTCGCCGGAGGATAAAGAAGCCTGCAGCCTGTCCTGGAATGAGCTGAAAAAAAGAGAAAAAAACAGCCAAAAACCCCTGTAAAATGCGAAAATCCTTGACACAACGGGATAAAAGGGGTATATATATAAGGCAAAGTTTAATAAAAAGAGAACAATCATTATTTTAGGAGGAAATACCATGAATAAAACAGAGTTAGTAGCAGCAATGGCAAAAGACACCAACCTCTCCAAGAAGGATGTAGAAGCTGTTCTTAAATCTTTTATCGATGTTGTAACTGATGAACTGAAGAAGGGTGAGAAGATCCAGCTTGTTGGATTCGGTACATTTGAAGTAAGCACAAGAGCTGCAAGAGAGGGAAGAAATCCTCAGACAGGTGAGACAATGACTATTGCGGCTTCCAAGTCTCCGAAATTTAAAGCTGGTAAAGCTTTAAAAGACATGGTTAACGGTAAATAATCTGTATTCCAGAGATAGATCAGAGGGGACAGCATATGTTCCCTCTTTTTTTACGTGAGCAGCGGACAGGAATCTGAAAAGCCTTATTCCGCTGATATGATCAAAACCAGCCTGCAAATAAAAAGTCAAGGCTAAATTTAAAGAACATTGAAAATTTTATACAGGTTGAAAATAGGCATCAAAAT